>CAZUZD010000070.1:0-22787 GCA_964624465.1 uncultured Isosphaeraceae bacterium
TGCCGCAGGTGCCCGGGGCCGGCTCGTCGCGGACGGCGTCCTCGAGCGCATGGACCCGGCCGGCCCGCTTGCGGAGCTGGAGCCGGCCGCCGCCGACGGTCTGCGTCACCAGCCCGGCGCTGTCATAGCCGCGGTATTCCAGCCGGCGCAGCCCAGCCAGCAGGACGGGGCCCGCGTCGTGGGGGCCGGTGTAGCCGACAATGCCGCACATGCTTGCTCAGTCTCCTTCGGAAGCCTCGACCGGCCAGGGGCAGCGGCAGGGGCCGAGGCCCCGGGGTTGCACCCGGGCGGGGTCGAGGCGTGGGCCTGCCACCAGCCTAGGTCGCCAGCGTAAACGGGGTGAAGTTCGTCCGGTCGTCGAAGTGGTCGACCCCCTCGGCCTGCTTCAGGAAGCCGACCAGGCGGTACGTCAGCGGGGTGGCCAGGACTTCCCAGCCGACCTTCAGCAGGTAGTTCGTGGCCATCACCTCGACCACCCGGCCGGTCGGCCAGGTGCCGAGGAACGCCAGCGGGTAGAACAGCAGGCTGTCGGCGGCCTCGCCGACGACCGTCGAGCCGATGGTCCGGGCCGCCAGCCAGCGCCCGCGGGTCAGGACCTTGAGCCGGGCCAGGGTGTAGCTGTTGAGGAACTCGCCGGCGAAGAACCCGGCGATCGACGCGGCCACGACCCGCCAGGTGCCGCCGAAGACCTGCTCCCAGGCCACCTGCCGCGACAGCAGGACCGGCTCGCTGTTGAATTCGGTGCGGAAGGTCCACGACGGGGCCGGCGGCAGGGCGAGCACGCCCTGGGTCACGATCGCGGTGAAGACCAGCGCCCCGAAACCGACCCAGACGACCCGGCGGGCCCTGGCATAGCCGTAGACCTCGGTGAGCACGTCGCCGAAGAGGTAGCTCAGCGGGAAGCAGAGCACGCCGGCGCCGATGGTCCACGGGCCGGCCTGCATCAGCTTGGGGGCCGCCACCAGGTTGCTCAGCAGCAGCACGGCCACGAATCCGCCCAGGATCAGGTCGTAGTAGCGATAGGGCGACGGCCGCGCCTGGCGCGGGTGGGAGGTCGCACCGGCGTCGGGTCCGGGGCCGGTGAACGGCTCGGGGTGGTCGTGAGACGTCAGGCTCATGGGGCTGCCGGGGAATCACCGGGCCGGCGGATGGGTCGAAGCCGGCCGTGGCGAGCGGGACGGGCTGAGATCGGCCGCGCGCCACCCCGCTGCCCAGGCGGGGCGACGGGGCGACGCGGCGTCCAGGGCAACAGTATCTCATCCCGGCGATCGGTCCCGCCAGCGATGTTGCTCAGATTACCCGCTCGTCGGAGTCGGCCTCGGCGGTGGTCCCGAGGTCGAGGTCGTAGCGGGGTGCCGGCCGGGCCCGCCGCGGGCTGGCATAGCTGAGCCAGAGGCCCGCGAAGACGAGCACCAGACCCAGCCCGAAGCCGAGGAAGCAGAGCGTCTCGACCGGCACCCCGGCCAGCCGCAGGCCGCGGCCCCGGAAGCGCAGGAGCGCGAAGACGCTCAGGATCTCGATGATGGGTCCGAGCATGCGGAACACCAGGCCGAGCAGCCTCGGCCTGGGTCCCGGCAGCAGTTGGGTCATGGGGATCAGCCGATCTCGGGCAATTCGTACCCCTTGCGATAGGTGCGCTTCAGCAGCGCCACCGCCTCGGGGTCGTTGGGGAAGGTCTCGTGGGCAGCGTCCCAGGTGAGGGTGCGGCCGAGCTTGTAGGCGATGTTGCCCAGGTGCGTCGTGTTGGTCGACCGGTGGATCGTCTCGACGCCGGCGTTCGGCGTCCGGGTGCGGTCGCGGAGGCAGGCCAGGAAGTCGGCCACGTGCGCCGGCAGGCCGTCGTCCTTGGCCTTGAACGACGAGGCCTCCAGCTCGATCTTGCGCAGCTCGCGGTCCCCCTTGACCTGCTTGATGCCGTAGGGCAGCACGACCTTCTCGGGGATGATCTCGTGCCCCGAGCGATCCAGGACCAGGCTGCCGTCAGTGCCGCAGAAGAGGATGCCGTACTCGCGGCCCAGGAACTTCAGGCCGTTGCCCTTGCGCATCGAGTAGGTGAGCACCGCGCCGTCGTCGAAGGTGTAGACGACCTGGAGGGTGTCGGGCGTGTCGCGGTCGTCCTTGGTGGTCAGGATGCCGCCGGTGGCGGTGACGGTCTTCGGGCCGGGCTTGTCGAGGGCCCAGAGGGCGATGTCGTTGAGGTGCACGCCCCAGTCGCTCATCATCCCGCCGGCGTAGTCGAAGTACCACCGGAAGAGCAGGTGGAAGCGGTTCTTCGAGAACGCGTGCTCGGGCGCGGGGCCGAGCCAGCGGTCGTAGTCGACCGTCGAGGGCGGCGCTGTCTCCTCGGCGGGGCCCATGCCGACCGGGCTGATGTTCTCGTAGTTCCAGGTCTGGACCCAGAAGACCTTGCCCAGGCGGCCCGAGCGCACGACGTCGACCGCCTTCTGGAAGTTCTCGCTGGAGCGTTGCTGGGTGCCGACGTAGATCAAGCGGTCGTGCTTCTTGCCGGCGGCGATCATCGCCTGGCCCTCAGCCACGTTGTGGGCCAGGGGCTTCTCGACGTACACGTGCTTGCCGGCGCGGCAGGCGTGGATGGTCGGCTGGGCGTGCCAGTGGTCGGGCGTGGCGATCACGACGGCGTCGACCAGGTCGCCTTCGAGCAGCTCGCGGTAGTCGCGGGTGGTCTTCGGGCGCTTGCCGGACTGCTTCTCGATCCGGTCGGCCGTGCTGGCGGCGTGCTCGTCGTCGACGTCGGCCACGCCGGTGAAGACGAAGTCGTCGCACTTGAGGAACTCGGACAGGAGCTGCCCGCCCCGGCTGCCGGCGCCGATGAGGGCCAGCTTGATCTTGTCGGCGGCCCCGGTCGTGCTGCCGCGGGCCCGACCCGCGAGGGTCGTGGCGGCGAGGCCCGCCCCGGCCGTCTCCACGAACCCGCGCCGCGTGATCCGATCGCCGTCGCCTGAACTTGCCATCGTGCGACCCACCTTTCCCGTCCGGTTGCTGGGGAGAGAACCGCCACGGAGCCCGACGGGCGTGCCGCCCACCGGGCCGGCCCACCCACGCCCCCGCGATCTTACCCGCCCGGTCCCCGCCCCCGCCACGCCCGCATCGGCCGGTCCGGACCAGTGGCCGGGGCGTCTTGGCACCGGTGGGTCGGGGGGGTACCCTGGTCGATTCGGCGGCGCCCGAACCGGCGTTGTGGGTCGGGGGGGCGATCGCCGGGTATCTCGCAGAGGGGAGGCCCGGCCGCGAAGGCGGGGCCGTCGGACCGATGTTGCAAGTGAAGCTGCCGGACGGGTCGATCAAGGAGTTTCCCGAGGGGACCCGGCCCCGGGACGTGGCCGAGGGGATCGGCAAGCGGCTGGCCGACGCCGCCATCGCCGCCGTCGTCAACGGCACGATCGTCGACCTCGACCGCCCGCTCGAAAATGGCCAGGGGCCGCTCGAGTTCAAGGTGCTCACGCCCCGCGACCCCGAGGCCCTGGGCGTGCTGCGGCACTCGACGGCGCACGTCATGGCCCGCGCCGTGATGCGGCTGTTCCCCGGCGCCCGGCTCGCCTTCGGCCCGACCACCGGCACCGGCTTCTACTACGACATCGACCTGCCCGGCCGCTCGCTCTCCGAGGACGACTTCCCGGCCATCGAGGCCGAGATGGCGAAGCTCGTCGCCGCGGCCGAGCCGTTCGAGCGCTTTTCCCTGCCGGTCGCCGACGCCCGCCAGTTCTGCGAGGACCTGGCGCAGGATCTGAAGGTCGAGCACATCGACGGCGAGCTCAGCGACCCGAAGTATGGCGGGGTGCTGAGCTTTTACCGCCAGGGCGAGTTCGTCGACCTCTGCCGCGGCCCGCACATCCCGCACGCCGGCAAGGTGGGCGCCTTCAAGCTCATGTCGATCGCCGGCAGCTACTGGAAGAGTCGCACCGACGGCCCGGTCCTGCAGCGGCTCTACGGCACCGCGTTCTTCGACAAGAAGGAGCTGGAGGCGCACCTGACCCGGATCGAGGAGGCCCGCAAGCGGGACCACCGCCGGATCGGCAAGGAGCTGGGCCTGTTCACCATCTCGCCGATGGTCGGCCAGGGCCTGGTGCTCTGGATGCCCAAGGGGGCGACCGTCCGCGGCCTGCTGGAGAACTTCCTCAAGGACGAGCTCCTGAAGCGCGGGTATGAGCCGGTCTACACCCCGCACATCGGCAAGATCGAGCTCTACAAGACCAGCGGCCACTACCCGTACTACCGCGACTCGCAGTTTCCGCCCCTGCGGCTGCTGAATGACCCGGCGATGGCCCTGGTCGCCGGCCTGGAGCGCGGCGACCTGGACGAGCCGACCCAGAAGACCCTGCTCGCCGAGGCCCGGATCGAGCCGGGGCCGTACTGGCAGCTCGACCCGGCCGGTCGGGTGGGCTACGTGATGGAGCACGGCGTCAGCGAGGAGTACCTCCTGAAGCCGATGAACTGCCCGCACCACACCCAGATCTTCGCCGCCCAGCCCCGCAGCTACCGCGACCTGCCGGTGCGGCTGGCCGAGTTCGGCACCGTGTACCGCTACGAGCAGTCGGGCGAGCTCAACGGCATGGTCCGCGTCCGCGGGTTCACCCAGGACGACGCCCACCTGTTCTGCACCGAGGACCAGGTCCGCGCCGAGTTCCGCTCGACGATGGAGCTGACCCAGCACGTCCTCTCCAGCCTGGGCCTGGGCGATTACCGCGTGCGGCTCTCCCGCAGCGACCCGGACGACCCGAAGTACGCCGGCGCGGCCGGCGACACCTGGCGTCGGGCCGAGGAGGACATCCGCACGGTGCTGGTCGAGATGGGCCTGAACTTCGTGGAGGCCGCCGGCGAGGCGGCGTTCTACGGGCCCAAGGCCGACTTCCTGGTCCGCGACTGCCTGGGCCGCGAGTGGCAGCTCGGCACCGTGCAGATCGACTACGTGCTGCCCGAGCGGTTCGGCCTGGAGTACATCGGCGCCGACAACCAGCCGCACCGGCCGGTGATGATCCATCGGGCCCCGTTCGGGTCGATGGAGCGGTTCATGGGCATCCTGATCGAGCACTTCGCCGGCGCCTTCCCGCTCTGGCTGGCCCCCGAGCAGGTGCGCGTGCTGCCGATCTCCGACAAGGTCGCCGACTACGCCCAGACCGTGCTGGCGGCGCTCCGCGAGGCCGGCCTGCGGGCGACGCTCGACTCCAGGCCCGAGAAGATCGGGGCCAAGATCCGCGACGCGCAGCTCGAGAAGATCCCGGTCATGCTCGTCGTCGGCGCCAAGGAGGCCGAGACCGGTCAGGTCAGCTACCGCGACCGCCTCGACGGCGATCGTGGCGCCATGACGCTGGCCGACGCCGTGGCCCAGATCCGCGCCGAGAGCGACGCCCGCACCATGCGCCAGGTCACCAGCCTGGCCCCGCCCCCGGCCGCCGACGAGGGGGCCGAGCAGCACGCGTACTGAGCCACCGGGCCCGCCGCACGGGCACCGCACCGCCCATGAGATCGACCGGTGGGACGACCTCCCACCGGTCGATGTCATTTTTGGGTCTGGCCAGTTCGCGTGGCGGGCCTTCACCTTAGGGCGAACCGTCCGCCCGGCTTGCGCGTTTAGCGGGCTGTACCAAGTTGCATCGGGGTTTGTGGATTGGCTATCGTGCCGTTCGTGTCCTCTCCTGATGAGGACGACGGCCGGCATGACGCTGCGTCCGCACCCATGCTCAGCACCGGGCGATGATGGCCCCGTGTGATCCGCACAACCTGGTACACACCCATGCGACACCACAGCCTCCCCTGGCGGGTCCGTCGGTCCATGTTCACGGCGCGGTCGCGCCCGGCCCGCCCCCGGCCGCTCGGGCCGATCGATGCCCTGGAGCCCCGCTGCCTGATGACGATCGTCCCGGGGCAGGTCTACCAGGACGTCTCGTGGACCGATGCCGACGGCGACACCGTCCGGGTCAGCGTCACCGGCCCGGTGGCCAACCCGGCGACGTCCGGGTTCCAGATCGACCTGGCCGGCCTGGCCGCCAACGACGCCGACGCCAGCAAGATCACCCTGCTGGGCCTCGGCAAGGACAACGGCGTGCAGGTCGTCGTGACCCCCAATGAGCTGCCCAATGCCGGGCCGGCGTTCAACAAGATCTACAGCGGCGCCTACACCAACGTGACGACGCTGACGGCCGACTCGACGGTCGGCAGCCCCACGCGGGTGACGGCGCTCGGCGGCATCCAGCTCAGCGCCGCGATCGTGCACTCGATCGCCCTGACCGGCGTGGACATCGGCAACATCACGCTCGACCCCGGCCAGGCGCCCTACATCGACCGCATCAACACGACCAACAACCAGCAGTCGCTCGACTCGACGATGTACAAGCCGGTCACCGGCGGCATCGACTTCGGCGGCATCCGCGCCGGCAGCATCGACACCCTGGTCATCAACGGCGCCATCAGCGCCGTGACCGGCAACCCGTACGACCTGTCGGTGACCAACGACTTCCGCAGCGTGATCGAGGTCTCGGGCCGGATCGGCACCGTGCTCGGGCTGCGGAGCAACATGGCCGCGGCGCTGCGGGCCGACAGCATTGGCTCGGTGCGGGTGGCGGCGATCTCGGGCGAGATCACCACCCGCAACGCGACCGAGCCGTTTGCGATCAACATGCCGTCGACCTTCAACGGCTTCATCAACATCGCCGGCCACCTGAACATCGGCTTCCCGCTCGGTGATGGGTCCCTGATCACCGGCCAGATCAACGCCGGCGGCGGCATCTCGGGCTCCACTCGCGAGTCGACGATCGACCCGCTCTACCTGCCCGGCACCTTCGCCGGCTCGCTCTCCAACTCGAGCGCCAGCGTCGGCATCGCCGACCTCAACGTCGACGGCATCGCGACGATCACGCTCGACTCGGCCTCCAGCATCGGCAACCTCACGGCCGACGGCTTCGGCGGCGGCTTCCTGGCCGAGGCCGGCACCTCGATCGGCGACGTCACCGCCAGCAATGGCCTGCTCGGCGGCCACTTCGAGGCGGGCACGAACCTCGGCAACCTCAAGGGCGTGCGGGGCATCGACGCCAACCTGAAGGTCGGCGGCAACATCGGCACGCTCACGACGGTCGAGGGGGCGCTCGAGTCGCTCTCGATCCAGGCCGGCGGCAACATCGGCGCGATCACGCCCTACCTGGGCATGCAGAGCACCTCGATCGTCGCCGGCGGCGACATCGGCCCGATCACGATCGCCGTCGGCGGCATCGAGCTGAGCGCCATCCGGGCGCGGGACATCGGCGCCATCAAGCTCGTCGACGGCGGCATGGAGTCAGTCTCGCTGGTCGCCGACCGGGACCTCGGGCCGATCACCGTCTTCGGCAGCATCCAGGAGTTCGGCCTCTCGGACGTGAGCCTGGTGGCCGGCCGGAACATCGGGGCCATTGACGCCAGGACCCACGTCGGGCCCGCCATGGAGCAGGTCAAGATCGAGGCCGGCGGCACGATCGCGAGCCTCACGGCGATCTCGTACGGCGAGTTCGGCGAGCTCGACGGCGCCGGCATCTTCGACTCGAACGTGGTCGCCGCCGCCATCGGGCCCGTGGTCGGCCGCTCGGTCGGCGGCCGCGGCATCGACACCTCGCGGTTCATCACCCGCAACGGCACCGGCTCGATCACCTCGGTCACCGGTCTGGGCTGGCTCGACGGCCTGTACAACACCGTGGTCGTCGCCCACCAGAACCTCGGCTCGATCACGGGCATCTCGCTGGTGCAGGGCGACGGCATCTCGGGCGGCTCGTACGACGCGAATTACGGCACCATCGGCGCCGTGAGGGGCGAGGGCGGGGCCGACCAGGGCTACGGCCTGTTCAACACCCGGATCCAGGCGGCCACGCCCAACGTCGGCCAGATTGCCAGCCTCGACGCCACGGCCAACGCCAACGGCTTCGACGCGATCAACACGGCCAAGATCTACGGCAGCACCCTGGGCCCGATCTCCGCGACGGTCCACGGCGGCGTCGACGGCAACGGCGTGGTGGCCAGCGAGTTCCAGGCGTTCCTGGGCGCCATCGGGAACGTCAACGTCAACACCCGCTCGATCAACGGCAGCTCGGTGCAGGACAGCACCTTCAAGGCGGCCACGAACTTCGGCTCGATCAGCCTCCGGGGCGCCATCACCGGCTCCGAGTTCCGGGTGACCGGGCCCGTCGTGAAGCCGACCCCGACGCCGATCATCATCCGCTCGGTGGCCCTGGCCTCGGTCCCGACCGCGGTGGCCACGGCCGCCGCGACGCCGGCCCGGGCGCCCTTCGGCCGGGTCGCGATCGACGCCACCGGCCCGATCGACCTGACGTTCGCCTCGATCGGACCCGTCGGCGACCTGTCCTTCAACAACGCCCCGGCCGGCACCACCGTGCGGCTGAACCTCGAAGGCACCTCGGTCGGCAACGTCCGCGTCGGCGGCTCCGGGGCGAACCTGGACCTGCGGGCCACCACGCCCCAGATCGGGAACGTCTCCGCGCCCGGCAGCCTGAACCTCGTGGCGCCGGCGACCGTGACCATCGGTGATGTGACCGTCGGCGGCAACGCCACGCTCTCGACCGGCGGCCTCAGGACGCTGGGCAACCTGAGCGTCCAGGGCATGCTCGGCCTGCCGCAGGGCCTGGCCAGCCTCACTCGCGCGGGCAACTTCGCCGCCGGCTCGCTGCCGGCGATGACGGGGACCGTGGCGATCGGGTCGAAGACGAACGCCGGCTCGTCGATCGGCACCGTGCAGATCGGCTCGATCGGCCGGGGGCGTGGGCAGTACCAGTTCACCTTCCAGACGTTCGCCGGGGCCCCGGCAGCCCTGATCGGTGGCCGCTCGGTGGCGCCTCGCGGCGGCAACGGCGTGGCCGTCAACGGGGCCAGGCTCGTCCTCGCCCCGGCCGCGCGGCCGACCGTCACCCGGACGGTCGCCCGCAGGGCGATCGCCCGCTAACGCGTCCGGAGTCGGCGGCGGTCCCGGTCACCCCGGGGCCGTCGCCGTCGCCCCGACTGGTGACCCGACGCCGCGTCCGAGAAGGGAAGATGCTCCGATGAAGCGATCACGCCGCCAGGGGCTGCGCTGGCAGCCCCACGCCGAGCCGCTCGAAGCCAGGTTCGTCCTCGCCATCCGCCCCGGTCTCGCCCACCTGGCCAGTGCTCCGGCGCTGGTCGGGACGCAGGCCGTGCGGCCCGCCCCGGCGGCCCCCGATGCCACCGTGGCCGTCGTGCAGACGGGCGAGTCGGCCTACGGCTACCGGTTCACGATGCTCAACGGCCGCCCGGCCTACGCCTACGACCTGGCCGCGACCGGCCGGGGCGTCGGCACGGACGTGGGCGTGAGCGCCGTCGACATCCCCACCGGGGCCACGCTCCAGCTCCAGGTGCTCTCCGGCCTGACCTACTGGGACGGCCGGGGCAACGTCCCGAACTTCCGCCCGGTGGGCGGGAACCTCGAGCTGAATCTCCAGAGCTTCGGCCAGGACGTCCGGGTCGGGGCCAGGACCGATCAGAGCGTCGCCCCGCGCGGCGGGACGATCCGGCTGCCACTGGACCTGGCCGTCTCGGACGACCTGCCGCTGCACCGCACGATCGCCGTGAGCCTCGGCGTCGGCGGTACCCAGGAGCGGTTCGCCAGGGCAGGGGGGCCGGCGGGCCTCTACGCCTTCACCGCGCTCTGGAGCGCCTCGGGCTCCCCGGCCGTGCGTGACGCCGCGCCCGTGACCTTCGTCTTCCGGGTCGGCAACGTGCCCGACGCGGCCCGCGACGCCGCGCTCCGGGCGTTCGCCAGCCCGGCCACCCGCCCGGCGGCGGTCGTCGCCGTCACCACCGAGACGGTCGATCCGACCGGCGCCGGCCTGCCGTTCCTGCGGTTCTTCGTCCAGTACTCCGACCCGGTGTCGGTGACGGGCTCGCCGCCGCAGTTGCCGGTCCTGTTCGACAGGACCCTGCGGCTGGCCACCCTGGAGCGGAACTCGCCCCGGGTCGCCACCGACACGCTCACGTTCGT
Source organism: uncultured Isosphaeraceae bacterium (assembly GCA_964624465.1). Classification (GTDB taxonomy): domain Bacteria; phylum Planctomycetota; class Planctomycetia; order Isosphaerales; family Isosphaeraceae; genus CAZUZD01. The sequence continues at coordinate 9,992 of CAZUZD010000070.1, forward strand.
GTACACCCCGCTGCCGCAGGACCGCCGCGCCGCCGTGGTGCGCCTGGGCGACTCGCTCCGCGTCCCGGCAGGCTCGTCGCTGCGCACCGCCGGCAGCACCCCGGCCATCGTGAGCCTGCCGGCGGCCACCGCCGTGCGGGTCATCGAGTCGCCCAGCGCGGGGGTCTACACGACGATCACGTCGGACATCACCCGCAACACCACCTTCCGCCAGGGCACGACCTACGTCATCGACGGCGAGGTCCACGTCCAGCGCGGGGTCACGCTCACGATCGAGGACGGCGTCACGGTCCTGATCCGCAACGGCACCATCGCCCGGACGCGGTTGCTCGACACCTCGGCGTTGATCTTCGACAGCGGCTCGGGCCTGAAGGCGAACACCGTCACCTTTCAGGGCTGCGACGCCAGCAACCGGCCCACCAGCCTCGGCAACAACGGCGGCGTGTTCTTCCTGGGCACGTATCGCAGCGCCACCAAGGACGGCGTGACCAACGACATCTCGCCGGCCGCCGGCCGCTCGCGGTTCGTCGCCGACCGGCTGATCTTCAACGCCGTCGGCCGCACCGACCCCCGCGGCGGCGACGGCCCGGACAACCTCCGCGACGACATCGACGCCGTCTCCCTGCTCGGGCTCCAGAGCACTGAGTGGCGGGTCGCGGCCGTCGAATCGACCGCCTCCGGCGACGACGGCTTCGACGTCACGAACTCGACGGTCAGCCTCGACAGCCTGATCGTCAGCGCCCCCGTCAGCGACGGCCTGAACATCAGCAGCAGCACCGTCGAGATCCGCAAGCGGCTCTCGGTCGTGATGACCAACAGCCGGGTCCCCGACCGCGAGCTGTTCGACCTGGAGGTCGACGACGGCCCGTCGCGGGTGAACATCGCCCGGCTCTCGGCGGTGGACCTGCGCGGCTACTGGGGCCCGCCCCGCGACGAGGTGAACCTCAGCTCCCCCGACATGCCGAAACCCCCGCGCCGCGGCACCGAGGACGTCTGGTACGAGTTCATCGGCACCCTCCGCAAGGGCCCGGCCATCGTCTACTCGATCAACGCCGACTGAGGGTCGGCCGCGATCTACCCCGAACCTGCCCAGGAGTCCCAGCGATGCGCCCCCGAACCCGGCGGCGCCGGCCGGTCGCGGAGGCCCTCGAGGCCCGCGTGCCGCTGGCCGGCGACGTGACGCTCAGCCTGATTGACGGCAACCTTCAGGTCGTCGGCGACGGCCGGCCGAACGCCGTGGTGGTCGAGCAGACGGCCGCCGCGACGTTCGTCGTCCGGGGCTCGGCCGGCGAGCGGCTCCGGGCGCCGGGGGGCGGGTGGACCGCCGGCCCGGTCACGGTGCGGGGCGTCACCGGCGGGGTGCTGGTCTCGCTCGGGGCCGGGGACGACTCGGTCGCCGTCGCCGGCCGGTCGCGCGACCTGCCGTTCGCCGGCTTCCTCACGATCCTGGCCGGCTCGGGGGCCGACCGGGTGAGCGTCGAGCGGGTCCGCACCGGCGGCCTCGACTTCCCCCAGCGCCCGGCCGAGCCGCCCGAGCTGCGGCGGCAGTCGGGCGCGATCGGTCGGGTGGCGTACCAGAACGCCCTCACGGCCGGCTCGCTGACGATCGACACCGGCGCCGGCGATCGCGACGTCGACGCGGACCTCGTCCAGCTCGATGGCGTGCAGGTGCTCGGCTCGACGGTGCTGCAGACCGGCCGTGGCGACGACCGGGTGGCCCTGGACGGCCTGGAGGCCCGCCAGGTGCTCGTCCGGACCGACGCGGGGGCCGACAGCGTCGAGGTGGCCGTCCGGGCCCAGGTGTCGGCGTACGCCCTCGACCTGGTGATGGCCGAGGCCGACGACCGGGTGACCCTCGGCCCGGCCCGGTTGCGGCTGACGGCCCGGATGACCAGCACGTTCGACGGCGGTCCGGGCCGCAACGTGCTGCGGGGTCTGGCGAACCTGGATCCGCGTTCGATCGGCACGCTGACCGACCCGAGGCGGACCGGATTCGTGACCGTGGGGTGAGGCGGCGGGGCGTCGCGGCGGCCGGTCCGGGGTGGAAACCGGGCGACGGGGGTCGGAAATGCCTTGACTCGACCTGTCGAGTGCGATTAATCCTCTGGATTAGACTGCGGCGCGCGACGGCTCTGTCAACGGAGGCGGGGGTCGCTCGCGGCGAGGTCGCGCATCCGGACCGTTCCTGAGACGGACCGGGCCGTGCCTCCAGGCAGTTTTTGACCTGAATCCGTCCCCGGGGAGGACGCTATCGGCCCCTTCGATCGCACACAGCAGCCGGCAGACCGAGGCCTGCGCGTTAACGAGCAGATCCGCATCTCGCCCGTTCGCCTGATCACCGCCGACGGCACCCAGCTGGGCGTCACACCGACCGGCAAGGCGATGGAAATGGCCCGCGAGGCGGGCCTGGACCTCGTCGAGGTCGCTCCCGGTGAGCGGCCGCCGGTCTGCAAGATCATGGACTACGGCAAGTTCAAGTACGAGCAGAAGAAGCGGACCTCGAAGCAGAAGACCCACCAGATCCAGATCAAGGAAATTCGGGTCCGCCCCAAGACCGGAGACGAGGACATCCGCGTCAAGGTCCGGCGGGCTCGCGAGTTCCTCGAGCACAAGGATAAGGTGCTGGTCAACGTCCTGTTCCGCGGCCGTGAGCTGGCTCACATTGATGAAGGCCGCCGGGTCATGAACGAGGTGCTCCAGCTCCTCGAAGACGTGGCCAAGGTCGAGAAGTCGCCCTCGATGGAAGGCAAGCGGATGACGGCGCTGGTGGCCCCTCGGGTCGTGTGATGCGCCCGACCGGGTCCGCGCTGGTCGTCCGCACCGCGGGCGACCACCCCGGCCCCGTGCCCCGCCCAGCCTCGCCCGGCCGGAGTGCTCCCCGTTGAGCCCCGGCCGGGCCTTTTTTTTGCGCCGACCGCGCCCTTCCGGTCGGCTCGCCGCGGGAACCCATCGCCGCCGGGTCGCGCCTGGCAACGGGGCCCGCTGCGCGCTGCGGGATCGGCGTCCGATCCCCCGTCGCTACCCCCCGGAGCGGCCCGCTCCGTCCCGGTCGCGGGACGCCGGGACGCCCTCGCGATTTTTTTTGGATTCTCGGCGGGTCCGAATGGAATAGGCCGGTTTCCGTCCTGATACGATCCTGCCCCGAGTTGACTCGCCAACGAGTCCAAACAGAGGTCATTCAATGTCAAAATTGAATGTCCAGGGTTTCGTGTCGGGCCCGCCCTCTCCCGGCGCCGGGCCCGTCCCGGTCGGTCGCCCGGCGAAGGACCCGCGGGTGGAGAGCCTGCGCGGGCTGGCAATCCTCCTGATGGTGGCGGGGCACGTCATCGGCAGCACCTCGCAGGCCGGGATGCGGGTCGATGACCGGTCGGCGTACCGCTACTTCTACGAGACGTTCACCTGCCTGCGGCTGCCCCTGTTCTCGGTCATCTCGGGACTCGTCTACTCGCTCACCCCCGTCGCCACCGGCGCGCTCCCGGCGTTCGTGCGGCGGAAGTCGGCGCGGCTCCTGCTCCCGTTCCTCTGCGTGATGCCGCTGCAATACCTGATGCGGATGGCCGTGCCGGGGGTCAACTTCCGGCCGACCCTCTCGGGCCTGCCCGAGGCGTTTCTCCGCGGCTTTGATCAGTTCTGGTTCCTGCAGGCGATCTTCCTGATCTTCCTGCTGGCCAGCGTCCTCGACGCCCTGGGCGTCCTGCGTCGGTTCCCAGGCTGGTTGCTGACCTTCCTCGCCTCGCTGGTGGTCGTGCGGTACGGGACGGCGTGGGCCCCGCCGGAGTTCTCGGCGCCTCAGGCGACGCTCCTGCTGCCGTTCTTCCTGCTGGGCTGCGGGATCCTGCGGTTCCCGGCGCGGCTCTTCCATCCGGCCATCCTGGCCGCCAGTGCCGTGGGGCTGGCCCTCGGGGTTTCGGCCCAGCAAGGGGCCTGGTTCGGTGAGCTGTCGAGCGACTCCCTGGCGCGGTCCATGGTTCCGACGCTGGTGGGGCTCACGGGGAACCTCCTGATGGTGCGGTGGTTCCCGACCGTGCGCAGCCTGGCCTTCTATGGCTCCTACGCCTACACGATCTTCCTGCTGCACGTCTTCTTCACCGCCGGCTCGCGGATGGCGGTCCACCGCGCGGGCCTGGGACACCCGCCCCTGGTCTTCGCGGTCAGCCTGCTGGCCGGGATCAACCTGCCGATCCTCGCCGAGCGGTGGCTGAACCGGCGGCCCATCCTCCGGCGGCTCCTGCTCGGGATCCCCGGGGCCGCGGGGCGGCCGGGGCGGCCACCCGAGTTGCTCCCGCCGGAGTTTTCCGACGGGACGGCCGCGGCGCTCCTGGCAGTCCGGGCGGTCCGCCCGGCCCTGGGGGCCGTGGAGGATCCGGTCGTCGCGACGCGCGACGCCGGGTGGCCCCCCTCGTCAGGCTCCCGGGCTGGGGCTCCGGAGGATCGGGCTGGCGTCGGTCCAGCCGCCGCGCCGCCGGAGTGATCGGGGAGACGATCGTGCGGAAACCGCGAATTTCGTAAGGGTTCCGGCAGGTCGATCGGGAGTTTGCGGGGTGGCTTCGGAAAAGGGTTGGCCGGCCCGGGGGCGCTGTGTTACATTGTGCGACTCGCCCGAGGGTACCGGCCGCGCCGGTCGGTCCGCGACCCTCGGCTTCCGGTTGGATCGGGGCCCGGAGCCGCTCGGATGGCTCCTGGCCGGCCGTCGCCACGGCGGCGCACTGCGGCTTGCCCCGCTCCCGACCCGACGACCTCCAGCCCGCCGTTCCAAGGCGTTGATGAGCCATGCCCAGCCAGAAGATGAAGACCCACAAGGGCATCAAGAAGCGCTTCAAGGTCTCGGCCACCGGCAAGGTCGGCCATAAGCCCTGCGGCTCGTCGCACCTGAACAGCCACAAGAGCGGCAAGAAGATCCGCCGCCTGCGCCGCAAGCGCTACTTGCAGTCGCCGGCCGATGCCGCCCGCCTGCGGCGCGAGCTGCGGGTGCGGATCCCGGTCGAGCAGGCCGTGTCCGTCGAGATCGAGGTCGTGGTGGTCGACGGCGAGACCGCCTGAGCCCCCCCGACTGCTTGCCATAGACCGGGCGCGGCGGGCACCTCTCCCCCCGCCGCCCCGGCACCCCTCGCCCGGTCGGGCGGGCCGCCCCGCGGCCACCGACCGCCTCGAACCGATCCCGTCCGAACAGACCCCCACGCGACACCCCGAGACCGCTCGGGCTGCGTGCCCCACCCGGTGGGCCCGGCCCGGTCGTCCGAAACGGACCGAGAGTGACCGATGCGAGCACGAAAAGGCGCCGCCCGTAACCAGGCGAAGAAGCGACTGTTCCGCCGGGTCAAGGGCTTCGTCGGCGGCCGCCGCCGGCTGCTGCGGACGGCGAAGGAGACCCTGCTGCGGGCCGGCGTCTTCGCCTTCCGCGACCGCCGGGCCAAGAAGCGCGAGTTCCGCAAGCTCTGGATCACCCGCCTGAGCGCCGCCGCCGAGATGCGTGGCCTCCGCTACAGCCGCCTGATCCACGGCCTGAAGCTGGCCAACGTCGGCCTGGACCGCAAGAGCCTCTCCGAGCTGGCGATCCACGACCCCGAGGTCTTCGACGCCATCGTCGCCCAGGTCCGCTCGGCCCTCGAGACCGCCGACGCCGAGCTGGCCCGCCGCCGCCCGGTGGCCGTCACCGCCTGAGCGGTCGGACGAGCCCCAACGCCGCACCCTCGCGGACCCGGACCCGGGCCGCCAGCTTCCGGACCTGCCGCCGGCCGGACGGGCCTCACCGCCCGCCGGCCCCAGGCACCGCGAACCCTGGCCCCCGGTGGCGGGTCCGTTCTCCAGGCGGGATCGTCTGGCCGCCCCCGGCGGATCGACCGTCGCGGGCCCGCACCGCCGAAGTCCCCATCGAGCCCCGCGCGACGATGAGCACCACCGACCCTGCGGCCGAGGCGATCGCGAGCCTGGAGGCGCTGGAAGCCGAAGGCGTGCAGGCCTTCGGCGCGGCGGATTCCGCCGACGCCGTCGAGGCCGCCCGCATCGAGTACCTGGGCCAGAAGTCGGGCCGGCTCAAGGCCGCCCAGGAGCGGCTCAAGACCCTGCCGGCCGAGGCCCGCCGCGGCTACGGTCAGCGGTTCAACGCGGTCAAGACGGCCCTGGAGGCCGCGCTCGAGGCCGCCCGCCAGCGGGACAGCCGTCCGTCGCAGGCCGCCGCCGCCGACATCCTCGACGTGACCCGCCCCGGGCGACGGTCCCGCCTCGGGCACCAGCACCCGCTCACCCAGACGGCCCTGGAGCTGATCGACCTGTTCGGTCGGTTCGGGTTCTCGGTGGCGCGGGGCCCGGAGGTGGAGGACATCTTCCACAACTTCGAGGCGCTGAACATCCCGGCCACGCACCCGGCCCGCGACCCGCTGGACAACTTCTACCTGCCCGGCGGCCTGATGCTCCGGAGCCAGACCAGCACGGTGCAGATCCGGGTGATGGAGCACCAGCCGCCGCCGGTGCGGGTCATCGCCATGGGCCGCGTCTACCGGCCCGACGCGGTCGACGCCACCCACTCGTTCATGTTCCACCAGGTCGAGGGCCTGATGGTCGACACGAACGTGACCATGGCCGACCTCAAGACCGTGCTGCGGCTGTTCGCCCAGAGCTACCTGGGCGCCGACGTGAAGGTGCGGTTCCGGCCGTCGTTCTTCCCGTTCACCGAGCCGAGCGTCGAGGTCGACATGGCCTGGCACGGCGGCGACCGCTGGGTCGAGATGGGCGGCGCCGGCATGGTCGATCCGAACGTGCTCCGCGCCGTCGGGTACGACCCCGAGCAGGTCACCGGCTTCGCCTTCGGCCTGGGCATCGAGCGGCTCTGCATGCGGCGGCACGGCATCCCGGACATCCGCTGGCTGTACCAGAACGACGTCCGGTTCCTGGACCAGTTCTGAGCGGCCGGCGGTCGCCTGGCGTCGGCACCGGCCGACGCGGGGCCTCCCGCACTCGCGGGCGGCTCGGGTAGATTGGGGCCCGCCGCCGGTCTTCGTCCCGCGTCCCTGGAGGTCTGGCTCATGCCCGCCGAATCGGAGAAGGTGATCCTCGCGGCCGACCCCGGCGCGGGGGGGATGCAGGCGCACCACCGCGACTTTCCCGAGATCCGCTCGCGCGGGCAGAACCCCGCCGAGGCTGTGCAGCAGCTCCAGAACCAGCTCACCCGCGCGCTGGACTCGGCCCTGACCGAGTGGCGCCGGGGCACGATCCAGGCCGCCCTCGACGACGTCCAGGCCGTGGCCCGCTCGCACGCCGGCTGAGCCGGCCCGCACTGCTCCGCTCCCTCGGTTTCGCACCCACCGCCCGAGCTCGAGGACCGAGTCCATGCGCCGACGCACCACCGCACGCCGCTCCTGGTGGGCGGCCCTGGCCTGCCTCAGCCTGGGCGCGTCCTGGGCGGGCGCCCAGACCGCCGAGCCGAACCTGATCGACTACGCGAAGCGGCCCGACCCGGCGTTCGCGTGGATCCAGGTCAGCAACCACGACCTGCCTCAGGGCAAGGTCCACCACCTCCGGCTGACCTCGCAGACCTGGCAGGGGAACCCCTGGGTGCACCAGGTGCGGGTCTACGAGCCGAAGTCGGTGAAGTACGACCGCGCCATGCTGCTGTTCATCACCGGCGGCGCCACCGACAGCGAACCGAAGCCCGAGGATCACCTGATGGGCTTCCTGCTGGCGCAGGCCTGCCAGGCGCGCGTCGCCATGCTGCCGCAGGTGCCGAACCAGCCGCTGCTCGACGGCAAGAAGGAAGACGACCTGATCAGCGAAACCTTCACCATGTACCTCAAGACCCAGGACCCGACCCTGCCGCTCCTGCAGCCGATGGCCAAGAGCGCCATCGCCGCCATGGACGCGCTGCAGGCCTGGGGCAACGAGCGGCAGACGCCGATCGACAAGTTCGTGGTCACCGGCGCCTCCAAGCGCGGCTGGACGACCTGGCTGACCGGCGCCATCGACAGCGGCGACCGGGTGATCGCGATCGCCCCCATGGTCATCCCGACCCTGCGGTTCAAGGCGCAGATGGAGTACCAGCTCGCGTCGTGGGGCAAGCTCAGTGAGCAGATCGAGGACTACACCCGCCGCGGCCTGACCGACGAGTTCGAGACCCCGCTGGGCCGGGTGCTCTGGCGGCTGGTCGACCCGTACTCGTACCTGCCCCGGATCAAGGTGCCGGTCGTCCAGATCAACGGCACCAACGACCGCTACTGGACGCTCGACTCGGTGAACCTGTACTGGGACGACATCCCCGGCCAGAAGGCGCTGATCAACCTGCCGAACGCCGGCCACAACCTGGCCGTGAACCGCAACTACGCCCTCGACGGCGTGGGCGCCGTGTTCCGCCACGCCGCCTCGGGCCGGGCCCTGCCGCAGTTCGGCTGGAAGTTCACCGAGGGGCCCGCGCCCGCGCTGACCCTGACCCTGCCCGCCGGTGCGCGCCCGAAGGCGGTCCAGCTCTGGACGGCCGACGCCCCCACCAAGGACTTCCGCGAGGCGAAGTGGACGGCCAGGGCCGTCGAGCTGCCCGGTGCCGACGAACCCACCGTCACGATCCCGATCGAGCGGGCCGCCGACGGGTTCCGCGCCGGCTTCGCCGACCTGACGTTCGAGATCGACGGCCTGGCGTACCACCTCTCGACCCAGATCCGGATCTTCGCCGCCCAGCCGGCCGAGTGACCGCCGACTTCGCTTCCGCCCCGACCGCCGACTCCCCCGCGCCCCACCCGACCGAGTCCGAGCCGCCGCGATGATCGTCTCCTGGAACTGGCTGACGCAGTACGTCCGTCTCGACATGCCGGTCGAGCACCTCGCCGACCGCCTGGCGACGACGGGCCTGAACCACGAGTCGACCGAGGACGTGGCCGGCGACCTGGCCATCGACCTGGAGGTCACGAGCAACCGGCCCGACTGCCTCTGCCACATCGGCGTGGCCCGCGAGATCGGCGTGCTCTACGACCGCGGCCTCTGCCTGCCCGAGCCCCGACCCGCCACGAGCGGCGCCCCGGTCGAGTCGCTGGCGACGATCCGGGTGGAGGCCCCCGACCTCTGCCCGCGGTTCACCGGCCGGGTCGTCAGCGGCGTCACCGTCGGCGGCTCCCCCTGGTGGCTCAAGCTCCGGCTGGAGACGCTCGGCACCGCGCGGATCTCGAATGTCGTCGACGTGACCAACTACGTCATGTTCGAGTGTGGCCAGCCGCTGCACGCCTACGACCTCGACAAGCTCGAAGGCCGCACGCTCGTCGTCCGCCGCGCCCGGGTCGGCGAGACGCTCAAGGCGATCAACGGCAAGGTCTACGAGCTGACCCCCGAGATGCTCGTGATCGCCGACGCCGTGCGGCCCGTGGGCCTGGCCGGCGTCATGGGCGGCTTCGAGACCGAGATCGGCCCCGACACGAAGAACATCCTCATCGAGTCGGCCCAGTTCGACCCGATGACCGTTCGCCGCACCGCGCGGGCGCTCGGCCTGCACAGCCCGTCGAGCTACCGCTTCGAGCGCGGGCTCGACCCCGAGCGCACCGAGTGGGCCAGCCGACGCTGCGCCGAGCTGGTGCTCCAGACCGCCGGCGGCACGCTCCACCCCGGCGTCCTCGACGTGGGCACGCCCGCCGCGCCACGACCGCCGGTCTCGCTCCGCCTGGCGCAGATCCCCCGCATCCTGGGAATCGCCGTCGCACGCGACGACTGCCGCCGCATCCTCACGGCGCTGGGCATGACGCCCGCCGGCGAGACGGCCGACTCGCTGAGCTTCACCGCGCCGAGCTGGCGGGCCGACCTGGAGCGCGAGATCGACCTGATCGAGGAGGTCGCCCGCATCCACGGCTACGAGCACATCCCCGAGGACCGGCCCGTCCCGCTCACGCGCTCGACCCGGGGCCCCCGCGAGCGGGTGGAGGCCGAGGTCCGCGCCGCGCTCACCGGCCTGGGCCTGGATGAGGCGTACACCTTCAGCCTCGTCGGCGAGCCGCTCGACGCGGCCCTCAACGACCGCCCGACGGTGCCGAGCCTCAAGGTCGATCACTCCAGCCGCCGCAAGGAAAATGCCCTGCGGCAGGGCCTGGTGCCGAGCCTGCTGGCGGCGCGGGCCTACAACGAGTCGCGAGGGACGCCCGACGCCGCCCTCTTCGAGATCGCCGGCGTCTACTGGCCCCAGGGCCCCGGCGAGCTGCCCGACCAGCCCACCCGCCTGGGACTGGTCGGCCCCGGCGACTTCTTCGAGCTCAAGGGCGTCATCGAGGCGCTCCTGGCCCGGCTGCACCTGGACGCGACGCTGACCGTCGAGCCGACCACGCACCCGATGCTCCGCGACGGCCAGGCCGCGCTGCTGCGGCTCGATGGCCAGCTGCTCGGCCACCTGGGCGCGGTGAGCCCGGCGTTCGCCGACCGCCTGGGCCTGCGCGGACCCGGCACGGCGGCCGAGCTGGACTTCGACCTGCTCACCGCCCGCGCCGTCCTGGTCCCCCAGGCCGCCGAGCTGCCGGCCTACCCGGCGGTCACGCGCGACCTGTCGCTGGTCGTCGACCGGTCGGTCCCCTGGGCCGACCTGGCCGCCGCCGCCCGCGGCGCCGCCGGCGCGACGCTGGAGGGCCTGACGTTCCTCGACACCTTCGAGGGCGGCTCGCTCCCCGCCGGCCGGCACAGCGTGCACTTCGGGATGCAGTTCCGCCACCCCGAACGGACCCTCACCGGCGAGGAGGTCGACCGCGCCGTCACCGCCGTCGTCGAGGCCTGCCAGGGTCGGTTCGCCGCCGCCCTGCGCTGAGCCTGCGACCGCTCAGTTCACATGGACATCACGACAAACAGCATCCCGCCGCAGAACAGCAGCCCCAGCACGCAGCCCACGATGCCCGTCACCAGTCCGGCCATGCCCCAGCCGTTCGTGCGCCGGCTCCGGACCCCCAGCACGATGGCCACGATGGCCATGGCGAAGATCATCACCGCCGAGAGGATGCTGGCCGCCATTAACACGGGCACGGAATTGAACAGCATCGCCATCCCCCAGGAGAGGATGGGCAGGAAGATCGAGCCGACGATGGAGCCGATCCCGAGGATCCCGCTCCAGAGCGCCGTCTGATGCTGGCCAGACCGGCTGGCAGCGGTGGTCAGCACGGGCCTGGACGTGCGCAGACCCGGGGTGGCGATGGCTTCGGAGGCGTCGGGCAGATACGCCTCGGGCGGGTCGAGCCGCCGCAGCACGGCCAGGATGGCGGCGCGGTCGATCGGGCCGGGCTCGTCGGCCGGCAGCAGCTCGAAGATCTGGGCCTCGACCTCGCGGACGATGGCCAGGCGGTCGGCCCGGGGCACGCGGCCCACGAGCATGCGGTCGATCGTGTCCAGCCGCGCGTCGACCAGCGCCTGCGCGGTCGCCTCCAGCTCAGCCATCATGAGCGTCATCCGGTTGCTCCTTCCGTGAGATCGGTCAACGAGGCCGCCATGATCCGCCACCGGTCGGTCATCCGCCGCAGGTGCTGCTGCCCCGCGTCGGTCAGCCGGTAATAGCGCCGGGGGGGCCCCGAGGGGGAGGGCTGGCTCCGCACCGCCAGCCAGCCCTCGCGGGCCAGTCGCGTGAGCGCGGGGTAGACCGTGCTCTCGGTCAGCTCCAGGCCCGCCAGGCCCGCCAGCTGCTCGACCACGCGGTACCCGTAGGTCTCCCCCCGGGCCACCGCCGCCAGCACCGCCAGATCGACCACGCCCTTGCGCAACTGAGTTTCCCAGGGATCCATGCCGGCCCGCCCCGTGCCAGTCTTGCTATTACGCATCACACAGTAGCGGCTGCGGCGGGCGTGTCAAGGTGGTGGTAGGCTGAAACCGGACGGTTGCCGATCTGGTACATTGACGGGAGTGGGTGGTTGGGAACGAGTTGCCGGCGCGGCGGGGGGCGGGCGATGACGACGAGGACGCTGGGTGGCTGGGCCGCCGTGGCGCTGGTGGCGGCTGCCATCGCGCCGGCCGACCCGATGGCGCAGGGGCGGGCGGGGCGGGGCCGGCCCAAGGCCGAGGCCGCCGAGCCGCCGGCGCCGGTGACGAAGCCGGTCGATCCCAATGCGCCGCCCGAGGACCAGGTGCGGCAGTATGCGGTGAACTTCTTCGGCGACCCGAAGACCTTCACCCGCTTCGGCGGCTGGGGCGGCATGGGGGCCACCGTCGCCCAGTACGGCCTGGGTCGCTCGCTGCTGGTGCTGGTGCCCGGCGTCCAGAAGGAGCTGGAGCTGACCGAGGCCCAGAAGAAGGACCTGCTGGCCTGGGCCGACCAGATGCGCAAGAAGGCCGAGACGACCTTCGGCGGCAATCGTCGCGGTGGCGACGGCGAGGGTGCCCCCGGTGCCGGGGACCCGGGCGCGGGCGGTCCCGGCGGCGGGGCGCGGGGCGGTCGGGGGGCGGGCGGTCCCGGTGGGGGCGGGGCCGGTGGCCCGCAGATGGGCATCGCAAACATCATGGGCATGTTCGGCCAGCTCGATGCCCTGATCCGCGAGAACGAGGCTGGGATCGCGAAGATCCTCGACAAGGGCCAGCGCCGCCGGCTCGACGAGATCGCGCTCCAGATGGAGGGCATCACCGCCCTGGGCCGGCCCGAGGTCGCCCAGCGCCTGGTGCTGGCCGAGGAGCAGTTCGCCAGCATCCAGTCGATCCTGAACCAGACCCGCACCCGGCAGATGACCTACTGGATGACCCAGGGCTACCAGATGCGCGGGGAGTTCGAGCGGCAGCGCCGGGATCGCCCGAACGGCAAGGATTCCGGCCCCGACGCCGCCGCGAAGCCTGAGGCGGCGAAGGCCGACGCCGCCGGCGGGGCCCCGCC
>CAZUZD010000071.1:0-329 GCA_964624465.1 uncultured Isosphaeraceae bacterium
ACGGCAGCGGTGGTGGACAGTGCCGGCTCACCCGCGTGCACCTGGAAGAGGACACCGGCAAGCTCTCGCACGGCAACGGCGGCTATTCCGAGGTCGACCTGAACCGCGCCGGCATCCCGCTGCTGGAGATCGTCAGCGAGCCCGACCTCCGCAACATCGCCGACGCCCGCGCCACCCTCGAGGAGCTGCGGCTGACCCTCCGCTACCTCGGCGGGGTCTACCCCGGGACCATCCGGCAGCGCCTCGGCAACAACTCCCGCTGCGGGGCGCTGCGGCAGTTCCGCCTCGACTTCCCGGCGGCGATCACCTTCCCCGACGGCTACCGCACC
>CAZUZD010000071.1:339-22767 GCA_964624465.1 uncultured Isosphaeraceae bacterium
GGAGCTGCGGCTGACCCTCCGCGACCTCGGCGTCTCCGATTGCGAGATGCAGGAAGGCTCGCTCCGCTGCGACGCCAACATCAACCTGCACATCCCGAAGGACGGCCAGACGATCGCCACCCCGATCGTCGAGATCAAGAACCTCAACAGCTTCCGCTCGGTCGAGCGGGCCCTGCAGTACGAGGCCGAGCGGCAGTACGAGAAGTGGCTCAAGGACGGTCTGACCATCCAGAACGCCCCCAAGACCACCCGCGGCTGGAGCGATCCCGAGGGCATCACGAAGCCCCAGCGCGAGAAGGAGACGGCGGCCGACTACCGCTACTTCCCCGAGCCGGACCTGGTGCCCGTCGTCGTCGACCAGGCCTGGATCGACCGCGTCCGAGCCACCATCGGCGAGCTGCCCACCGCCCGCCGCGAGCGCTACGAGGCCCAGTTCGGCCTGTCGCCCTACGACGCCAACGTGCTGGTGGAGCAGGGGGAGGACGTCGCCGACTACTTCGACGCCGTCACCCGCCACACCGCCGACGCCAAGCTGGCCAGCAACTGGATCCAGCAGGACGTGCTCCGCGTCGCCAAGGAGCAGAGGCTCTCGCTGACCGACTTCCCGGTCGGCCCCGAGGCGCTCGCCGAGCTGATCAACCGCGTCGCCCGCCGCGAGCTGAACACGAACCAGGGCCGCGAGGTGCTGGGCCAGATGATCGCCACCGGCCGACCGGTCGCCGAGCTCATCACCGAGGGTGGCTACGGCATGGTCAGCGACACCAGCGCCCTGTCCGACGCCGTCGACGCCGCCCTGGCCGCCAACGCCAAGGCGCTCGACGACCTCAAGGGGGGCAAGAAGAAGCCCGATGCCGTGAAGGGCTTCCTCCGCGGCCAGGTCATGAAGCAGACCGGCGGCAAGGCCGACCCCGCCCTCGTCGGCCAGCTCCTCGACGCCCGGCTCGCCGAGCTCGGCTTCTGAGCCCGACCGCCCGGGAGCCTGCAAACCCGAGGTTCCGCCAGTCTGCTTCCTTGACACCCCACTCACACTCGGGTATTTTCTAAGACCGAAGGGCGATTAGCTCAGTTGGCTAGAGTACCAGCATGACACGCTGGGGGTCACAGGTTCGAGCCCTGTATCGCCCACTCTTCGTAAGTCCTGCCGAACGCGGCCTTTAGCGTACCCACCGGTCGGCGGCGCGGCTCAGTGGCCCTTGCCGAAGCAGTCGTCTACTGCTTTGAGCGAGGATCATGAGTTGCCGGCATGCGGAATCGCTTCCATTCGCTTCCCACCTGCCGGCTCCACAGGGCCAGCGGTCAGGTCCTGGTCCGTCTCGACGTCCCGACCGGTACCTCGGGCGCCACGGTCGCATCGAGAGCCGTGGGATGGTTCGCCGCCGGGCGATCGTTGCCCGTCGAAGGCCGAAGCGGCTGCCGGCCTGACGATGGTCGAGCAGCTCGCAGGGTACCTCCGTCACGCCAACGGCCGCTACGGGCACAAGGGGTGCCGACCGGCAAGGCGATCGACGTGCGCCACGCGCTGGACTCCGTCCTCAAACTCCACGACCACACCCTGGCCGCCGAGCTTGGATCGACGGAATCCAAGGTGGTCCGCGCCGAGATGATCCGCCCGGGCCTCGTTGCGGCACCCCCGTCCAGCGTCGGCTCGGGAAGATCCGCCGGATGATCAGCCCCCGCGACTGGGTCGAGCGCCAGCGGGCCGAGTGGCGGGCTGCCCGAAAGACCCGATGACCACCTCGCAGCGAACCGAAGCCGGCGCCGGGGGCGGCCGGCCCGCGAGACCAACGATCGGCGCAGCTCCGCCGAGGCAATTGCCCGCGCCTGCCGCAAGGTGGGGATCGCCACCTGGAGCCCGAACCGGCTGCGGCACCCGGCCGGCCCCCGGATCTGCCGCGACGACCATGGGTTCCGGTCGGGCTGGCTCGGTCGGGGAGTCAGGTCGCGTCGGGGAAGGTCTCGGCCCAGAGGTCGCCGAGAGCGCGATCGGCCCACGCGGAGAAATTCTCCCCGCGCGAGGGCACACTGGAGAACTCGCCGAA
The DNA here is from genome assembly GCA_964624465.1 of uncultured Isosphaeraceae bacterium. GTDB lineage: Bacteria > Planctomycetota > Planctomycetia > Isosphaerales > Isosphaeraceae > CAZUZD01. The sequence goes on from CAZUZD010000071.1 coordinate 2,379, forward strand.
GACGACGCCCCGGGGCGTGTCGTACAGATCGACCCGGATGAAGGTCCCGACCGCCGTGCCCAGCCGTCGGGCCACGGCCAGCAGCTCGTCGAGACGAGCCGGTCGGGGGCGAGGCTCCAGCACCGGGCTGTCCAGTACGACCGGGGCGATCCGGCCGTTCTGGTCGCGGAGCGGATTCCAGTGCTCGTCGTAATCGGCCACCGAGGAGATCGTACCGACGCGCAGGAGCTGGCGGACGACGCCCACCCGGTCGCCGAAGGCATAGATATTGTATTCGAGCCCGCGATCGTACTGACCTTCGAGGTTCGTCAGGAACTCCTCGAACAGTAGCGGATATGGAGCGATCGGGCCGTTCTCGCGACGCAGCGTGGCGCGCAGACTCTCCGGGGTGACGTCGGTCAGAGAGTTCAGGTCCCGGCCATCGAGGATCAGGTGCGACTTGAGGCAGCCGGCGCCCCACGCAGGGCGGATGACATACGGCACGGAGAGGTTCTCGAGCGGCGCGTCGGCGATCCTGCGGCCGGACCAGTACAGCTCGGGGACCGCGACGCCGTGGGCGGCGGCGAACTCGCGCGAGTTCCACTTGTTGAGCAAACACCGCTACCAGAGCCGGCAGCACCGCCAGCGCCCGGGCGGCCAGTCCCGGCTCCGCAGCCGTCGGCAATCGAGCACGCGGTGCAAGGGTCGGCGCCAGGTCGCTGGATTCCTCCAGCCGCCAGGCACCGCCCACCAGAGGGCGTTGCGGCGGGCCAGCCGCTCGCTGAAGGTCGGGTTCGACGACGACGGCATGGGGGCAACCTCAGGTCGGGCGTGGGCGCGGAGCTGGCCTGGCGATCGCCGGGCCGGTGATTCTCGTCCGGATGGATTCGATCTGCGGGCGGATGTCGCGATCGGACGAGATCAGTCGCAACTGGCCACCGAACACGTCGGCGGCCAGGCTCCAGAATGCGAGCGACTCCAGCTCGGCCGGCCCGGCGACGGCGCGGTAGCCCTCCAGGAATGCGGTCCGGGAGGGGCCGGTCAGGCCCCAGCGCTCCAGGCTCCGGGCGAGATCCAGCCCGACGAATCCCACCGCCATCCACTCGTGATCGATCGAGACCAGGCCCCGGGTCGGATGTCGGACCAGATTGGCCCCGCAGAAGTCGCGATGCACGACCCCGACCCGGACCGACGCGGGCTGCCGGTCCTCGGCCCAGCCGAGCAGGGCCTGGCAGTCGGCGGGGGCGAGCTTGCCGGCGTGCCGCAGCGTGCCGAGCCAGCCGTCGAGCCGAGCGAGGATCGAGCCCGATCCCGGCTCGGCCAGCCTCTCCGGCGAGCCTGCTGTCGGCACGCCGTGCCAGCCCGCCAGCAGCCGCCCGGCCTCCTCCGCCACGTCCGGGGCCGGAGGGGCGTCGCCGAGTGTCTCGCCTTCGACCCACTCCTCCAGGCTGGCACGGCCCTGACGAAGGATCATCCGGGCCAGCGCCGGGTCGGTCCCGAGCCAGGCGAAGATCGCCTCGGTCCGGCCGGCTCCCGCCTCGTCGAGAAACAGGCGTGCCTTGGCCGTGGACCCATCCGCGAACCCCACCCGGAAGGCGGCCTTGGAGCAGCGCCAGGACTGACTGGTGACCTCGGCCACGCGCTCGACCGGACGGCCGGAGCAGGCCAGCAGTTCGACGATCTCGGGCGGCAGGCTCAGCGGCTCGGAGCGATCGCGGAGGCTGGACCGGCCTTCCGAGCCGGGCTCGTCGGCTTGTAGACTGCCGATCGTGCCTGGCGGGTCTTCGGCCGAGTCGGGCCAGGCTCCGGCGGCCGCGTTGTCCCCGAGGCTGCGTCGCTCCATATGGCGGAATCCCAGGTCCTGCGCTTCGAATCGTTGCTCGTTGAGGTCCGATCGGACCACCTCGACGATCGGGCCTGGCTCGCCGAGTTCCTGCAGCCCGCGTTCGAACCAGTTGGCGCCGGGGTGTGCTCCCGAACCGGTCGCCAGGTGGCTCTCGAGGCGAACTCCGAGGGCCTCGCCGCGCTGACCAGCCGGACCGCCACCGCCCGGGACGGAGCCATCGCCTTCGTGCTCGACTCCGGCCCGCTCCGGCTGCCGGCCGATCGATCGGGCCCGGAGCTCGCGTTGCTCGACGGGGCCCTGCGAGTCGGTTACCTCCGGGAGCCGAACGGCCGGGTGAGGATCCTGGAAGCCGCGGGCTCGCCCGAGCGGGCGCGTTCATCGCGCGTGGCCCTGATGCGCGTGGTCCGCGAATGGGGCCAGGAGCTCACTTTACGGTCGGGAGGCCTGGTCTTCCATGCCGGAGCGATCGAGCACCGGGGGCGGGCGGTGCTGGTCTCGGGCCCCAAGGGGGCCGGCAAGACCAGCCTGGTCGCCGCCTTGCTGGGCCGGACCCCCGGGCTCCGGCTGCTGGCCAACGACCGCGTCGACACCGAGGCGACAGGACTCCGCTGCTGGGGCCTTCCGACGATCGTCTCGGTCCGCCCGGGGACGCTGGACTACCTTCCCGAGCTCGGGTCGCGGCTGGCCGGGGCGGCGGTCGACCACACCCGCCGGCCGGGCGAGGCGGCCCCTCCCCGCACGCTCTCCGACGACCGGATCGGGCTGAGCCCCTCGCAATGGGCGCACCTGCTCGGGGTCGAGCAGGCCGCGGCCGCCAGGCCGGTGGCGATCGTCTACCCGCGTCCGGAGCCCGGTCGGGCGCGCTCCGTGATCCGCCGTCTCGACCCGCGCGAGCACGCGGAACGGGTCGCCTTAGCCCTGTTCGCGGCCGGTTCGGCGGGTCAGGCCTCGGAACTCTGTGCCCTCCCCGAGGTCGGGCCGCTGCCGGATGGCCCGACGCAGCATGCCGCGGCGGGCGAATTCCTGCAGCAGCTCCGGGGCCTCGAGATCCTGCTGGGCGCCGACGCCTACCAGGCCGACCGGCTGGCCGAGCTGCTCGCGGTGGCGTTTGACTGAGACCCGCCGGCGGCGGGTGGGTTCAGCTCTGGGGCCGCCGGAATCGCGGGTGGCTGGCGGCGACCCGGAACGGGAGCGAGACCAGCCACCAGGCCGCATAGCGTCCCGCGGAGACGGGCAGCCCCCGGGTCGCCCACCGCTTGCCCCGCCAGCTGGCCCGCGACGGGGCCAGGATCGCGCAGGCCTGGGCGTGCGTGGGCAGGGGCTCCAGAGCCGCCCGCAAGGCCGGGAACCGCGACCCCAGCCCCAGGGCCGCCAGGAACAGGCTCAGGACCTGGCGGGCGATCTGCTCGGTTCGCTCGGCACGCCGCCGTTCCAGGAGGGCCGCCCAGTCGACCTCCGGATTCCGGTCCAGCCACGCGAACAGGTCGACCAGCGACTGGAGCCGCAGGTGGCCCCGAGCAAGATCGGCGAATCCACCCAGCAGCAGGGCCGTCAACTCGTCCTCGGCGGCCAGGGTCGGCCAGCGGCGCCCGGCCAGCTCGATCGGCACGGCACGGGCGAACAGCCCCGGCTCATCGAGCCGGAGGCCGGGCAGCCTCGACAGGCTCCAGTGCAGGTCGAGCTTGTGATCGCCACCGACATAATCGAAGGCGTGGTGATAGTGGGCGTTGAGCCGCTCGCCGAGGGGGGAGGCCGAGAGCCGGTGGAAGCCGCCCCGCTCGAGCAGGCGGCAGGTCGCGGCTCGATCCTCGGCGCGCACCAGGAGGTCGAGATCCCAGTAGCCCCGGGCCGCGATGCCGCCGTAGAGCCCGATGGCCAGCGCCGGCCCCTTGATGAGGATGGGCAGCCGGCCTGCCGCCTCGAACCGGGGCCCCAGCCGGCTCAGCCCTTCCAGACACCGGGCCGCGATCACCTCCTGCCGGCGGGCCGTGGACTCGATCCGCGCCACCGTCGGCGCCGGCAGCGCGGCCAGCAGGGGGGAACCGACGAGCCGGTGGTGCAGGTACGGGCCGAGCCGATGCCGCACAACGAGGTTCTCGACCAGCGAGGGGGCGGCCGCGGCCGATCGGGCCCGGGCGGCCAGTATCTCGTCGTGCCCGCACAGCAGCAGGCCGAGCCACTCGACAAGCGCCTGGGCCCGATTCTCGGGATCGGCCCAGGGGTGGAGCGGTCGCGGGGCGGCCTGCCGGGGCGTACGGGGAGCCTCCGACACCCGCATGGGGCTCTGGGCCGGACCGCGTGACGTGACCTCGTCTGTCATGATCCCCGCCCGACGAGCACCCGATCGCTTCCCCCGGCCGACGGGGCCGAGAGTTCCGTCAATTCTGGGAGCGATGTCTTGAAAAATCGAGGCAACTTCTGTTCATTTAAGATTCGTCCCTGATGTCCAAGAGTTGCGGCGGCATCGACGCCATGAGCCAGAGATTGGCTCGTGGGACGGGGCGGGCCGACTCGATTCGACCCGTTCGGACGATGGCTTGCGGTTCGGTCGTCGAGTCTCTGCCCCGACGACCGAGGAATTGTGATGCGAGACCCCACCCCGCGAGCTTCCTCCAGCGGTCGTGGTCGGCGTGCGTCCGGTCGGTCGCTCAATGGGGCCACCCTGCTGATTTTCATCGTGGGCGACCCGGTGGCCCAGCTGAAATCGCCCCAGAGCGTGACGCCGCTCCTGAGGCGGCGCGGGGCCGATCTGGCGGTCGTCCCGGCGCATGTCGTGGCGGAGGACTTCGGGGGGTTCGTCGAGGTCGCACGCCGGACCCGGAACGTCGCCGGGATCATCGCGACGGTGCCGCACAAGTTCGCCGCGTTCGGCCTCTGCGCCGAGGTCGGCCCGCATGCGCAGATCACCGGCGCGGTCAACCTGATGCGGCGACTACCCTCGGGCGACTGATACGGCGAGATGCTCGATGGCGTCGGCCATGTGGCGGCCGTGCGCTCGGCCGGTTTCGAGCCGGCTGGCCGCCGGGCCCTGGTCGTTGGCGCCGGCGGCGCCGGCACGGCGATCGCGCACGCCCTGGCCGACGCCGAAGTCGGTGGCCTGGCCATCCACGACCGGGATCACGACCGCCGGGATCACCTGATCGGTCGGATCGCGGCCCGAGGCGATGTCACGGTCGAGCCCGGCTCGGACGACACCCGTGGCTTCGATCTGGTGACCAACGCCACCCCGATGGGGATGCGTCCCGACGACCCGCTGCCAATCGATGTGCGAGGGTTACGGGCCGGTGTGTTCGTCAGCGATGTCGTGACCGCCCCCGCGGTTCCCCCGCTGATCGAGTCGGCGCGGGCGCTGGGCTGTCCGACCCTGACCGGCACGGCGATGTTCCGGACCATGCGGCATCTGATCGCGGATTTCTACTGGCGATGACCCTCCTCAGGGGCCGGCGCCACCCGGGCCCCGGGCCAGGCGCGACCGTTGACCTCCCGTCCCGGAGCCGACCCATCGACGCCCTGACCCCTGTACCGGCGGAAGCGAGACTGGCCTGGCTGATCAACGGCTACCAGTACACCCAGCTGATCCACGTGGCGGCCGAACTCGGTCTGGCCGATCACCTGGTCGACGGCCCGCTGGACTCGGACGACCTGGCGCGTCGCGTCGAGGCCAATCCGGACGCCTTCGCTCGCTACGCCCGCGCCCGGGCCGCCCTGGGCGTGCTCGACGAGGTGGCCCTCGGCCGCTTCGCGCTGGGACCGATCGGGGCATGGCTCCGAGCCGACCACCCGCAGTCGCTGCGTCCCTGGGCGCGATTCGTCGCTCAGGGCCATCGCAGGCAGACCTGGGGCCATCTGCTCCAGAGCGTCCGGACGGGGGAAAATGCCTTCCGGGCAGTGCTCGGCGTCGATAGCTGGACCTACCGCGCGCAGAACCCCGATCAGGCGGCCCTCTTCAACGAGGCGATGACCGCCAACTCCCGGCGCATCGAGCCGGCGATCGTGCGCGCCTGCGACCTGAGCGGCTGCCGGCGGGTGGCGGATCTCGGTGGGGGACAGGGCTCCTTGCTAGCCGGCTTGCTGCGGGCGCATCCCGAGCTCCAGGGCGTGCTGTTCGATCTGCCGGCGGTGGTGGCGGGGGCGGGCTCGATCCTGGAGGCGGCCGGGGTCGCCGATCGGTGTGAGGTGGTCGGCGGCAGCCTGTTCGAGGGAGTTCCGACCACTTGTGATGCCTACCTGATGAAGTTCATCCTCCACGACTGGTCGGACGAGGACGCGGCCCGGATCCTGGCCGTCTGCCGCCGGGACCTGCCGGCCTCAGCCCGCCTGATCCTGGTCGAGTACCTCGTCGGTCCGCCCAATGAAGGGCTCGGGCCGAAACTCTCCGACCTGAACATGCTGCTCGGGCCGGGCGGCCGCGAGCGGACCGAGGCCGAGTTCGGGGCTCTGCTGCGTCGCAGCGGCTTCCGGCTGATCGAGTGCCGATCCACCGAGGCGCCGGTGCACCTGCTCGTTGCCCAGCCCGAGTGAGGCCCGATGCCTGAGTCTCCGATCCTCCTGGTCTGCATGCCCGAATTCGGGTACCTGCAGCGCCAGTTGACCGTCGTGCAGGCCCTGACCGCCCGTGGCCATCAGGCCCATGTGCTGACCGACCCACGATTCGCGGAGCCGGTGCGGCGCGCCGGCGGCATCCTGATCGACCTGTTCGAGGGCCGGCCGCTGGAGGCCGTCGACGCCACCTCGATCCCGGTCCCGAGCCGCTACGTCACGTTCGCCGCCGTGTACCTCGAATCCATGGCCCGACAGCTCGCCCCGCTTCGGCCCGGGCTGGTCATCTACGACAGCTTTGCAGTGGTCGCGCCACTGCTGGCCGATCGCCTGGGCGTGCCCGCGGTCAACATCTGCTTTGGCCACGCAGCGTTTCCGGCCCGACATCTGGCGCGAATCCAGCAGGATCCCAGGGTGCGGACCGCTCCGGCCTGCCTGGAGGCCGTGCATCGGTTGCGCGAGCTGTACGGCCTGACCCGAGCGTCCCCCTTCAGCTACCTGGACAATCTCAGCCCGGTGCTGAACCTCTACGGCGAGCCGGCCCAGTTGCTCAACGCCGAGGAACGCGCGGCGTTCGAGCCGATCGCCTACTTCGGGACGCTGGCCCCTGAAATGCGCGAGGCAGCCGGGACCCAGGCCGCGTTCGCCGGTATCCGTGGCCAACCCAGGGCCTACGTCTCCTTCGGCACGGTCATCTGGCGTTACTATGCGGATCGGGCGCTGGCCGCCCTGGCGCTGCTGGGTCCCGAGCTGGCCCGCCGGGGCTGGGAGGTCGTCATCAGCCTGGGCGGTCGCCAGCCCTCGCCGTTCGAGGCGGCCGCACTGACCAGCCCGGGCGTTCGGATCGAGCCCTCGGTCGATCAATGGGCCACCCTGGCCGAGTCCGACGTCTTCGTGACCCACCACGGCCTGAACTCGACGCACGAGGCGATCTACCACCGCGTCCCGATGCTCTCCTACCCGTTCTTCAGCGATCAGCCGGACCTGGCGCGCCGTTGCGAGGAGCTCGGCCTGGCCATCCCGCTGGGCGTCGGCCCCTGCCCGGCGCTCGGGGCGGCCGAACTCGACCGTGCCCTCGAACGGCTCGACCGCGATCGGGAGCGGCTGGCTGATCGGCTGGCAGCCGCACGGGCCTGGGAACTCGAGACCATCGCAGGCCGCGAGCCGATCATCGAGCGGATCCTGCAACTGGCCTGACCTCGAGAAGCCGACAGGCAATCCCAGCATCGGGAACACTGGAGGTCGTCAGACCGAGGACGCGTGGAGTCCAGCCCGACAATCTGGCCAGGCCTGTGCTCTCCTATGACGGCTTCGATCGTGGTGTCGTGACTCAGCGACGACGGTGGTCGCAACGCCTTCCCGATGGGCCCACGAGCTGGAGCACAACCCGTCCACCACCTCGACGGCGATCAATGGCTCATCGGCCTCGTCACTCGGAAGTCGATCGCGAGCAGAATGGGTCGAAAGCTCATCCTCGGCACCTTCGTCGACCTGGAAGGCCCACCGGCTCGACCGGCTGGCCCTGGCCACCGACGACCCCCGGATTCCTGATCGTGCTGGAGCGCGACCGCCCACCGCGCGGTCGTCGCCCAGGCCCTCGACTCTGCCAGCTGGGTCGAGCAGCTCCGCCCTCAGGAGATCGCCGCCAGCTCCGGCCGGATCGCCCCCGGCCGGAGCCTGGCCGAGGCCTTCGAGGCTCGCCTCGGCCAGGACCTCGACGAGGCCGTCGTCAACGAGGCGCACGAGATGGTCAGCGTCACCCCGGCACTCGACCAGAGCAGCGAGCGGGTGGCCTCTGACAGCCGGCCGGGCCGGGGAACGCCAGCGAGCGACCCATCGCGGGTCCACGGCGAACGTGGATGGGGGCCGGCAGGGTGCCGGCCCAGCCCTCAGTGAGGACTGGTCGATTCGCCGGCTGGCGCGACCACCCCGGATGGACCGAGGGGGGCCCTGGCGTCCTCGGAGTCCGGAGCAGGCGACGGCTCGGACCCACGGCGGCGCCAGACCTCGATGAGGCCGAAGGCGCGATCCAGGGCATACTCGGATTCGACCACGGCGAAGAGGTCGGCCAGCCAGGGCCGTTCGGCCTTCTCGACGGTCGGGTTCCAGAGCACCACGGCGTCCTGGGACTGCCTCAGCGCCGACGCGACCAGCTCCTGGTTCCGGCCCTCGGTCAGGACCAGCATCAGGTAGTCTACCGGGACGGCCGCCGGTCGGGGGATGGCGGAGACGATCGCGCGCTTCGAGTGGTTCAGCGAGGCGACCCGCGTCGTCGGGGCGGTGGTCGCGCGCACATGGGCGATGGCGGCCTCGAGGTCGGCCCACTCGTAGTCCGGGAAATCGACGAAGGCCCGGGGCGGGATCGCGACCGGGCGGCCGTCCCGGAGCGAGGCTAGACCCCGCCGGGCGGCGACCAGGGCGATGTGGGTGGGGCGTGGGGCCCACTCCGTCGCCAGCAGCAGGGCGACCGTGGCCAGCAGCGCCAGGTCGGTGCGAGCGAGGCGGCGGTCGAGCACGCCTCCCAGGGCCACGGCGTTCAGGGCGAGCATGCCGCGCATCGGGAGCTCGTAATACTCGTGGGCCACTGGACTCGTCACCTGGTAGAACCAGGCGCCCAGGGCCCCGAGGGCCAGGCCGGCCAGGAACGAGCGCCGGCCGGCCGGCTCGCGGACACTCAGCAACAGCAGTGCCAGCGGGGCCAGGTAGTAGCCCGGGTGCCGGCTGGCCAGCAGCCGCTGGGTCAGGAAGCGTTGCCGCCAGGCGGACCCGGTATCGAAGCCGCGCGCGATCCCCAGCCGGGTCGCGTAGAACTCGCGAACGAAGTCATCAAGCACCCCCTGCAGGAGCAACGGCAGGAAGCCGAGCACCAGCGGGATGGCCGCGAAGGCACACCAGCGGAGCAGTCGCCCCCGTCGGCCAGCATCCTCCGCGCCCGAGGGTGCCAACTCCAGGCCGCAGAGCGTCAGGAGCAGGCCAGGAAGGGTCAGGATCGCCTGGGGCCGGAACAGCATGGCGAGGCCGAAGGCCAGGGCCGAGGCCACCCAGCCGGCCTGGCCGCGCTGGAGCCGGGGCGACAGGAAGGCGATCGCCAGCAGCACCACGACGTGCCACTCGCGCTGCCCGGTGATCGTGTAATTTTGTGACAGGTAATAGGCGAGGAAGCCCGCGGCGCCGATCCACCCGTAGAGGGCCCGGCCCCACTCGCGCACCGACCAGCCGACCAGCAGCAGGAGGAAGCCGGCGAGCAGCAGGGCGTCGATGGCGTAGAACGACCGCGCATCACCCCAGCCGAAAAGCTTGCCGTGGGCCCAGAACCAGTAGATTTCGCCAGGAAACTGGTTCGTCTTGTGCTCGGCGTAGGGACGCACGCCGGTGTCCCAGTCCTGGGCCAGCATCGCGAAGTGGTCGTGGTCGGTGAACAGCGGCAGGCTCAGGTACGAGGGTAGCCAGACCAGGAAGCAGAGCACGCACCAGGTCGCCAGCGCCACGGCGGCGGGCCAGCCCAGCAGCCAGGCAATGGCCGCGTCGATCCGGCCCGGCCCGGTTCCCGCGCCCGGAGACGGGTCAGCGATCGCCGCGGCTTGCTCGCTCACAGGGAACCTCCAGAGACGTCGAGTCACTCCCGGCCAGGCGCAGCAGAGGATCGGCCCATCGCGTTCGACCGACGGTCGCCAGTTGCGGCTCTGCGAACGGCGAAGCAGCGGGCCGGTTCCCGGGATCGCGAATCCGTGGAACGGCGATCGGATGACAAGCCCCTCGCCCTGCGTCGGGTCGGAGGCCTGACCGCTCGTGACGGTTCGATCGAGCCAGGTTAGTGATCGACGGGCCCGGAGTCCACGTCGCATTGAATGCGAGCGGCGAGGCCGAGCCTCCGGGTGGGAGGCCAGCGGGATCGAGCCGTTGCTCCGATCCACGGCTCGATCCGCAATCATGGCCGCCGACCGCGAGCCAACCTGGATTGCGGAGGGGACTTTACAGTGAGAATGGTTGCGTCGTAAGTTTGTTCCGGGTTCTCGGCCATTTCGCCGACGAAATCGCCAGGCTCCCCGCGTCTGGGCAGAAGTCGGGAACCATGATGTGGCTGGCGCAGGCCGTCCGGCCCCGGCCCCTTCCCAGGATCACAACCGCACCATGCCCGACGCACCGACCTGGGCGGATCGACGCAGACCCGCCCGGCGACGACTGCTCCAGATGCACTACGAAAGTCGCGTCGGCCACATCGGCGGCAACCTCTCGTGCCTGGACCTGCTGCTGGCGCTCTATCACGAACGGCTCCAGGCGGACGATCAGTTCGTGCTCTCGAAGGGCCATGCGGCCGGGGCACTCTACGTGGCCCTCTGGTCGGTGGGCCGGCTCAGCGATGACGACCTGAAGCGGTTCCACCAGGAAGATACGACCCTCTGCGCCCACCCGCCGCCGCGCGGGATCGCCGACGTCCTGTTCGCCACCGGGAGCCTGGGCCACGGCCTGTCGCTCTCGGCCGGCCTGGCGCTGGGCAAGCGGCTCAAGGGGGAGCCCGGCCGCGTCGTTTGCCTGATGTCGGACGGCGAGTGGAACGAGGGGTCCTCCTGGGAGGCGCTCATCTTCGCGCGGCAACACCGGCTCGAGAACCTCACGCTCGTCGTCGACGCCAACGGCCTGCAAGGGTTCGGCACCACCCGCGAGGTGGCCGACCTGGAACCGCTGGCCGACCGGTTCCGCGCCTTCGGGGTCGCGACCCTGGAGATCGACGGCCACGACCCCAGAGCGATCGATCGGGTCCTCGGCGCCGAGGCGGCCCGCGCCGCCGACGGCCCGCTCGCGGTCGTCGCGCGGACGCGCAAGGGGTGCGGTGTGCCGTTCATGCAGGATCGGATGGAGTGGCACTACCTGCCGATGACCGAGGCCCAGTACGAGCAAGCCCAGGACGCCAACGGCTGACGATGCGGACCATCTTTTGCCAGTCGCTCGTCGCCGAGGCGGCGCGACGACCCGATTTCGTGTTCCTGACCGGGGACCTGGGCTTCATGGCCCTGGAGCCGCTCCGGGATGCGCTGGGGGCGCGGTTCTTCAACGCCGGCGTGGCCGAGCAGAACATGGTCTCCGTGGCCGCCGGCCTCGCGCGCCAGGGGTTGCGACCCTGGGTCTACAGCATCGCCCCGTTCGCCTATGCCCGACCGTTCGAGCAGGTCCGCAACGACGTCTGCCTCCACGGCCTCCCCGTTGTGATCGTCGGCAACGGCGGCGGGTATGGCTACGGCGTGATGGGAGCGACCCACCACGCGATCGAGGACTACGGCACCCTGCTCGGCCTGCCCGGAATCCGCGCATACATCCCGGTATTCGACGAGGACGTGGCCGCCCTGGCCCCCCGGCTGTTCGAGGTCGAGCACCCGGCCTACCTGCGGCTCGGCCTGGCCGAGGGGCCGAAGGATGTGACCCCACCGCCCTACGCACCCTGGCGACGGCTCGAGCCGGGCAACGGCTGGGTCGTGCTGGTAGCCGGGGCGCTGGCGGGCGGGATCTGGGCCGCCGTAAGGACCCTCGAACCCGCGCAGCGGCCCGCCCTCTGGGTGGTGTCGGAGCTCCCGCCGGTCGACCCGCCGGCGGCGTTCCGCGACGACCTCGAACGTACCGGCCGGCTCCTCGTCGTCGAGGAGCACGTGGCCCACGGGGGCCTGGGTCAGATGATGGCCCGGTCGCTGCTGGAGGCCGGCCGCGCCCCCGGACGGTTCGTCACCCGGTCGGCCCTCGGCTACGTCTCCGGCCGGTACGGCTCGCAGGCGTTCCACCGTCGCGAGTCGGGCCTCGACCCCGCTGCGCTGCTCGAATTCCTGGCCGTCAACCGCCCCTGACCGGTCGCCGTCGACCCGAACCCGACCAATCCGCCACCGGCCACTCCCCGAGCCCTGATGACCCTGGAACCTGCAAACTCACTGAACCGGCCACCGATCCCGAGCCCGGGTGTGCTGCCGCTGGCGGAGAAGATCCGTCGGCTCCAGGGCCCGATCCTCGTGCTGGGGGCCAGCGGGTTCGTGGGGGCGAACCTGCTGCGATCGATCGCCGCCGTGCGCCGGGACGTCGTCGGCACCACCTCCAGCCGGCCGGCCTGGCGGCTGGAGGACCTCGCCGAGGAGCACGTCCGCACCCTCGACCTGCTGATCGACACCAACCTCGATGCGCTGCTCGACGACGTCCGCCCCCGGACCGTGTTCAACTGCGTGGCTTATGGCGCCTACTCGTTCGAGGTGGACAGCCAGCTCATCTATCGCACCAATTTTCACTTCCTCACCCGGCTCGTGACCCGCCTGGCGGGGAGCCCGCTGGCGTGTTTCGTGCAGGCCGGCAGCTCGTCGGAGTACGGCGACAACGCCGCCGGGCCCGCCGAGGACGACCCGACCGTCCCGAACAGCGACTACGCCGTCTCGAAGGTCTCCGCCGCCAGCCTGATGCAGTACTACGGCAAGCGCAAGAGACTCCCCTGCGCCAACCTGCGGCTCTACTCGGTCTACGGCCCGTTCGAGGACGCCTCGCGCCTGATCCCGATGGTGATCCGCCGCGGCCTGGAGGGCGGTTATCCCGAGTTCGTCAACCCGGCGGTCTCGCGCGACTTCGTCTACGTCGACGACGTGACCGAGGCGTTCGTCGACACGGCGCTCAACCTGGTTCCTGCCGACTTCGGTGAGTCGTTCAACATCGGCACCGGCCGGCAGACGACCATCGGCGAGGTCGCCGCCACGGCACACGAGCTGTTCCAGCTGGCCGACGCGCCGGCGTTCACCATGCCCGAGCGGGCCTGGGACGTGCACGCCTGGTTCGCCAACCCGGCGAAGGCCCGCACCCGGCTGGGCTGGGAAGCGCGCACGCCGTTCCGCGATGGTCTCGAGCGGATGATCGCGTGGTACCAGACGCTTCCCGACCCGGAGCAGTACTACCACGCCTCGAAGAAGTTTGGCCTCGACACGGTCTACAGCGTCAGCGCCGTCGTGTTCTGCGCCAACGCCGCCGCGTCGCTGCCGGCCGTGTACGAGCGGCTCAAGGCGGTCTTCGTGCGGCTGAACGTCGAGTTCGAGATCGTCTTCGTCGACGACGGCAGCACCGACGACACCCAGGAGGTGTTGCGCGGGCTCTCGCGGAGCGACCGGCGGGTGCTGGGCGTGGTCCACTCGCGGCCGTTCGGTTCGCAGGCGGCCTACCGGAGCGGCATGGAGGTGGCGACCCGCAACGCCTGCGTGCTGATCGACGCCAACCTCCACGACCCGCCCGAGCTGATCGAGGAGTTCGTGGCCGGGTGGCGGCAGGGCAACGACGTCGTCTACGGCCAGCGGCTCCGCGACTTCGACGGCCCGCTCACCCGCGCGGCGACCCGGGCCTTCTACCGGGTGTTCAACGCGTTCTCGAGCGTGCCGATCCCGCCCAACGCCGGCGACTTCTGCCTGATCGACCGGCGCGTGGTGGGGGCCATCCTCGGGTTCCCCGAGCGCAACCTGTTCCTGCGCGGCGTGCGGGCCTACGCCGGGTTCCGCCAGGTGGGCGTCCCCTACGAGCCCGATCCCGCGGCCTCCGCCCGCCGCCGCACCGGCCTGCTCCAGAACCTTCGCCGCGCCAAGAACGGGATCCTCTCGTTCACCAACGTCCCCATGACGGTCCTGAGCGACCTGGGGATCGTCCTGCTCACGCTCAGCGTCGTCCTCGGCCTGTTCCAGATCGCCGCCCGCGTGTTCCTGCCCGATCGATCGGCCTCGGGCATCACGACCGTGATCCTCTTCATCCTCTTCTTCGGTGCGCTCAACGCGTTCGCCCTCGGCATGATCGGCGAGTACGTCGGCAAGATCTTCGAGGAGGTCAAGCGCCGGCCGCACTTCATCCGCCGCGTGATCGTCCGCGACGGCGAGATCCGTCGCGTCGCCGAAGCCACCACGCGGGGAGGATGATCGATGGCGACTCCTGACCCCACCGGGATCGGCACCGACTCCCGCCCGCCGGCCGCGGCTGAAGCGGGCACTGATGACGGTCTCGTCTCGATCGTCCTGCCCGTGTACAACCAGGCCGACCACATCGCGGCGGTCGTCGCGGGTCACGCCACGGCACTGGCGCAACTGAATTGCCGCTCGGAACTGATCCTGGTCTGCAACGCCTGTCGTGACGCCTCGGTGGCGGTGTGCGGCGACATCGCCCGTCGGTCGCCGGGGGTCCGTATGGTCGAGCTGGAACGGGGAGGCTGGGGCCGCGCCGTGAAGGCCGGTCTGGCGGCGGCCCGCGGCGGGCGGGTCGGTTACACCAACTCGGCCCGGACCACGCCCGACCAGCTCGCCACCCTCGTGCTCCGGTCGCTGCTGGAGCCCGACCGCGTGGTGAAGGCCCGTCGGCTGGCACGCGTGGGGCTGCGACGACTCGGATCGACCCTCTACAACGCCGAGGCCCGCATCCTGTTCGGCCTCGACTCGCCCGACATCAACGGCACGCCCAAGCTCTTCCCTCGCCACTTCGAAAGCCTGCTGACACTGACCCGCGACGACGACCTGATCGACCTGGAGTTCCTCGCCGTCTGCCACCGTGAGGGCTACCCGGTCGTCGAGGTGCCGATCCTCGCGGGCCCGCGCCACGGGGGAGAATCGACCACGAAGGTCCGATCCGCCCTCAGGATGTACGCGGGGGCCTGGCAGCTCTGGCGGAGGCCGGGCTCATGACGCGGTCGTCGCCCTCACCGCCGGCGCCGGACCCGGGGTCGCCCTCGGGGACCCCGGGCCCCGACGAGCTGGCCGAGTTGCACCAGGCCCAGAACGCCGAGTGGCGCGATCCGGCCCAGATCGCGACCCAGTGGGGTGGCGCGGGCGACGTCGACCCGAGGCTCCTCGAATGCGAGGTGCGGGGCGCCTTCTGGGAGACCCTGGCGGCGTGCGACGTCACGCTGCTGGTCACCCGCGAGTACGAGAACCTGGTCCTGGCGCTGAGCCCGCCCGACCGGGTGTCGTACCTGGCCCTGCCGCACCCGTCGGGGCTGGCCGTCGACCGCGCGCGCGGGATCGTCCACATCGCGTCGACCCGCAACCCGAACCAGATCTACGACCTCGTCCCCGCGACCGGCACGAAGCCCAGGCGTGACGTGAAGCCGCCGCGAGCCGAGCGCGAGCTGATCCCCGTGCGCTCGCGGTTCCTGCCCGGGTGCCTGTACCTTCACGACCTGGCGATGATCGGGCGCCACCTGCACGCGAACTCGGTCGGCGAGAACGCCGTGGTGCGGATCCATGACGACGGGCGGGTCGAGCGGGTCTGGTGGCCGCGCTGCCTCGAGACCGACACGGCCGCCGGCCCGGTGTTCGACCGGAACCACCTCCAGCTCAACTCGATCGCCGCCGGCCGTACGCCGGCCGAGTCGTTTTACTCGGCGTCGACCGACCGGGTGGGGCGGCTCCGACCGGGGCACGCGCGGTTCCAGGTCGATGGCCGTGGCGTGATCTTCTCGGGGGCGACCCGCGAGGTGATGGCCCGTGGGCTGACGCGGCCCCACTCGGCCCGGTTCCTCCGTGACGCGGTCTGGGTCAACAACAGCGGCTACGGCGAGCTGGGCGTGGCCGGCGAGGGCCAGTTCGAGTCGGTGGCCCGGCTGCCCGGCTGGACCCGCGGTCTCTGCGTCCACGGTACGACCGCCTTCGTGGGCACCTCGCGCGTCATTCCCCGCTTCCGCCAGTATGCGCCGGGGCTCGACGTGGACGCGTCGCTCTGCGGGATTCACGCCGTCGACACTCGCACCGGGGCCATCCTGGGGAGCCTGCTCTGGCCCTGGGGCAACCAGATCTTCGCGATCGAGTGGCTCGATCGCAGCGTTTCCAGCGGCTTCCCCTGGCTCGCCGCCCGCCGACGCCCGTCGCGGATCAAGAGCCTGTTCTACGCCTTCACCACCGGGACGACCGACCGATGAGCGACGAGATCCGCCTGCTGATGCTGGGCGCCATGTACGAGAACGGCGGCAACACGACCCACCGGTTCCTCGACGGCCACCCCGAGCTGTTCGTGTACCCGTTCGAGTCGCAGATCGGCACCCGGCTGGTGAACGACCCGCTGACCTCGATGTTCCCGGTGAAGTACCGCTGGCCGGTCTTCGCGCTCGATGCGACGCCCTACGAGGACTACAAGGCGATCATCGACGAGGAGGGCAAGGTCCGCGCCCGCACCCCGAACGTCAGCAAGTTCCGGCACCAGCCCATGGACTTCAACGACGACGAGCGGTGCCGGATCTACGAGCGGATCGTGGCCCGGACCGGCCGTTCGCGTGCGAAGAACGTCATGGCCTTCTTCGAGGCGACCTTCGAGGCGTGGAAGGACTATCGTCGCACCGGCCGCGAGCAGTTCTACGTCGGCTACAGCCCCATTCTCGTGGTCGACGCCGAGGCGATCCTCACCGAGCTGCCCACGGCCCACTTCCTGCACGTCGTGCGCAACCCCTGGTCGGCGTACGCCGATACCAAGAAGCGGCCCGTGCCGCTGTCGCTCCGCAACTACATGCTCGGCTGGACCCTCAACCAGTTCACTGCGCTGCGGCTCCAGAAGAAGTTCCCGGACCGCCTCCACATCGTCCGCGCCGAGGACGTGATGGCCGACCCCTTCCAGACCCTGGGCGCCCTCTGCCGGTCGCTTGGCCTGGAGGCCGCTGAGTCGCTCCGCCAGCCGACCTGGAACGGGAACGCCCTCGAAGAGGTCTACCCCTGGGGCACCATCCGCAAGGCGACCCCCGAGCAGAACCTCGCCACCGCCCGCGAGCTCTCCGCCGAGGAGCAGGTCGAGATCCGCGACTTCACCTGGCAGTACCTCGACGTGTTTCAGTACGCCGACTTCCTCGGCTGATCCCGCTTGACCCCAGATCCTCGCGCGAAGCTGGAGCCCGCTGCTGGGTGGGGATCGAGGAAGCCCGCATCCGGCACGTCGGAGTCGCGAGCTGGCGGCCGAGCAGGGGATCGAGCTCCGTCGGCAGCCGATGACCTGCCCGGTGTGGAACCCGTTTGAGGGCCCGGAGCGGCGGATGCTGGGGGTCGTGCCAACCCGGTTCTGAAATTCCCGAGCGATCGTCGGGTCCGGTCGGCACCATCGTCAGGCTCCTACGGCCGGTCGCTCATACCTCACTGCGCGGCATCGCCTCAGCCCTGAGCCCACACCGACTCCGGCAGCACAGCCCGGGTCGGCGACACCAGGATGGCAACTGGCTGACCAAGGACGCCACCCGCTGCGGATCCGTCGACGCCGCCGATGAGATCCTCACCTGCCGCGAGGAGCAGGCGAGCACGCGGATCCGCGGCACGTCATCCCTGCCGAGGACCGCCAGGGGATGCCGCCCCGGACGACGTACAGGGGGAGCCGGGGGCGGATGAGCTCCCCCTGCGCGTCGGTCGGGTCGGTGGGGGAACGTTGGGTGTCCATGGACGGCGAGAACCTCACCGCCCAGGCCACTTCACCGGCTTCTCGCACGTAGTCTTCGCGATTCTGGGACCACCCTTGCCCACCCTCGCTCACGGCCGGACTCACCCGCAAGCGGAAGCGTCTGGGGAGCGTCTCCCGGAGGCGGGTGGTCTGGCGCTGAGCCCGATCGGGGCGGACGGGCCAGCAGATCCGGCCACCGGGCGCAGCGATGGACCGACCGAAGCGTTCCGTCTGCTTTGCGGCCCTGGAGGCGCTCCGGCGCGACCTGGCAACGCAGAGGGTCGGCCGGAACCCCGCGGGCTGAGCCGCCCCGGTGTGGGCATCCAAGGGAGCAACTCCGGCCTCGCACTCCGGCGTGGGTGCGCTCGTCGGGGCGGATGCTGGCGGTTGGTGGGCGGGGCCGATACGCTGGCCCCAGGCGAGGAGTCGGGGCACGGTTCGACCGAACGTCGAGCGGATCTTGCCCGGCACTCGGGCCCGGCCTGATGACCCAGGCGATAGCCATCGAGACGGCCCCACGATCGACCCGCGAGCGCGGGCGCTGCGATCGCTGCAGCGTTCCACTCCCACTCACAACGAGAGCACCGGAACACTCATGACCGAGACTCATCCGCGGTTGAGCGGCGAGGACACCGGCCGCCGTCGAGGCCCGCTCGGGGGAACGGCCTGCCGGCCACTCACGTTCGGGCTGGCGCTGACGGCGCTGGTCGGGCTCGTCGGGAGCCTGCCGGCACAGGAGCCGGCGAGGGCGACGCATCGGATCGCGGACGGCATGGCGCAGGTGGTCCCGGCGTTCCAGGACCCGGACCTCTGGATCCGACAGGACCTCTGGGTGGAGGCCGAATTCGACTCCGACCACGACGGCAAGCGGGACCGCCTGCACGTCGACGTGACCCGGCCGAGGCAGACCGAGACCGAAGGCCTGAAGGTCCCGGTCATCTACGAGTCGAGCCCGTACTACGCGGGCACGGCGGGATCGGCGGCCTCGTTGATGTGGGATGTCCGTCAGGAGCTGGGAGCGGTCCCCCCAAAGCGGGTCGCGCCACCGGAGATCCGGCGGACCGGCATCCGCCCGATCATCTCGAAGGCGGAGGTCAAGGACTGGGTGCCCCGCGGGTTCGCGGTCGTGCACTCGTCGTCGCCGGGAACCGGACTCTCCCTGGGGTGCGTCTCGGTCGGAGGCGACAACGAGTCGCTGGCCCCGAAGGCGGTCATCGACTGGCTCAACGGGCGGGCGAAGGGGTTCACCACGCCCGACGGCGATGAGCCGGTGTCGGCCAGCTGGTCCACTGGCAAGGTGGGCATGACGGGCACCTCGTACAACGGCACGCTCGCCCTGGCCGCGGCGACGACCGGCGTGGAGGGGCTGGAGGCGATCATCCCGATCGCGCCCAACACCTCGTACTACCACTACTATCGGTCCAATGGCCTGGTCCGCTCGCCGGGGGGATATCTGGGCGAGGACATCGACGTGCTGTACGACTTCATCCGCAGCGGCAACCCCGCGCGGCGGGAGTTCTGCGACTGCGAGGTCCGTGACACCGAGATGGCGAAGAACGAGGACCGACGGACCGGGGACTACAACGCGTTCTGGGCCGGCCGTGACTACCTCAACGACCTGGGCCCGCTGAAGGCCGCGACCCTGATGTCGCACGCCTTCAACGACTGGAACGTGATGCCCGAGCACAGCGTCCGCATCTACGAGGCGATCAAGGCCAAGGGCGTGCCGGCGCGGGCGTTCTTTCACCAGGGCGGGCACGGCGGCGGGCCGCCGCTGGACCACATGAACAAGTGGTTCACGCGCTACGTCCTCGGCGTCGAGAACGGCGTGGAGGCCGAGTCCAAGGCCTGGATCGTGCGGGAGGGTGACGACCAGGGGAAGCCGACCGCGTACCCCGATTACCCGAACCCGATGGCCGAGGCGGTCACCCTGCGGCTGGCGGCCGGTGCGCCGAAGACCGGCGGGCTCGTGCTCGAGGCCCCCGCGGCCCCGCAGGGCAAGGAGACGCTGGTCGATAACGTCTCGTTCGACGGCGCCACCCTGGCAAGGGCCGAGTGGACCGAGCACCGCCTGCTCTACGCCACGCCCACGCTGACGAAGCCGGTCCACCTCTCGGGGACGGCCCGGCTGACGATCAAGGTGGCGGCGAGTAAGCCGGCGGTGAACCTGTCCGTCTGGCTCGTCGCGCTGCCCTGGGAACCCGGGCCTCGGTCGTCCATGACCGGCAACATCATCACCCGCGGCTGGGCCGACCCCCAGAATGCCCGATCGCTGACCGAGAGCCAGCCGTTGGTGCCTGGCGAGTTCGTCGAGCTGAGCTTCGCCCTCCAGCCGGACGACCAGGTCATCCCCCCGGGGAAGCAGATCGCCCTGATGATCTTCTCCAGCGACCGGGAGTTCACGCTCTGGCCCGAGCCCGGCACGAAGTTGACCGTGGACCTCGACGCCACCTCGCTCCAACTGCCGGTCGTCGGTGGCGGCAAGAGCCTGGCAGAGTCGTTCGCCGCCCCGAAACCGGCGGCCTCGAGCGTCATTCGCTCGGAGTGACCGCCGGCCAGCCCCCCCCCGGGCACCGGGGGCTCGTGCGCGGGTCCGGCTGGCAGAGGGAGCCCGCCCGCGGCCAGACGGAC
>CAZUZD010000072.1:0-22623 GCA_964624465.1 uncultured Isosphaeraceae bacterium
GCGCGGGCCGCCCGCGCCCGCTGCCAGGCCGCCCGATCGCCCCGCGCCCAGAGGGCGGCCGCCAGGCCCGCCCCGGCCAGCAGCACCAGGGCCGCGACCAGTCCCAGCCGCCGGGCCAGTGAGCGCCCGCGCCGGAATGGCGGCACGGGCTCGGTCGCCGGAGGAATCGCGGCGGGCTCGGGTCCGATCGCGTCGGCGTCGGCGGGCATCGGGTCGGCGGGGTCGTTCATCGCGGGCGTTCCCTCGGCACGTCCAGGCCCCTCGCGTCGCGGCGGGGCCCGGGAATCCGTTCATTCTAATCGGACCGGGCGCGGGCGGCATCCCACCCGGTGCGGTTGCGTGCGGCCGCGGCCGGAACCCGGCCGGGCAGCCGCATTTCGACGATTCCGGACCACGGTTTGCCGCTGGTGGCTGGCCGTCGGGCGGGTCGGCTGGCACAATCGACATCCCGATCTCGGGTGCGCGTCGATCGGTCGGCGGGCGGCTCGGGGGTTCGTTCGTCCCGGAACCGGAGGTCACGGCCATGGCTCGACGTCACCCCTGCGACGGTGTGCACCGCCGCCACTTCCTGGCCGCCGCCGCCAGCCCGCTGGCCCTCGGCGGCCTGGCCCTCGGCGGTCGCGTCGTCTCGGCGCAGGAGCCGGCCGCCGCGAAGCCCGGCGCCGCCCTCGGCCTGCCCGGCCCCTACCCCGGCCGCGTCGTCGAGGTCCGCCATCCCGGCATGATCCGCAACGACCGCAAGGACGCCGCCGCCATCCGGACCGGGCTCGATCGCGGCCTGGTGAGCCTCACCGGCGCCGACGACGCCACCGGCGCCTGGCGGAGCTTCTTCGAGCCGGGCGATGTGGTCGGTATCAAGATGAACCCGGTCGGCAACCCCCTGGCCAACAGCTCGGCCGAGCTGATGCTGGCCGTGATCGCCGGCCTGGAGGCCGCCGGGGTCAAGAAGCGCGACATGGTCGTCTTCGAGCGCTACCGCGCCGAGCTCCTTGCCGCCAAGATGCACGAGGCCGTGCCCGACGGCGTCGCCTGGGGCGGCCTGACCTACTCCGACGACCCCAGCCAGCTCGAGCTGAAGTTTGCCGGCCAGGACGACATCGCCGGCTACGACCCGGACGAGTTCGTCGAGATGAACCTGGTCCACCGCGGCCACGACCCCAAGGACGACCGGAACCTCCGCTCGCACCTGGGCCTGCTCGTCACCCGCCGGGTCAACAAGCTCGTGCTCCTGCCGGTGCTCAAGGACCACGGCTCGGCCGGCGTGACCGGGGCGCTCAAGAACATGAGCCACGGCCTGGTCAACAACGTCGCCCGCAGCCACAGCGCCGCCGAGGCCAACGCCTGCAACCAGTTCATCCCCGAGGTCGTCTCGCACCCGATCCTCCGCAAGAAGTGCGTGCTCCAGATCCTCGACGGCGTCAAGGGGGTCTACCAGGGCGGCCCCTTCGGCCAGAACCCGAGCTGGACCTGGGAAGCGAACCTCCTGCTCGTCGGCACCGACCCGGTCGCCATGGATCAGGTCGAGTGGCGGATCATCGACGCCAAGCGGAAGCAGATGGGCCTGGCCCCGGTCGGCTCGGTCGGCAAGCTCGGCATCGACGCCGAGCGCGAGGGGTTCGACATGCGGCAACCCCAGCACATCCCCCTGGCCGCGAACCTCGGCCTGGGCGTCTTCGAATTCGCAGGCGGCAAGGACCGGCTCGACCACCGCATCGTCACCGTCGACGCCTGAACCGCACCGGCAACGCCTCGACAGACTCGCCACACACCCCAGGGACCGCAAACCACGCAACCCGCAAACGCCGACCGGACACCCCGACCACGGCCCGAGTGCCGGCCTGACCCCGCGCCGGTCGGCACGGGGTTGGCGAGGGGGGTCCTGGAAAACCGATCGGGGCCTGGCCGGGAGCCATCGAGCCCGGATCGAGGCGATCGCGGTCGCAACCGTACTGAGGTGGGGGAGTTCGGCACGGAGTCCCACCCCGCCGCCAGCCGTCGCCGAGCCGCCGTCGGGCCCCTTCGGGCCGAGCACGGCGGCTCGCGACGCCATGGCTCAATCGCCGGACCGCTACAACCGGCGCGCGGCCCGACGACCGTCGCAGAAGGCGTGCGAGGCAGCACCGGCACGCGCCGATAAACTGACCTCAACGGCCCGGCCCGGGCCTGGCATAATTGACACGTTGCCGTGTCCGCGCCGGTCCAGGGTTCGACCCACCGGCGGGGTCAGGCGAGGCCAAGGATGGCCTCGTGGTGCACGCAGGAAGCGAGGTTCCGGTGGAGCCGAATTCAGTTGCTCAGGTCCGCGAAGGATGCGGACACCTCACGGCGCGGGCCCGGGCGGGCCTGGCCGGATGCCTGCTGCTGCTGACGGCACTGACGACCGGCTGCGGCCTGGCGTCGGAGGCGCGTCGGGCCCACCTGCGGGTGGCGTTCCACGAGCAGTCGGAGCGCCTGGCGGCCCGGATGCGGCCGTCGGAGCCGACCGTGACCGTGCTGGCCCAGGCCGGGCTCAGCAGCCACGGCGTGAAGCACGACCTCGACGCCAGCCTGGCGACCCTGGCGGCCCAGAACGCCCAGCAGCCCGAGGCCAACCGGACCCTGGCCCTGGCCGAGCTGCACTACCGCGCCGGCCGGAGCCGGATGCGGGTGCAGAGCGAGGCCGCCGGCCGCCACTACCGCGACGCCGCCGCCTACGCGATCCTGGCGCTCAACGACCCCGAGCTCCAGCCCCTGGATCACGACCAGTTCCACCGCGCCGTCGAGCTGCACAACAAGGCGATCGACGCCCTGGTGCGCTCGACCTGGTTCGAGCGCATGCTCCCCGGCGCCGGCTGGGGCGAGCTGCTGGGCCGCTCGGACATCGCGCTGGAGTCGTGGACGCCGTACCTCAACGGCAGCCAGATCGTCGACGTCTCGATCGCCCGCGACTACTACGTCGGCGACATGCAGCACCGCTACACGACCGACGGCCTGGGCGTGCCGCTGGTCACGCACATCGAGCGGCCCGAGGTGGAACACCGCCCGATCGAGCAGCGGTACTACAACAACAAGCAGTGGACCCCCACGACCGCCCTGGTGCAGGTCGGCGGCCCGGCGCGCGGCGAGGCCTGGCGCCAGCAGCCGGTCCGCCTGGCACTGGTCTCGCCGTTCGACCAGTCGTCGATCGCCCTGGGCGGCCGGACGGTGCCGCTGGCCAGCGACCGCACAACGCCGCTGGCACTCACCTCGCGGTACGCCAACCTGTCGGGGATCGTGCGGGCCGGGCTGCTGCAGTCGAGCTTCGGGGACAAGGGCCGCGAGGGGCTGTACATGCTCCACAACTACCAGCCGGGCAAGATCCCGGTGCTGCTGGTGCACGGCCTGAACTCCAGCCCGGCGACCTGGACCCAGACGGTCAACCACCTGCGCAATGACCCGGTGCTCACCGAGCGGTTCCAGTTCTGGGTGTACATGTACCCGACGGGCCAGCCGGTCTCGAGCTCGGCGGCGAAGTTCCGCCGCGAGATCCGCGCGGTCCGGTCGATCTTCGACCCGAATCACGCCGACCCGGCCTGGGACCGGATGGTTCTGATCGGCCACAGCATGGGCGGGCTGGTCTCCAAGACGGCCACGCTCAGCAGCGGCAACTCGGTGTACGACGGCGTGTTCCAGATCCCGCTCGATCAGATGGCCGGCCCGCCCGAGCTCAAGCAGATGATCGCCGAGAGCCTGTACTTCACCCCGGTCGAGGAGGTGAAGCGGGTGGTCTTCATCGCCACCCCGCACCGCGGCAGCCGCACGGCCGACCGCCTGCCGGGCCGGCTCGCCATCAGCCTGATCAACCGCAGCAACGGCCTGACGAAGTCGATGGATGAGCTCAAGCGGCTCAACGGGCCCGAGCTGCTCACGCCCGCGTTCCGCAACCCGCTGCTCAACGGCGTGGGCAACCTGCGGTACGACAACCCGGCGTTGACGCTGCTGAACCGGCTGCCGACGAACCCGAACGTGGTCTACCACTCGATCATCCCGCAGATCGGGCCCGTCGACCACCACCTGAGCACCGACGGGATCGTGCCGTACGACAGCTCGCACGTGCCGTACGCCCGCAGCGAGGTGATCACCAGCGGCTCGCACAGCACGCACCAGAAGCCCGAGGTGACCCTGGAGCTGAAGCGGATCCTCCGCGAGCACATCGGCGCCCCGGCCGGGGCGACCTCGCTGCCGGGGGCCCTGGTGCAGAACCCCGCCGTCTTCGAGGCCGGTGCGAAGGGCGGCGACGGCGCCGCGCTGGTGCCCGGCCCGCCGATGGCCCCCGCCCTGGCGGCCATCCCCGAGGGCCCGGGGGCGCTGAACCTGCCCGGTCTCCCGGAATCACCCCCGGCCACCGCCCTGGCCGAGCCGGCGGCCCTGGAGCGCTGAGCGACCCGCCGGCCGAGCCGCACGTCCCCACCGCACCCGATCCGGGCGGGGGGGCGCCGGTCGTCGGCATCTTGGGGTATGCTGGTGCCGTGTTCCGCCGCCCGACCGCTGCCCGGCTCGCCCCCGGCGCGACGGCGGCGCGGCGGTGTCAGGCCCGCTCGCCCCGGCCGGGGCACGCCACAGACTCCACGGAAGCTCTCCGACCATGCCCGAGATCCGCCCGTTCCGGGGCCTGCGCTACGACCTGTCGCAAGTGGGCGCCCTCTCCGACGTCGTCGCCCCGCCGTATGACGTCATCGGCCCGGCGCTCCAGGACCAGCTCTACCACCTGAGCCCCTACAACGCGATCCGCATGGAGCTCAACCGCGAGGAGCCCGGCGACGCGCCCGGCACCGACCGGTACACCCGCGCCGCCCGGTTCCTCCGCGACTGGCGCAAGCAGGGCGTGCTCCGCGCCGACGAGCACCCGGCGCTGTACCTCTACCACCAGACCTTCGAGGTCGAGGGCCAGACCTTCACCCGCCGCGGCTTCTTCGCCAGGGTCCGGCTGGAGCCGTTCGGCGAGGGGCGCATCTACCCGCACGAGCAGACGCTCTCGGGCCCCAAGGCCGACCGCCTGGCGCTCTACCACGCCACCGGCATGAACCTGAGCCCGGTCTTCGGCCTGTACCCGGACCCCGACAATGCCGTGCTCGAGGCCGTCGAGGCCGGCCTGCGCGACCGCACGCCCCTGGAGGCCGTCGATCACCTGGGCGTGATCAACCGCTTCTGGCCGATCACCGACCAGCGGGCCCACACCGTCGCCCAGGGCCTGATCGCCGACCGACCGGTCTTCATCGCCGACGGCCACCACCGCTACGAGACCGGCCTCAAGTACCGCGACGAGCTGGCGGCCGCCGGCAAGCTCACTGGCCCCGACGACCCGGCCAACTTCGTGCTCATGATGCTGGTGAGCATGAGCGACCCCGGCCTGCGGATCCTGCCCACGCACCGCCTGATCAGCGGCCTGAAGGGCCTGACGGCCGACGTGGTCGCCGACCGCCTGATCCCCGAGTTCGACATCGAGATGACCGGCGAGGGGGACGCCGGCGCCCAGGCCGCCTGGGACCTGATCGAGGTCGACGGCGAGCAGAACATCCTCGGCTTCGGCACCGTCGCCGACGGCAAGTGGCTGGTCGCCCGGCTCCGCTCCGACGCCGCCATGGACGAGCTCGCCCCCGAGCACAGCGCCGACTGGCGCTCGCTGGGCGTGAGCATCCTGCACGAGCTGGTCGTCAAGAAGCTGCTCGCCGGCCTGGGCGACCCGACGTTCACCTACGTGCACCTGCTGGACGAGGTCCGCGCGGCGGCCAACGCCCAGGACTGCGACCTGGCCGCCCTGGTGCCGCCGGCCGAGATGGGGCACGTCGAGTCGATCGCCTCGAACCTCGAGAAGATGCCGCCCAAGAGCACGTACTTCTACCCGAAGCTGCTCACCGGGCTCGTCTTCAACCCCCTGCGGCCCCTCGACTGAGCCGCGGCCGCCGACCGCGGCCGCCCTCGTGCCGTGGAACCGCTCCGACCCCGGATGCCGGGGGTCGCGCCCCGGAACCGGCGGTGCGGCTCCCGGCGTCGCGTTGCTGAGCACGTCGGGGCGGGAGCGTCGGGAGCACCGGGGTCGACGGCCTCAGCCGGGCCGGTGGACCCGCCGCGCGCGTCGGCCGAGCGCCAGGCTCACCCCGCCGAGCGTCGCCAGCAGCAGGCCGCCGGGCTCGGGGACCGGCTCCAGCCGCGCCTCCAGGCGGTTCGGGAGGTAGACGGCCGCCGTGCCGTTGAAGACCGTGACCTTGAGGGTGAGCTGGCCCGCCAGGTCCTGGCGGAACCGCGCCCTCGGGGGTGGACCGGATCGGTTCGCGGCGGCCGCCCGGCTGACCCCGGACGTTCGCAGCCCGTGCGGCGGGGGCCCGCGGAGGGCGAGAGCCCTGGCGCCGTCCTGTCGGCCGCGACGCCGGTCCGGCCCTGAATCGCCAGGGGCGCGGCCGTCCGCGGGCGGATCAGTTCACCCCGGGCGCCGGGAACCGGGGCCCGGACGGCCGACCGATCGCCCCCCAGTCGGTCCACGCTCGCGGGTCGGAGGGCGTGGCCTGGACGGTGACCGGGCCGAGGACGCGGGTGATCGTCAGGTCGCCGCGGTCGGTCGGGAGCTCGGCCGCGTCCTGGAACGCCGGGCCCTCGAACCGGAAGCCGGTCGCGAGGTCCTGGGACCGGTCCGGCACCTCGACCCCCAGCAGGCAGCGCACGAGCTTGAGGTCCAGGAGCATGAGACCGTTCGAGCCGCTGGCCAGGCCGAGCTCGCCCGGATCCCGCACGGTCGCCGTCAGGCCGAGCCCGACGATCGCGATCGTCGCCCGGTCGGGGCTGACCAGCTGGGCGGTCCCCGCCCGCGCGATGGCGGCCGTGTCGGTCGCCAGCGTGAGGCAGACCTCGGTCTCCTGGAAGTCCTGACGCGTGCCCCCGCCCGCGATCCAGCCGGACATCGTGCCGCGGAAGGTGTACGTCATGCGCCGCGATGGACCGGCGGTGCCGGTGATCTGCGCGCGCGCTCGATTCGGACCACGTAGCATGGCAGGCATCCTCGCTCAACATCGAGTGGCCGTCCGCGCCATCACGGCACCAGTCGGGGTGCCGGCGGCCGTCGCGTTGGCCGCAACCTCAGCAGGCTGATGGCGCCGCGCCGGACCGGTCGCCCCCACACCGGGTGACCTGGCCGGACCGTCCGACGGTCGCGCCGATCCGAGTCCGTCGGGGGATCGAGTCGGCGGCACACCAGATACCCACGACCTCCCGATCCGTTACGCGCCCGCCGCGAGGCGGGGTGGGGTGGGTGCCGCCGGGGGAGCCAGCCCCGGGCTCCCGGGGGGGCCGACCGGGTCCCGGCAACCGGCTCGCGCCGCCCGACGCGGCCCCGGCCGCTGCGGACCCGGTTCGTCAGGCGGGCGGGTGCTCCGACTCACCGCCCGGCTCGAGCGCCTGGCGCAGCCGTTCCAGGGCGCGCAAAAGGCGGGAGCGGACGCCGGGCTCGGTCAGGCTCAGGGTCCGGGCGATGTCGGCGACCTCGATGTGCTCCAGGTAGTACATGACCAGCACCTCGCGGTCCGACCCGGCCAGGTGGTCCAGGGCGGATCGGGCCTGCTCGATCCGCTCGGCCCGGAGCACCGACTGGCTCGGCGAGGTGTGGGGGTCGATCAGGCCGGGGGACCGGTCGGCCATCGAGGAGTCGAAGGCCTGCGGCGGCGCCTGCTCCCGCCGGACGCTGCGGCAATCGGCCAGGATGTGCTGCCGGTGGGTGGTGACGAGCTGGTTCTCGGCGATCTTCCGGAGCCAGGCCAGGAACGGCACCGGGCTGCTAGCCAGGTACTCTTCGAGGCCCTGCTCGGCGCGGACCAGGATGTCCTGGACCACGTCGGAGGCCTCCAGCCGGGGCACGACCCGGCGGTCGAGCCGGGCGGCGACCATGCGTCGCAGGTGGTTGCGGAAGCGGTCGAGCAGCAGCGCCCGCGCCTCGGCATCCCCCTGCCGGGCCCGCACCACGAGCGTCTCGATCTCCTCGGGTGTCGGGGTCATGCATCGGCTCCCGGTGGGGCTGCGGCGGATTCGGGTCGCGGGGACACGGAGACCCGCTCCCGGACGCCGTGCCCGCTGGGTGGTGGCGAGGCGGCGCCCGCCCCGGAGACCCGTTCAATCGCGATCCCCCACGGTCCTTTACGCGAGGCGACCGGCGGCTGATTCGCGACGCGGCGAGTTTTTTTGCGGTCCGTCCTCGATCCCGGCCTGGGTCGGGGGGTCGCACCGGCACGCCGAATGGCTCAGCGGTCCAGCGGAGCCCGGGCCAGCGTGTCGAAGATCGGCAGCAGTTCGGGCTGGTCGCGGAGGGGCTGGAAGTCGGGGGCGTGCAGCAGGGGGTCGCGGTGCTCCGGGGCGTCCAGGAGTCCCCGCCGACGCGCCTGGGCGAGCCAGGCGCAGGCGACCGCGGCCGCCCGCTCACGCTGGCCGGTGGTGGCCGCCGGCGCGTTCAGGACCGCGGCACACAGGCGCGCCGGCCCGAGCGGCGCGGTGGCGATCGCCTCGGGGTCGACGGCCAGCGCCTCGAGCCCGGCCACGGCGGTGTCGTACTGTCCGGCCAGGATCCGGGCGTCGACGACCTGCTGGCGGATCAGCCAGCGGCCGTCCGGGTCGGCCTGGAGGTCCAGCAGCGCCTCGAGGTCGGCGGCGGCGGCGGCGGGCCGGCCCAGCAGGCTCAGGCCCCGGGCCCGGCCTTCGAGAGCCTGCCGACGGTGCCGGCGGGCCGCGTCCGAGGAGGCGGCCAGCTCCGGGAGCCGGGCGCCGGCGGCGAGGATGGCGTCGAATCGCTCGACGGCCTCGGCGGCTCGGCCCGACTCCAGCAGGCCGAAGCCGGCGCGCAGGCCGCGATCGGCCAGCAGGAGCGGCACGTCGGGAGCCTTGGGCGTGAGCCGCCGGACCGCCTCCAGCACCGGCAGGCTGGCCAGGTCGGCGGCCAGCGACTCGTCGCGGCGGCCCAGGTGATGCAGGGTGCCCGCCTGATTGCCCAGCAACACGAACCGGAGCCGCAGCAGGGTCCACTCGTCGGGATGCTGCTGGAGGAAGCTGGCCAGCACCCGATCGCCCTCGGCGCCGGTCTCGGCGGCGGCCTCGGGCTGGCCGGCGCTCGCCTGGGCCAGCGCCAGGTTGGCGAGCGAGCCGGCGTACAGGTGCACGCGGCCCGGGTTCTGGGGCTGCTCGCGGTGCAGCCGCGCGCCGGCGGACCGGACCTCGGCGCCGATGGTCAGGGCGGCGTCGAACTGCCCGAGCTGGGCCAGGAACGGGCCGAGCAGGACGGCCACCTGCAGGTCGGTCTCGGTCCAGCGGTCGGGCGGGCCGACGCGGTCGAGGTGCTCCCGGCACCAGCGGGCGGCGTCGCGGAAGCTGTCGTCGCGGATCTGCCGCACCTGGGGGTCGGGGCTCTGACCCAGCCGGTCCAGCCGCAGGGCCAGGTTCTTGCAGGCCTGGATCGCCTGCTGGAGGTCGTGGTGGGCGCGGTCGCGGGCGGCCTGCGCCTCGAGAGCGCTCTGCTGCGCCTGGGCGGCCCGCACCTCGGCCAGGCCGCGGAGGCGCTCCGCCGCTTTCCGCTGCGTCCGCTGCCCATACGCGGCCGCCACGCCGCCGGCGGCCAGCGCCGTCAGGAGCGCGAGGGTCAGCGCGGCCATGCCGGCCAGCGCGGGGTTGCGGCGGCCCCAGCGCCAGAGTCGGGCCGGGGCACCCAGGGGGCGGGCGGCGATCGGGCGGCCGTCGAGGAACCGCCTCAGGTCGTCGGCCAGCTCGCCGGCGGTGGCGTAGCGGTCGCCGGGCGCCCGCGCGATGGCGCGGGTGACGATCGTCGCCAGGTCGGCCGGCACCGCCGGGTTCACCCGCCGCAGCGGCTCGGGCTCCTCCTGGGCGATCCGTCGGAGGACCTCGGCGCGGTCGCGGCCGCCGACGGCCATGCGCAGGCCCAGCAGCTCGTAGAGGGTCACGCCCAGGCTGTACACGTCGGCCCGCTGGTCGAGCGGCAGGGCCCGGCCCCCGGCCTGCTCGGGGCTCATGTACGGCAGGGTGCCGACCAGGTCGCCGGTGCGGGTCAGGCCGCTGGCCTCGGGCAGGCGGGCCAGGCCGAAGTCGGTGATCCAGAGGTGCCCCGCGCGGTCCAGCAGGAGGTTGGCCGGCTTGATGTCGCGGTGCAGGATGCCCTGTTCGTGCGCCGCCTGCAGCGCCCCGGCCGCCTGCACGCCCAGCCAGGCCACCGCCAGCGCGTACGGTCGGCCCAGCGACAGCGTCCGGGGCGCGGCGAGCCGGGAGGGCTCCGGGGTCCCGCCCGGTCCGGAGTCCGGGGCCGGGTCGGCGTGGCTCCGGTCGCGGAGCGCCGGGCCCGAGTCGCCGCTGCCGGCGCCCGTGCCCCGGAGCGGGCCTTCGACCAGCCGCACGGCCAGGGTCAGGGCGGTCGGGTCGTCGGTCTGGGCCGCGTGGGGCTCGAAGCCGGCGGCGCGGAGGGCCCGCAGCGCCTCGAGGACCTCGGACAGGTTGCGGCCGTCGATCAGCTGCATGACCGCGTACGGCACGCCCTGCACCTGCCCGACGTTGTGGATCGGCACGATGTGGGGGTGCTGGAGCAGCGCCGTGGCCTGGGCCTCCAGCTCGAACCGCAGCCGGGCCCGCTCGTCGAGCGCCACGGCCGCGTGCAGCACCTTGAGCGCCACCCGACGCCCGAGCACCGGGTCGACCGCCTCGTAGACCACGCCCATGCCGCCGCGACCGATGGTGCGGAGGATCGGGAAGTCGCCGAGCCGCCCCTCGGCCGGGTCCACGCCGCTGGTCTCCGCCTGCATCTCGTGCCGCAGCGCCGCCATCGCCTCGAGCGCCGGCCGGAGCCGATCGAGCGCAGCGGCCCGGCCCGGCACCCCGACCAGCTGCGAGTCGAGGACGTCGGTCGCGCCCGCCGCCCAGCGGTCGACGACGCGGCCGGTCAGCGCGATCAGCTCGGGATCGGGGCCGCCGTCGGTGGCCGGCGAGTCGTCGGCGGTCGCCACCACAGGAGTCCCCCTGACCCGCAGCATCGCGGAGGCGGGCCCGGTCGGGTTGAATCAACTTAGGGAATCTTAAGGGAACGCCCCCGGGAAATCCACCCCAGTGCCCCGAGTCAGCAAGCCCATGAATCACTTCGCGCCTCTCCCAGACGCCCGGCCCGGTCTCCGAAATCGGAGACTCGAGCTGCCGCGACCTCTGGCCGAACCGCTCCTGACCGACCAGGAGAAGCTGACCCGGACCACCGATATCGGGCCGGCTCAGGAACACACCGCGGCTCGCCCCGCGGGCCAGGATCTTCCTGGCCTGCGCCCAGGGCCTGGAGACCGTGCGGGTCGGCGCCAGGTTCCGGGTCGGCTCGGACCTGTCAGCGGGGTTGGCTGACTGGTCCTGGCTGTGGCGGGACCGGCCCTGAGCCTGGTGACCTGACGGCACCACGGCGCCAGGTCGGGTGGATCCGAGGAGAACCGTCATCGGGTCAGGCCGCACCATCCCGGGAAGGGTGTGGAGTGCGCGGGCCGGAAGGTCAGGGCGCGTCTTGCAGAGACCGTCGCAGCCGCTGCAGGGCGCGGAGCAGGCGGGAGCGGACCCCGGACTCTGTGAGGCCCAGCAGTTCCCCGATCCTGACGATCTCAATCTGCTCCAGGAAGTGGAGCACCAGGACGACCCGGTCCGACTCGGCGAGTCGTTCGAGGGCGGCGCGGGCCAGGTCGATCGACTCGGCGCGGAGGGCGCACTGGCTGGCGGTGGGCTGGGAGTCGGCCAGCCACCGGGTCTGATCCGAGCTGGAGGTTGGCAGAGATCGGCCGCCGGCTTGCTCGCGCAGGACGCTGCGTCGCTGGGCGCCCATGTGCCAGCGGTACGTGTCCGCCAGCTGCGCCTCCACCTGGGAACGGAGCCAGACCAGGTAGGGGACGGCGGGGTCGCTCAGGTATCCGTCCAGCCTCCGCTCGGCCCGCAGCAGGACGTCCTGGATCAGGTCGGAGTCTCCGAGCCGCCGGGCCAGGCGTCGATCGAGCCGGCCGGCGACCTGCGACCGCAGCCAGTGGCGGCCGAGGGTCACCAGCCGCGCCCGTGCCACCGCATCCCCCTGCCCGGCCAGTGACACAAGGCTCTCGATCACCGAATCGTCAGCCGCCATCGCCAGCCTCGCCTGGGGTCGGTTGCCGGGGCTTCGACGGAAGGCCCAGGCCTTATTCCGCAGGACGGCGGCGAAACTGTTCAGGGTCCTGCCAGAGTTTTTGGGGGGAACCCGGAAACGACGGCGGCCTGGCCGCTCGGCCAACGGGTCCGCGCGGTCAATGGTCGACGGGGGTGGTGGCCAGCAGGTCGAAGATCGGGCGCAGTTCGGGCCGGTCGCGCAGGGACTGGAACTCGGGGGCCTGGTTCAGGGGGGTCCGGGTCTCGGGCGCCGTCAGCAGGCCACGGCGGCGGGTCGCGTCGAGCCAGCCCAGGGCCAGGGTGGTGGCCTGATCGCGTTCGGTGGGGGAGGCGGCGGGGGCGGCCACGATCGTGGCGCAGAGCCGGGCCAGACCCAGCGGCGCCGAGGTCACGGCGTCGCCATCGGCGGCCAGCCGCTCCAGCGCTTCGAGCGCCCTGGCGATCTGGCCGGCCTGGATCCGGGCCTCGACCGCCCGCTGCCGGAGCTGCCAGCGACTCGAGGGATCGGGCTCGATCCGGTCCAGGGCCTCGAGGTCGTCGGCCGCGGCGGCCGGCTGGCCAGCGAGGGCGTGGGCCCGGGCCCGCCCCTCCAGACCAAGCCGGCGTTGCAACTGGACCGTGGCGCTCTCGAGGTCGGCCGGGGGCAGCCGATCCAGGCGTTCGAGGGCGCGGTCGAGAAGGGCCAGGGCCTGGGCGTGGCGGCCCTGATCCAGCAGGCCGAAGCCGGCGCGGACCTCGCGCTCGGCCAGCAGCGACGCGGCGTCGTGGGCCTGGGGGGTCCGGCGCAACACCGCTGCCATCACGGGGAGGCTGGCCAGGTCGGCGTCCAGCGACTCCTGGCGGCGGCCCTGCTGGTGCAGGGTGGCCGCCAGATTGCCGAGCACCGAGAAGCGGAGCCGCAGCATCCCGACGTGATCGGGATGGTGCTCCAGGCAGGCCGATAGCACCCGATCAGCCCCGGTGCCGGTGGCGACCGCGGCCTCGACCTGGCCGGCGGCCATCTGCAGCGAGGCCAGATTGGTCATCGACCCGGCGAGGATCTGCGCCAGCTCAGCGTTCTCCGGCTGTTCGCGCAGCAGCCGCTCGCCGGCGGCACGGACCTCGGTCTCGATCGCCATCGCCGCGTCGGGCTGACCGAGCCGGGCCCGGAACGGGCCCAGCAGGACGGCGATCTGGAGATCGACCTCGGTCCAGCGTCCGGGGGCCCCGGCGCGTGCCAGGTGCTGCTCGCACCACTGGGCCGCGTCGCGGAAACTGGCGTCGCGGAGCTGGCGGATCTGGGGGTCCGGGCTCTGGCCCAGGCGCTCGAGCCGCAGGGCCAGGTTCTTGTAGGCGTGGATCGCCACCTGGAGGTCGGTGTTCGCCCGGTCCAACGCCGCCTGGGTCTCGACCGCCCGGCGCTCCGCCAGCCCCCGGAGCCGATCCGACTGGCGGCGCAGGGCCCGCTGGCTGGAGGCGGCCGTGATCCCGCCCACGGCCAGGGCGGTCAGCAGCACCAGGGTCGTGGCGGCCAGGCTGGCGAGCGCCGGGTTGCGCTGGCTCCAGCGCCAGATCCGGGTCGGGACGCCCACGGGCCGGGCGGCGATCGGGCGGCCTTCCAGGAATCGCTGCAGATCCTGGGCCAGCTCGGCGGCGGTCTGGTAGCGGTTGGCGGGCGACCGGGTGATCGCCTTGGTCACGATCGTCGCCAGGTCCGCCGGCACCTCCGGGTTCAGTCGCCCGAGCGCCGGCGGCTCCTCGGTGGCGATCTGCCGGATCAGCTCGCCGCGGTCCCTGCCCGTGACCACCGGGCGCAGGCTCAGCAGCTCGTAGAGCGTGGCGCCCAGGCTGTACACATCCGTACGCGGGTCGATCGGATGCGGCGGGCCCTGGATCTGCTCGGGGCTCATGTACGGCAGGGTGCCAACCAGGTCGCCGGTCCGGGTCAGGCCGTTCGAGTCGGGCAGGCGCGCCAGGCCGAAGTCGGTGACCCAGAGATGGCCCGAACGGGTCAGCAGCAGGTTGGCCGGCTTGATGTCGCGGTGCACGATCCCCTGCTCGTGCGCACACTGGAGCGCGTCCGCCGCCTGGATCCCCAGCCGGGCCACGACGCGAGCATAGCGACGCCCCAGCGCCAGGCAACGGGGCGCGCCCGGTGGCTCCTCCGCCGCGGCGCAGGGGACCGGGACGTCGGACGCGGATCGGGTCGGCGGTCCGGGCCCGGACCGATCCAGCGGTCCGACCGGACCAGAGCCCGACCCGTCCCCGGAGCGCCGGGCTCCCTGGGGAAAGTCGTCCTCCATCAGATGCAGCGCCAGGCTCAGCGTGAGCGCGTCGCCGCTGGCACGGGTCAGCGCCCGGGGCTCGAAGCCCACGGCCCGCAGGGCCCGCAACCGTTCGAGGACCTCCGCCAGGTTCCGGCCGTCGATCAGTTGCATGACCGCGTACGGCACGCCCTCGACCTGGCCCACGCCGTGGATCGGCACGATGTGCGGGTGGTGGAGCAAGGCCGTCGCCTGCGCCTCCAGCTCGAAGCGACGCCGGGCCCGCTCGTCGAGCGAGACCGCCGCATGCAGCACCTTCAGCGCGACCCGACGGCCCAGGGTGGGCTCGATCGCCTCGTAGACCACGCCCATGCCGCCCCGACCGATGGTGCGCAGGATCGGGTACTGGCCCAGATGACCCCGCTCTCCGGGGTCCGCCCCGGGGGCTGGGATCGGCGACCCCTGTCGCTCCAGGTCCAGTTCCGACGGCCGCTCCGCGGGTGCGCGCAGCGTCGCCAGCGCCCGCAGCGAGGGGAGCAGCTGCTCGATCGCCGCGACGTGGTCCGGGCACTCGGCCGCGTAATCCTGGGCCGTGACCGGTTCCCCGGCCTCGAGCCGATCCACGATCCGCTGGGCCAGGTCGGCCAGGGCCGGGTCGAGTTCCAGGCCGGAACACAGGATCGAATCTGGGTGGATCACGCCTGGGGCTCCCTGCGAGCGACCACCCCATCGGCGTCGATGGCGGCCGGCGACTCGCCTGGACACGCTTCCTCGTGTCCGTTGTACCCCCTGGCCCCAGCCGCACGCCAGCCCACAGCCCGATTCCTATCGGCGCTGACGACATCAGTAGTGATCAGCACCCCAGATTGATTCTATCAAAGTCAATATTCCTGCAATCTCGCAACCTCGAATGCGATCGCGATCACCCGGGGACGGCTGGGGCTCGCTCGCTGGCGGCGCGCGAGCCCCGACGCCCCACGCTCAGGACGCGCTCCGCTCGGCCCGGAACCGACGCGCCGCCACCAGGCCGGCGGCGCCCAGCGCCATCAGACCCAGCGTCGAGGGCTCGGGCACCGCGGCGGCCCGGGGCGTCTCGATCGCCACCCCGGCCACCGACTCATAGGCCGCGCTCAGGATCTGGAACGTGCTGGTCGCCGCCGTCCAGGTCACCTCGATGTAGCCGTATCGTCCCAAGCCATCCTTGAAGCCCAGAAAGCTGCCCGGACCAAAATCGGCGGAAACAAACGAAGCGAATCGGAACGCCGGGTCCGCGGAGCCACCCTCGAAGAAGGTCAGGCTCGCGCTGCTGATCAAGTCTCCTGCCTGAAATTGCTTTGGATTGGCGCTGGCGTTGCTCCCGTCGGCGACACCGATCCCGAAACCCCCGGCACTCTGCAGCGAAAGCCCAGTGGTAGAAAAACGATTATTCTGAAGAAAGAGATTCCCACCCGCAGGCGTGAAGTTGTTCAGATACGTGTAACTTCCCGACGACAGCCCGCCGTTGGTGCCGCTGATGGCCGAGACGTCGATCGCCACCACCCCCGCCCCGGCCTCGGACCCCCAGGCCCCCAGAATCAGACCCAGACCCACCGTCAGGGAGGTCCCCAGCCGGCGCAGCCTCCGAACCGCCGCGTCTGCCGGAGCCCCCGGCACGCCGGACTTCCCTTCGCTCTGGACCGTTCGCATCGTCCCGTCTCCTGGAATGAACCTTGTCCCGTTGCGGAATCCTCCGGGGCCCCTCGACCCCGGACCACCCGAGCACCGCAAACCACCCACATTCACTTTCGGGTGGCTTTGCTCGCGTTTGTTCTGCCGGTATGTCCCGTGAAACGGGCGCAGGCGCATTCAGGTGGGGGGCGGATTCTTCGGAAATTGTCCCGGACTCGAACGCACCGGCGGGGCGCACGCCGGGTCGGCCGGTCCCCAAGGTCGCCAGCAAAGTGGTGAACCCCGGCGGCGACCCGGGTCCCATGCCGGACGACGGTTTCTCTGGCCCTGAAACGGGTTGCCGCCGACCGGAGCCGCCGGCAGCCCGCGCCGGCCGTGAATCACCCGCGGGGGCACGGCCCCCCGAGCCGGGGCCAATCCCGCCCGGCGGGGCGCGGGAAGATCGCACCGAATCAGGCCAGACCGGATCACCATCGATGGGGGGACGTGGCCGCTTCGCGCGGGGGGAGGGGACGGGTAGGCTCGTGGCCCTCGGGATCGACGACCGGATCGCGAGCCGGGTCCGTGGGGCCAGTCGACCCGGGTCGGAACGGGGCCCGGCGGAGGGGCAGGCGGATGCTCGCGGAACCCTCGCGGCGGCGGGCGTGGCAGGGGCTCACCCTGGTGCTCCTGTTCGTCGGCTACTCGGGCTACTACCTCTGCCGGTCAAACCTGTCGGTGGCGGCCGTGCCGATCCAGGCCGAGCTGGCCGACGGCGACCCGACGCCCGGCCTGGGCCGCGCCCGGTTCGGCGACCTGGTCTCGGCCGGCACGCTGGCCTACGCGCTCGGGAAGTTCCTCGGCGGCGGCCTGGGCGACCGGATCGGCGGCCGGGCCGTGTTCTTGACCGGCATGGCCGGGGCCGCGCTGTTCACGGCCTGCTTCCCGCTGGTCTGGTCGGTGCCGGCGCGCACGCTGGCCTGGTCGGGCAACCGGCTGGTGCAGGCGATCGGCTGGCCGGGGGTCGTCAAGCTCGTCGGCCGCTGGTTCCCCTACCAGCGGCACGGGCTGGCGATGGGCCTGGTGAGCCTGAGCTTCCTGTTCGGCGACGCCGCCGCGCGCTGGTTTCTGGGTCGGCTGCTGGCCGCCGGCTGGGACTGGAAGCCGATGTTCCTGGCCTGCGCGGGCCTGC
Organism: uncultured Isosphaeraceae bacterium; assembly: GCA_964624465.1. GTDB lineage: Bacteria > Planctomycetota > Planctomycetia > Isosphaerales > Isosphaeraceae > CAZUZD01. The sequence goes on from CAZUZD010000072.1 coordinate 17,236, forward strand.
TCGCCGCGTTCTGGGCCCTGGCCGCGCTGGTGCTGCGCGACGGGCCCGAGTCGGTGGGCCTGCCGGCGTCGGCGGCCAACCCCGAGAACGTCTATGGCGAGAGCGAGGACGGGGGGCCCGAGGCCGGCGCGCGTCTGGGCCTGATCGGCCCGCTGCTGCGGAGCCCGCGGTTCGGCCTGGTGTGCGGGCTCTCGGCGGGCCTGACCCTGCTGCGCGAGACGTTCAACACCTGGACGCCGACGTACCTGACCCAGGGGGCCGGGCTCTCAGCGGCGGCGGCGGCCAACGCCAGCGCCCTGTTCCCGCTCCTGGGCGGCGTCTCGGTGCTGGCCTGCGGCCTGCTCGGCGACCGGCTGGGGCGCGGCGGCCGGGCGCTGATCCTGGCCGTGGGCCTGGCGCTGGCGGGGGTCATGCTCGGGCTCCTGGCCGGGCTGGACCCCTCGCGGTCGCCGCGGTGGTCGGTGGCCCTGATCGCGCTGGTGGGCCTGTTCCTGATCGGGCCGTACACGTTTCTGGCCGGGGCCTTCGCGCTCGACTTCGGCGGCCGGCGGGGGGCGGCGACGGCGTCGGGCTGGATCGACGGCTTCGGCTACCTGGGCGGGGTGCTGGCCGGGTCGGGGGTCGCCCGGCTGGCGACGGCCTTCGGCTGGCGGGGCGTGTTCGCGACCCTGGCCGCCGTGGCGTGGACAGCGGCCGGGGTGGCGGGCATCCTGGTCCGGGTGCAGCGCGCCGGCGGAGCGTCCGCCCGGCCCGCGCCCGGACCCGACGGAGCCTCCCCCCCATGACCGCCGACCCGACGCATCCCGACCCCGTGGCCGAGGTGCTGCACCTGTTCGCCGAGCGCGGCCGCCACGAGTACCACGGCGAGCCGGTGAGCCTGGCCGAGCACGCGCTGCAGACCGCCGCCCAAGCCGTGGCCGAGGGGGCGTCCGATGCGCTGGTCGTCGCCGCCCTGCTCCACGACGTCGGCCACCTGCTGCACGACCAGGGGGAGTCGGCCACGCACCGGGGCGTCGACGTCCGCCACGAGGATCTGGGCGCCGACTGGCTGGCGAGCCGGTTCGGCCGATCGGTCAGCGAGCCGGTGCGGCGGCACGTCGCGGCCAAGCGGTACCTCTGCGCCGTCGACCCGGCGTACCGCGACGGGCTCTCGACGGCCTCGCTCCGCAGCCTGGGCGTGCAGGGGGGCCCGTTCGAGCCCGAGGAGCGGCTGGCCTTCGAGGCCGACCCCCACCACGCGGCCGCGGTGCGGCTGCGGCTCTGGGACGACGCGGCCAAGACCCCCAGGCGTGCCGTCCCCGACCTCGACCACTACCGCGCCCGGCTGGAGGCCCTGCGAGTCCGATGACGACGACCGTTGCCCCCGTGGACGACCTGATCGTGGGCGCCGGCATCGTCGGCCTGGCGCTGGCACGGGCCGCCGCCAGCCGAGGCCGGCGGGTGCTGATGCTCGACCGCGCCGAGCGGGCGCAGGGCGCCTCGATCCGCAATTTCGGCATGCTCTGGCCGATCGGCCAGCCCGACGGGCCGGTCCGCGCCCTGGCCGACCGCAGCCTGGCCCTCTGGCACGCCGTGCTGGCCGAGGCCGGCCTCTGGCACGACCGCTGCGGCTCGCTGCACCTGGCCTACCGCGACGACGAGGCCCAGGTCCTCGCCGAGTTCGCCGGCCGCACCACCGGGCCGGTCGAGTGGCTCGACCGCGACGCGGTCCTGAAACGCAGCCCATTCGTGCGCCGCGCTGGCCTGATCGGTGGCCTGTTCAGCCCGGTCGAGACCTGCGTCGACCCCCGCAAGACGGTCGCCGCCCTGCCGGGGTTCCTGGCCGAGCGGTACGGCGTCCGCTTCCGGTTCGGCACCCCCGTGCTGGCGGTCACGGCCGACGGGGTGCAGACGACCGCCGGGCCGATCGCCGCCCGCCGCGTGTTCCTCGCACCCGGGGCCGACCTGCGGACCCTCTGCGCCGAGCGGTTCGCGGCCGAGGGCGTGCGGCCCTGCAAGCTCCAGATGCTGCGCTCCGCCCCCCTGCCCGGCGGCGACCGCCTGGGCCCGATGCTCGCCGCCGGCCTGACCCTGCGGCACTACAGGTCGTTCGAGGGCTGCCCCACCCTGCCGGCCCTGCGCGCCCGGGTCGCCGCTGAATCGCCCGCGTTCGACCGCCACGGCATCCACGTCATGGCCAGCCAGTGGGCCGACGGCCGGCTCGTGCTCGGCGACTCGCACGAGTACGGCGACGCCATCACGCCGTTCGACTCCTCCGAGATCGACGACCTGATCCTCGGCTACCTGGAGACGTTCCTGGACGTGCCGGGGCTCCAGATCACCGAGCGCTGGAACGGCACCTATGCCAAGCACCCGGGCGCCCCGTTCGTGATCGACCGCCCGGCGCCGAACGTCGCGGCGGTGCTCGCCCTCGGTGGCGCCGGCATGACCCTCTCCTTCGGCCTGACCGAGCGGGTCGAGGCCGAGACGCCGGAGTCCTGAGCCGATGCCGACCCCAACCGCCGACCGCCCGCCCCTGCAACTGGTCGTCTTCGACGTCGCCGGCACGACCGTCAACGACCCCGGCGCCGTCAACGCCTGCCTGCGCGCGGCCCTGGCCTCGGCCGGGGTCGAGGCCAGCCGGTCGGCCGTCGACGCCGTGATGGGCCTGCCCAAGCCCGAGGCGATCCGGATCCTGGTCGAGCAGGCCGGGGCCCTCGACCGCCTGGCCCCGGCGCTGGCGACGATCCACGACGACTTCGAGGCCCGCATGCTCGCCTTCTACCGGCAGGACCCCTCGGTCGTACCGGTGCCCGGCATCGAGGCCCTGTTCGACGCCCTGAAGGCCCGCGGCATCCGCCGGGCCCTGGATACCGGCTTCGGCCACACGATCACCGCCTCAATCCTGGAACGGCTCCGCTGGGACACCCTGGGCCGGATCGACGCCCACGTCAGCAGCGACCAGGTGCCCCGCGGCCGCCCCCACCCGGACATGATCCGGCACCTGATGGCCGGGCTGGGCGTGACCGACCCCCGCGCCGTCGCCAAGGTCGGCGATGCCCCCGCCGACCTCCAGGAGGGGACCAACGCCGGCTGCCCGATCGTCATCGGCGTCACCTGGGGCACCCACACCCGGTCCCAGCTCGCCCCGTTCCCCCACACCGACCTGGTCGACACCATCGCCGAGCTGTCCGACCGGCTGCTCGGCTGACCTCGCGACCGGCCCCCGCCTTGTAAGAAGCTCCAGGGCCGGCGGCCCGGCCCGGGGGGCGGTGAGCTGGAGCCGAATTCCGGGGATCGGGGCCGGGCCCCGGAAGAACCGGCGCCCCCGAGACTTCTGGCACGACCCGCGCCACCCGTCCCGGCGGGCGGCCCGGGACGGCCTGGCCGTTGCATTGGAAAGGGACCGGGAGCCCGGCGAACCGGCCCGGCCCGCACGATCGGCACAGTCCCGCGCCGGCGAGGATCGCGGTCGGGAGGCCACTCGGCGGGAGCCCCGGGCGACTTCAGGCAAAGTTTGCAATTCGCCGATCGGCCTACCTTACCCATGTTATATTGAGAGTACGTCACGAAGGCGGCGGTTTCGGACCGCACCGCGGACGGCACCAGGTCAGATCCGGGTGGGAACGAACCAGCGGGCGGAGGGCTCTCACGGACGAGCCAAAGGCCTCCTCCACGACGAACCGGCATCGCCAGCGACCGCATAACAGGGACGCGCGACTGGCTGTCGAGGAGCAGAGCATGTTCAGCGTCATCAGGAAGCACCTCGGGACGACCGTCGCGGTCGGCCTGGGGCTCGTCGGCGGGGCCACCCCCGCCCTGGCGGGCACGTATAGCGGGGCCGCCGGCCTCAACTGCTGCCCGGCGCCGGTGGTGGCCGTGCAGTGCCAGACCGTGGCGCTGGCGCCCCAGTGCGAGACCGTGATGCGGCCGGTCGTCGAGACCGTCACCGAGCAGGTGCCGGTCACGGTCATGCAGACCCGCTACCGCACCGAGTGCCGCACCGAGAGCTATCAGGTGCAGCGGCCCGTCGTCGAGACCGCCTTCGTCGAGCGGCCCTACACCGTCATGCGGCCGGTCTACCAGACCGTCAACCAGCAGCGCACCTACACGGTCATGCGCCCCGTCTACCAGACCCAGAAGCTGGAGCGGCGCTACACCGTCATGCGGCCGGTCTACCAGACCAGCACGATCCAGAAGCGCTACTGCGTCATGCGGCCCGTCGTCCGCACCCAGAAGATGGAGCGGCGGTACACGGTCGCCCGGCCGGTCTACCAGACCGTCAACCAGCAGCGCACCTACACGGTCATGCGGCCGGTCTACCAGACCGTCAACCAGCAGCGCACCTACACCGTGATGCGGCCCGTCTACCAGACGGCCTACCGCCAGCGGACGTACACGGTGATGCGGCCGGTGGTGCAGACGCAGATGCTCGAGCAGCCGTACACGGTCTGCCGGCCGGTGACCACGACCCGCCAGGTCGTCGAGGACGCCGGCTACTACGAGACCCAGGCCATCGAGGTCCCCGGCCCGATCGTCGAGCGCCGGGTGCCGATCGAGACGGCCGCCGACCCCTGCGGCTGCGGCGGCGCGGTGCCGACGCAGAAGAAGGGCCTGCTGGGCTGGATGCACCACAAGAAGAACCGCTGCTACACCACCGTCGCCGTGCAGGCCCCGCCCCGCATGGAGTGCCGCAAGGTGTGGGTCCCGCGCCAGGTCGTCCGCGAGGTCGCCGAGACCCGCTACGTCCGCGAGACCATGGTCCGCCAGGTGCCGGTGCAGACCTGCTCTTACGTGGCCGAGCGGAAGGTTGAGAACATCCCCGTGACCACCTGCCAGATGGTCGCCGAGCAGAAGGTCGAGAACATCCCCGTGACCACCTGCCAGATGGTCCGCGAGGAGAAGGTCGAGACGATCCCCGTGACCACCTGCCAGATGGTCCGCGAGGAGCGGGTCGAGCCGTACGAGGTCCGCACCTGCGAGATGGTCCGCGAGGAGCGGGTCCAGAACGTGCCGGTGACCACCTGCTCGATGGTCGCCGAGGAGCGGGTCGAGCCGTACGAGGTCCGCACCTGCCAGATGGTCCAGGAGCAGCGGGTCGAGAACATCCCGGTCACCACCTGCTCGATGGTCCGCGAGCAGCGGGTCGAACGGGTCCCGGTCCGGACCTGCCGGATGGTCACCGAGACCGCCCAGCGCCAGGTGCCGGTGACGGTCGCCGAGCAGGTGCCCGTGACCTACACCCAGTGCGTCGCCCGCCAGGTCACCCGGCTCGTGCCGACCCAGAAGTGCACGATGGTGCCGGTGGCCGTGCCCGCCTGTGCCACCTGCCCCTGAGCGAGGTCCCACCCCCCAGCCCGGCCCGGCCCCGTGCCGGACCGGGCCGCCCCGAGTCCCACCACCCCGCCC
>CAZUZD010000073.1:0-22610 GCA_964624465.1 uncultured Isosphaeraceae bacterium
TCAAGAGCCCCTTGAGGCGACGAGCCTCCAGGCGGGTTCAGCGAGAAGTCTCGGGCTTTCTTTTATAGTAATCCTAGTCCGCCGCGACATCGCAGCAGTATTCCGGTGTAGGGGTGATCCATGGGACTTGACGGCCGCCGCAGGGGACGTCTCGCCAATCTGGCGTTAAAATTCGGGACGGTCGCAAGCGCCGCCGCGGCGCTACTGTCGGACAACCCGGGCAAGGCGGACGAGATCGACACCCTCGCCGGCCTCCTGAATCGAAACGAAGCCGCCGCATCTAGGCCGAACGACGATCTGGAGTTCGCGCGGCCCACTCCGGCGCCCTTGGTTCTGAAACCGAGCCACGGGAAATCGGTTTGGAAGCTCGCCGGACACAAGTCGCACTCGTCGCATCGATCCCACAGTTCGCACCGCTCGCACGTCTCGGGCAGCGCCCACTCATCGCATTTCTCAAGCTCAGTAGGGTCGAGCTCTGGCTCATCCTCAACCGGTTCTGGCTCATCCTCAACCCGTTCTGGCTCATCCTCAACCCGTTCTGGCTCATCCTCAACCCGTTCTGGCTCATCCTCAACCCGTTCTGGCTCGTCCGGATCGTCCACGACTTCGGACCTCACGCCCCCCGCGGCCACCCCGGCTCCGGCGCGGGTGATCGTCCCGCCGGCCGTTCGCAAGCCGGCGCCTGCCCCGGATAAGCCGGCGCCTGCCCCGGATATCGACCGGCATGATCCCCTGGTCCGGTTCCAGCTTTTAACGGTCAGCACATACAACGGCGTTCAGAAGGCGTATGTGAAGGATCTGCTCCTGAAAGAGGCGAAGCTGATCGAAATCGGCGAGTCGATCGGCGAATGCAAACTGATCTCGCTCTCGCTCAAGGATCAATCGATCCGCCTCAAGCCCGCGAGCGGCACTGAATTCGACGTCTATCGCGACAAGCCTGCGAAGAAATCCGTACCCGCCGCCGCCCCGACCGGCAGGGATGCCTGAGGATCACGGCCATGCCCGACATCACGGTCCAAGTCGACCCGCGAGTGTTTCGTTTGTCGGCCGTCAAGAAGGCGGCCTACCGGATCGGCGACCGCTGCTTCGTGCGAATCGAGATTCCCCCCGAGAGCGGCATACTGGTAACGCTCACGCCAAAGTCGGCCGATGGATCGCCTGCCGAATTGGAGGGGGATTTCCGCAATGACCTCCTGGACCAAGAGCTCAGGGAGGAGATCGCGGAGCAGACCGAACGGGTCCGCAACCTGCTCCTGGCCCAGGCATTCTCGGGGCTATCGGCCGATTCGGACTCCGCCGATTATCGCGAGGATCCGTTCGGCATTGGCCGGTCCCAGATCGAGGGGCACTCCTGATGCCGACCGGCCACGGCGCCCGGCAGGTCCTGCCGACGCTTCCCACGCTGACCGTCCTCAACGATCGTTTCCGAGAGGTCAAGGCGTTCCGATCCCGCGTCGGCGGGCGCTACGCGCTTCTGCCGATGCGATTGATCTCCCTCGACGCAGGCCGTTACGTCCTGACGAATTTCGCCGGGGAATATATCGTCCTACCCAAGGCGACGGTGCAGCAACTGGTGCACCATGAGCTGGACACGGGATCGGAGGTCTTCGAGGAGCTAGCGTCGAAGCACTTCGTCATGGGCAGCGGATCGGACGTAGCCCTCGACCTGTTGGCGGTGAAATACCGGACGAAGCAGTCGCTGCTCGCGAATTTCACGTCGCTGTTCATGTTCGTGGTCACCCTCCGCTGCGACCACAGCTGCCCCTACTGCCAGGTCTCGCGGCGGTCGGTGGATCACCTCACCTACGACATGAAGCCCGACATCGCCGACAAGGCGGTCGACTTCATGTTCCGCAGCCCGTCGGAGTCCATCAAGGTCGAATTCCAGGGCGGCGAATCGCTCCTGAATTTCCCGCTCATCCGCCGGATCGTCGAGCGGGTAAAGTCCAGGAATGAGACGGAAGGTCGGGACGTGCAGTTCGTGATTGCCACGAACCTTGCGCCGGTCGACGACAACATGCTGGCCTACTGCCGCGAGCACGAGATCCTGATCTCTACCAGCCTCGACGGCCCCAGCACCCTGCATAACATGAACCGCCCGCGACCCGGGGGCGACAGCCACGAGCTCGCGGTTCAGGGCATCCGACGGGTGCGCGAGGCACTTGGGCACGACCGCATCTCGGCCCTGATGACGACCACCGCGGCCAGCCTCGCGTGCCCCGAGGAGATCGTCGACGAGTATGTCCGGCTGGGTTTCACGTCCATCTTCCTCCGACCGCTCAGCCCGTTCGGATTCGCTGTGAAGACGGGCGTGGCGAAGAGGTACAACACCGCAGGCTGGCTGAAATTCTACCGCTCGGCCCTCTCCCACATCATCGACCTCAACCTGCGTGGCATACCGTTCCGCGAGGAATACTCTGGGCTGCTTTTGCGCAAGATGCTGACGCCGTATCCCACCGGCTACGTCGACCTACAATCGCCCGCCGGGATCGGCATTGCTGGACTGGTCTTCAATTACGACGGCGACATCTACGCCTCCGACGAGGCGCGGATGCTGGCCGAGACCGGGGACCGACGTTTCCGCCTGGGGGCCCTAGCCACCGACGATTTCGACGACGTGATGACCTCGGACGCGTTGGCGGACGTGCTCTCGGAGACGATGACCGAGGGCATGCCCATGTGCGTGGATTGCGGGTTCCAGCCCTATTGTGGCAGCGACCCGGTGTACCACCACGCAACGCAGGGCGACGCGGTCGGGTTCAAGCCGTCGAGCGGCTTCTGCGCGAAAAACATGGGGGTCATGCGTCACTTGATCCGCTTGATCGAGGACGACGAGCGGGCGGCCTCCGTCCTCAGGGGCTGGCTGTAACGGGGGCGATCGATGATAAAGCTGCATGCCCGACTCGGAAAACGCGTGGACGCCGAACCGTTCGTCGCACGGGTCGCACGGCCCAGCGCAGACCGCCCAGCGGATCGCGAGCGAGAGGCGCTGCTCGTTGACGGGGCCAGACCTGTCGATCCGGGCTACCTCGCATATCTCGTCGTTGACGGCGAGGGCGCGCAGGCCATCCCGTCGGATTTGCACGCTTGGCCGATCCCCGAGTCGCTACATCATCTCTCCGAAGGAGACATCATCCGCATCAGCCCGCGTTCCGGCGAGCTGTGGGTCATGTACCGCCGGGGGTCCGCGTCCAACTCCATGCTCCTGACCGAGCGGTGCAACAGCTACTGTCTGATGTGCTCGCAGCCCCCGAAAGCGGGCGACGACGCCCACCTCGTTCGGGCCTACCTCGACGCCATCCCCCTGATGTCCCCGGACACGCAAGAAATCGGCATTACGGGCGGCGAGCCGACGCTGCTAGGTGACGGATTGCTGGAGATCGTCCGCGCCTGCCGCGACTTTCTGCCTCATACAGCCCTGCACATGCTTTCCAACGGCAGGATGTTCAATTACCTGGCGCTGGCCCGCGAAGTTTCCGAGATAGACCACCCGGACTTGATGATCGGCATCCCGCTCTATTCCGACATCCCACACCGCCACGACTTCGTGGTGCAGGCCGATGGGGCGTTCGACCAGACGATTCGCGGCATCATGAATCTGGCGCGGTGCGGCGTCCCGGTGGAGATCCGCGTCGTCCTGCACCGCCAGACCGTCGACCGGCTGCCGCAGCTCGCGCGATTCATCGCGAGGAATCTGCCGTTCGTCGATCATGTGGCCCTGATGGGGCTGGAGATGATGGGCTTCGTCCGCATGAACCTGGATGCCCTGTGGATCGACCCTGCCGACTACCAGTCGCAGCTGGGCGACGCCGTGGAGCACTTGCGTCGCCACGAACTCAACGTCTCCATCTACAACCACCAGCTCTGCGTCCTGGCCCCTCACCTCTGGCCGGCGGCGCGGAAGAGCATCTCCGATTGGAAGAATGAATACCTTGACGAGTGCGCCGGATGCGGCGTACGCGAGGAATGCGGGGGCTTCTTCGCCTCGTCCGGGTTACGGCGTTCGGCTCATATCCGGCCGCTCATGCCACCGATTCCATCCGCCGTGTAAACTGCTGACGTCGAATCGACTTATTCCCCTTAAGGAATCGATCCCATGTGGAATTCCCTGCTCGTCTCCGCCCTCTATGGTGTGCTCGGCATCCTCTTGTCCGCCTGCGGGTACAAGCTCTTTGACATCATCGAGACGAAGGTCGACTTCGCCGAGGAGCTTCGCAAGGGGAACATGGCCGTCGCCGTCGTGGTGGGGAGCTTTCTCATCGGGATCTGCTTCATCATCGGCAGGACCGTCGGGAGCTGATCTGGATCGACGACGGTCTCAGGTGCCGGGCTTCGGAGTGTAGGAGGTGCCGTCGGTCCTTGGCGGAGAGGGGCATCGGGACCCAGGGCAAGGTGGGCGTCGGTGCCGAGGGACGTTCCCTGCGAGCAGGCAGCCGAGCAGGCAACGAACCGGCCCCGGGGCAACTGTTTCTGGTCACTCCGGGGCCGGCTGGAGTCGGCGCAGGCGAGGGCGGTTACAGGTTCGTGAGGTCGAGCTCACGGTCCTCGACGGCCGCCACCACGCCCGTGGCGAAGCGGGCCCGCGCCCTGGCCGGGACGATGGCGATCACGCCGGGGAGTTCGAGCTCGAACCACTCCCGGACACCGGGGACATCGTCGGCGGTCACGAGATCCGCCAGCCGGGCGAGACGGGTGGTCCACTCGTCGGCGGTCAGATCCCAGGGGGCGAGGGTGGCCAGGGCGGGGGCGATCCCGGCGCCCGCCTGCGAGTACCCGTGCGTCCCGCCCTGCGATGCCTGGTGGCACAGGGCGCGGAAGAACGTGGGGGAGGCCAGCAGCGGGAACGTCGCAACGCCGGGACGGCAGGGCCCCTGGATAGCCAGCAGTCTGGACGTCGAGGGGCCAGAGCGGCCTGGCGTCAGGGTGGCCAGGGACCTGGACGTTTCCGCAATTGCGGAAACCCGTCCCGCCCGCGCCACGCCGCTCGCGATGGTCGCCAGGGCCGGCGGGGCAGGGGGGCCGGGTGGCGATGGCGGATTGCTACCGCTGCCTCAGCGGCTGACCCCGGACCCACCTCGCCCGCCAGGACCCCTCGGACCCTGGCCGGGCCGCGTTGGAGCCGGCGGCATCGTCCGCAGGTGCCCCTTCGCCTTGGCCGCCTGGCTGGTCTTGCCCCACCCCTTGACGGTCGCCAGGTAGTACAGGCGAGCCAGCTCGGGGTCGGTGGCCTCCAGGGCCTCGCCGCGATCGAGCAGCTCCCGCGCGGAGCCGGGCGGCTTGGGCACCGTCTTGACGTACGGGCCCGCCGACTTGGGCCGCGATGCGCTCGCTCGCTGGCCGTTCGGCATCTCGTCCCGCAGGTAACGCTCCAGACGATCCATCTCGGCTCGACGCCCCGGGGGCTCGGCGGGCGCGACAGGCGTGCCGGCCTGCATGCGGCGCAGGTCCGCGATAGCCTCGGCGCCCGCGCGCTCGAAACGAGCTGTCGCCTCAGCGGACGCCTTGTCGGCCGCCGCCTTCTTCGCCGCGGCCTGGTCGGCTGGGATCATCTTGGCCAGCCAGAATGGCGAGACGTGAAGGGCCTGGTCCTTGTGCGGTCCGTCGAGGATTCGCACCTCGGCCACGTACGGGATGTCGTCGAGCCCCGGCGTCACCTTGATGACCTTGACCGACGTGCCGCTGGAGAGCTCGACCACCCGCCCGCGCGTCGTCAGCGCGTTGAAGCCGGTCTCGTCCTGGGCCTTCAGGAACTTCATCCCCTCGTAGAACGCGAAGACATCGGTCCCGCCGAAGACCGACCCCTTGGGCACCAGCACCGTGGCCACCTCGCCGGGCTTCGCCTTGAACCCCTGCCACTCCGGGTCGGGCACCAGCTCCTGGGCCTGCACCGGCGCCTGCCCCACCACGCACACCAACAGCATCGCGGCCAGCATCGGTAATCCTCCCGGGTCCTGATCTCACCCACCGTTGTCACACGCCGCCACCCCCGCCGCAACGCGCTGGCGGCCCGCCCCATCCACGGTTAAGGGGGTGTGCCGGTCATCGCGTCATGACGACGGCGTCGGGGGCCTGGGGCTGCGACTGGCTGGCGGTGACCAGCGCCGCCACCTCGGCCCCGGTGAGGGACTGGCGACGGCGCAATTGCGTTGCTACAATGGCCACGGCGTGGCGGTGCCGCTCGATCAGGTCAACGGCCCCTTCCAGGGCATCGAGCATGACCTGATCCAACTGCTGGCGGTGGGCCTGGATCAGCTCGGGCGAGATGGTCGCGTTGCCGGTGGCGGGGTCGATCTTGGTGCCGATGACGGCTGCGGCCGCCACCCGCTGGGCGTCCCGGTAATCGCCATCGTTGCCGCCGGTGATCTCCAGATCCCGGATCATCTCCTCGGCCACGGGCCCGGCCAGGGCCTGGATCATCCAGGGCCGGGCGGCGTCGGCGCCCTTGCCGTCGACGTCCTCCAGCCTCAAGCCCTTGACCTTCGTGTAGCCGAGTGACACCCCGCCGCCATCCAGGGGGCGTTGCTTGGTGTCGACCCACAGCAGGTCGATGCCGAGAACCACGGCGGCCACGGCGTGACCGGCTTCGTGCGCGGCGACCAGGTGCGGGGCGTTCGGGTCGTTTGCATGGTCCCTGACGGGGCGGGGGGCCCGGTTGGCCCGTTGGCTCGGCGGCTTGCGACGGGATGACACGGGTGAAAGCTCCAGGCTCGGGGAAGGGGGAAGGGGGCCAGGCACGACGCCGGACCCCCTTGATGCTGAGCAAGTCGACGGCGATCAGTCGTCGGTGTCGTCGAACAACTGCGACTCGAACTGGCCATCGGGCAGGCGGCGAATGATCGCCCTGACCTTGCCGGAGCGCCACACCACGACGTCGGTGGCCTCATCCCAGTCATTCAGCCCCTCGACCATGAACCGTTCGCCGGTGTCGGGGTCGGCGTATCCCTGGGTGATCTCGGCCACGATCTCGGGCAGCGTCTGCGCCATGGGTCCGGTTCGGTAGAAGGTGCCAATGTGGCAGGAGCTCTCGCCGACCCCGCCACCCGCAACGTAACGCTGCCGGGATTCCTCGGCGGCCGCCTGACGGCGATTGCGAGCGCGGGTGCTGACGGCCCGGCGGGCGGCGGCTGACTGCTTGGCCTTCTGGATCTCGCCCACGGCCTCCCGCTGGAACACCGTGACGCCGCGATTGAGCGCGACGACCACGGGGTAATGCCGCGCGGGCGACCTGGCGGCGAGCTTCTCGGCGGCCTTGACCGAGAAGGCTTTCAGGGCCTCGACCAGTTTGGGGCGTTCCCAGAGCGCCACCGACACCGTGTTCGGCTTGGCCGGGTCCATCGCCATCAGCTCGATGACGGGGTCAGCGGCGCCACGCTCGACGGCGCGGAGGTACTCCATCTCCACCATCTCGGCGCATCGCTTGTAGATCACGGCGGGGTCGTCGTGCATCGCGTCGGTGCTCATCGGCGGCATCCTCGGGCGGTGAAGGGGAAGGGGCCCAGCACGGCGCCAGGCCCCCGATCAGATCAGGCATCGGCCGGCTTGATCGTCGGCGGGCGCCCCCCGACTGGCTGGGCTCGCTCCCTCGTCTGGTGGCCGGTCTCCCACGCAAAGATGGTCTCGCCGGTCGCCGGGTCGAACCCCGCGACGGTGCCGAGCGTGCCCATGTCGCGAAACACGGTCTCGGTCTGCTTCATCCGGTAGGCGTCCTCGCCCCTGACCTTCACGGCACTTCCGGTCAGCTTCGCCTTCTTCCCGAGGGAGACGACGGCGGCGCCGATCGGCCACATCGGGTCGGTAGGGTGCGGGGTGTCGTGGTCGATGCTCATGGTCGCTGGCTCCAACTCGGTGAAGGGCAGGGCACGCACGGCGCGCACCCCGATCGGGCCCCCTGGCGGGGGTGGACTGCGGACTACACGGTGGCGGTGGTCAGGGCCGCCGGGGAATCAGGATCAGGCGACGTCGGCGCCGGCCTGGTCGCCCTTCAAGAACCGCTCGATCGTCGCGCGGAGCCAGAGGGGCGTGCGGCCGATCGTCCGGTCGGGCTTGGGGAACACGCCGGTCTTGCGGTGCCGGTGGAGCGTCGGCAGGCTGAGCCGGGTGACGGCCGGCAGGTCGGCCATCCGGTAGACCAGCGGCTCGGGCTCGGTGCTGTGCGTCATAAGTGCGGTGCCCTCGGGGTGTGGATCGGGGTCAGGGGATGCCGGTCTCGGGTGTAGGGGCCAGGTGTTCAGGTCAAGCCACCCCTACTGTCTACCACCAATTGATGGCGGGCAACAGCAAAAGCGCTCATGCGGTGTCATCTCGTGGCAATCTGGGAAGGCAGGAGCATTTTTGCCGCACTCGCGGTCAGTCGATCCGCTCGACGGCGGCCAGGTCGATCGCGTGGATGGCCATGATCGAGCCGTCGGAGTGCTCGCACACGGTGCCGATCGGGTCGTACTCGCGATTGCGACCCGGAACCACGGCGTACAGGGTGCTGCCGATCTGGACGGCGGCGGGGTGGCACCGGACGCGGTACAGCTCCGACCTGAGCGTCGGGGCCAGCTCGGCCTGAGGCGCCAGGATCAGGGCCATCAGAGCTTTCTCGGTGTCGATGGACATGCTCTGAATGATGTGGTCGTGCGTCTCCATCTCGTCGGGCTCATGGTCGCGGTAGGCAAGCGTCTGGGCCTGCATCTCGGCGGCGGCGGCCAGGTAGGCGTCGGCGGCGATCTTGAGGGCCGCCCGGCGTCGAGACTCGGCCAGCGCGGCCCAGTCGTCGGCAGCCGGGGCGGGGACGAGCTTCGTCGGCTTGCTGGGGGTGGGCTTGATGCGAGCGTTCAACGGCAGTGCTCCAGTCGTGGAGTGAGGCAGGGGGGCAGGTCAGGGCTGCACGCGGATGGCGATGACGAAGTGGCTGCCGATGGGCAGGACGGTCCACGGGTGTCCGTCCTCGACCCGGCCTTCCCAGCGGCGGCGGGTGCTCCAGATCAGCGTCACGTCGACGATGGTGCCGGCGACGTTGACCAGCACGCTGTACTGCCGGCTCGACGGGGCGGATCTGCGGCGGGTTCGGACGGGCGGGGGCGTTGCGGCCACCAGCGCGGGGAGCCGTCGCCGGCCGCGCTGGGGCTGAGGGGCCATACCAGCATGCTTCAGGGCTCCGATCGTGGAGTCGCGGGAGGGAGGGAGCAGGGCCGGCCCCCATCGGCCGGCCCCTCGGGCAACGGTCAGGCGGTGGCCAGCCGGAGCTCACGGCGAGCCAGGCGCCGAGCTTGACGGAGGCGGTCGAGGCGGTCGCGGGTCAGCCGCACCCGGCGGTTCAGCGCCGGGCGGTCGGCGTAGGAGGTTTCCGGCCGGCGGCGCTCCAGGAAGTGGGCGATCCGCTCGGCGGTGCTGACCAGGCCGTCGAGGCGGTCGGCTCGGTCGAACCGCCAGACAGGGGCGTGCGGCATCGGCAGGGCTCCTGAGGCCAGCCAGGGGCCCCGGAGGGCCCCCAGCCGGGCGGGTGGCGGTTCAGTCGGTGATGGTGGCCAGGATGATCAACTCGCACTCGACGGCGTGGCGGGCGGCCGTCTCGGCCATCGCCAGCAGGCCGTTGCGGGTGGCCAGGGCGGCGGCGATCCGGTACAGGCCGGCGGCGGTGGCCAGGTTGCCGGTGAGCCGCTCGCGGCGGGCCTGATCCGTGACGTGCATGACCTTCGACATCGCGATTCCCCCCGAGTGAGGCAGGGCCCCCGGAGGGGCCCCGCTGGTGCGTGTGACGGCGACGGTCAGTCGATCCAGGTCGGGAGGCGGCCGGCGTCGTAGTCGGCGGCCAGCTCGGCGACGTGAAGCGTCCAGGCGTCGATGCCGTCGGTCTCGGGGGTCACCAGGTCGGTGGCGTGGAACTCGGTGTTCTGGGCGGCCCACCAGGCCCGGTCGGCGGCGGCGGGGGCCTCATCGGCCAGGGGGGCGACCGCGAAAATCGCGGCGACGGCCAGGGCGGGGGCGGATGCGGTTACAATGGCCATTGCGATGCTCCTGCTAGTACCAGGGGTTTCGCTCGGGCCTCGGTCGGTGCCAGCCGGCCGGGGCCCACTTTGTTTGTCGGGGTGACAACCACCACCGACACACACAGCCTAATTTTCCGCCACCAGAATTCAATATCTATCTTCGGATTATTTTTGGTGGCCGGTAATTCAATTGCGGCGTATACTGTGCTGTAGGCGGGGGAACAGGTTTCCCGCTACGATGCGAGTCTCGTAGGAGTCCCGACACCGTGGCACCGACAGGCACTCTCATGGCACGCCCCAAGGGCCGCCCGAAATCGTCCACTCGCCAGGACGTTTCCACCAAATTCGACAAGGGCCTGTTGGCCATGGCGCGCATGGTCGCCACGGCTCGCAACGTGTCGCTGGCCGAGTACGTTTCCGAGGCGGCCAGGGCCGCGATCGAGCGGGACTTTGCCGCCGAGATGCGTCGTCTTGAAGGCAAGTGAGTCGCGGGGGCTCGACCCATGCCGGATGACGTGCGGGTGGTGATCTCAGGGGAGAAGTCGTGGCGGTGCGCCGACCTGGCCGGGCGCATCGCGGCGAGGCTCCGGGGCCGCTACGGCGACGACTTGGTCCTGGTGCATGACGGCACTGGAGAGGCTCAGAACGCTCTCGACCAGATCGCGCTGACGTCGCGGATTCGGCGAGACGTCCGACCCATCACGCCGAGCTCGGGGCCCGACCTGGCGAACAAGCTCCGGGCCGACATGCTCATCGGCGCCACGTTCCTGCTCCTGCTGCATCGCAACCTGGCCTGGTCGCGGCGGTGCCGGACCCTGGCGGTTCAGGCGCTTGGGGTCGGGGTGCCGGTCTGGCTCATCGATGCCGAGGATGCCGAGCCCCGGCGCCTGCATGTCATCCCGTTCAAGGGGCAGCCGGCCGGCGTCCCGCCGAGCCGGTGACTGGCGGTCGGCCTTTTTTTTGGGAAGTGCGGGAAAACCTCGGGCAGGGGCCAGCGAACGCTTTTGGCCTGACGTGCCGAAAAACCCTCGGTCACGCCGCTCCGACCCGGCGTCAGCGGCCTGGGGCCTCGAGATGATCTACGGGTGCACCGACCTGGGGCTGGCGGGACCTGGGCCACAGCAGGGCCAGGGCCGTGATCCCCGACGCGACTTGCAGGCCCATGAGCCAGGATCGATGCTGCGTGGTCACGAGGCCCTGCTCGACCAGCACGGCGGCCACTTGCAGACCGATGCCCAGGCCGATGGCGAGGCCCGCGTTGAACTGGCGACTTGGCAAACCATCCTCCGTCCGTCCGAGGCGTCGGGCAGAAGCGCTCAGCGGACCGGCCCGCCGGGTCAGAAGTTCAGAATACCAGACGCCCCCGGTGGCCCGGACGATCTGGTGCCCCGGTTTCCCGCAGATTTCGGAGAGCCGGGTCAGCCAGGCTGCCGGGAGTGGTCCGGGCGACGTGCGTCCTGTTGATCACTCGGTAGGCTTTCCGCATACTTGCCGCTCATCAAGGCGGTCATGTATGCGCTATTGCTGTCATCGTGAGTTTCCCAGATTATGGCCACTGACGGTCCCCCGTCCCACCCTTCCCCCTCCGTACATCAGTTCGGCCACCTTGTCGTGTTCGAGGTACCGCAGAACGACCGCACAGTGTCGCTCCGGATTCGGTTCTGGACCGAGGCCGATTGGGATGCCACAGCCGAGGCCTCGCGCCCGACGGAGCACAAAAAGATCCCAGGCGGCTACGTGGCCTGGATGACGGTGACCCGGGACCCCCACGCCGAGCATGTTTTGCCGCCCGCCGACGAATGGCCACGCGACGCCGATCAGTGATCAGCGTCGAGGGCTGTCGGCGAGGGACTGGCGCCGATCATCGTCGGGCCGGTGACCAGCACACTGACGCTGTTTAGCGGCACGCGAGACTCCAGGCGCCTGACCCGGGCAATCATCTCGATGAGGTCGGCAAGCTGCCGGCGCTCCTGAGCGATGCGCTTCTGATCCAGCGCCATCCGCTGCACCGTGCGGCCGCCCTTCGGCTCGGCGATGACGTCGAACGTCTCCAGGCTCCGCAGTCGCATCCAGGTCAGGCCGGCCGACTCGGCCAGCGCCAGCACGGCTCCGCTCGCGCTTGGGCCTGCCAGGCGGGCGACGTAGGCGTCGAGGTCGTCGAGGACGCGCCACTTTTGCTCTGGCGGCCAGTGAGCAACCAAGTTACGAGCAACGCCGACATTCGGCCCGAGACCCTGGCAGTGCGACACGGGCAAGCTGGCGGCGGCGGGGTGGCCACGCTTCAGTGGTGCGGGGGGGAGCGCTGGCGTCGAAGCCTCGGCGGGGGCGGGCGGATCGGTGACGGCGGCGGTGGTCATCTTCAGTCTCCAGCGGCGTCGAGGGTCGCGGTGGAACCCGAGGGCGGTCAGGTGGTCCTGAGCAAGCTGGCGGGCAGCCCGGACAACGGCCCGGACCTGCGCCCGCTCGGCATCGTCGGTGGCCTGCCAGGCGGCCAGGGCCCGGCGGTCGGCCTCTTGCCGGGCTTTCCGCTGCTGCCGGGTGTCTTCGTCGAGCTCGTCGGCCAGGATCGCGAGCAGGCCGCTGGCGACGTACTTCGACACGACCCGGCTGCCCACCCGGCGGTTCTCGTAGTAGTAGACGCAGTCGCCACGGGCCTTGAGGGGCATCGGTTTCGCTGCTCCTGCCCTACAGGTGCCAGGGGTGCCACACGGTGCGACCGGTATTTTTTGGTACGAAGTGGCGAAAAACTCACCCGCACCTCTTTTGCCCGGAAGTGCCGAAAAAATCCGGGCTCAGGTCGTCTCGTCGACGAGGGTCTCAATCCGGGCACGGATCTCGGCCGGGATGCTCCGGATCTCGCTGAACACGACCGAGCGTCTGACGCGGTAGAACCGGGCGATCTTGAGGACGGGCACGCCGGCGGCCTTCTTGTGGGCCATCTCGAGCGCCCGGGTTTTCCGCCAGTCGAGGTCGGCAGCGTCGCGCTCTCCGGTCGAGGCGACGGGTCGCAGTGGCTTGCGCATGGTCAGACGGCCCCCAGGGCCTGGTAGTCGCTCCACAACGCCTTTCGGCCGCGCTTCAGCGGCGTGCCGCCGGTGCCGCCCCCGAGCCGGGCACGCCTGCTGGCGGCCTTGGCGGACTCCTGCATCGGGTGCGGCGTCGGATCGGTGGCGGTGGCGTGGCAGCAGGCACAGACCGCCAGCCGGGGCATAGCGCGGCCCCGACAGACCGGGCAGCGAGCAGGGGGCATGTAGCTGATGACGGCGGTGGTCCAGATCCGGCTGACGCCGATCAGTCGGAACGGCGGGGCGAGCCGGGCCGGGCCGGCGAGGGTGTAGGACTCCTCGGCGATCAGGCCAGCGTCGGGCGGGACGGAGCGGGGGTCGGCGATCGACCCGAAGAACCCTGCCCCGCCCTCGGCCTGGATCTGCGACTCCTGGCAAGCCGGCGACGACACGCGGTCGGTGGCGTCGTCGCGGGCCTGCTCATCCACCAGGACGGCCAGTTGCTCGGCTCGGGTCATCGTCGGGGCTCCGAGGGCCTGGCGGATCACTCGCGACAGCAACCCCGAGGTCAGGCGGCGCCCGTCCGTCTCGGAGCCGAGGTCGGCCGGCTGATGATCTGCGGCATGGGCTCGCCGCCATCGGGTGGCCGGGGTCCTCGTGGCCGGTTGCCGTGGCGCTGGCGGTCAAGGGCTTGCTGCCACTGGTGCGGGGTGACGGCGCCGGTGGTTGGGCGGTCGGTGTAGTCGCTCATGGCGTCCTCGTGCGGGGTGGCGGGGGGCCGAAGTCGATGTCAGAGACGGCCGGCAGCTCCCAGACGCCGGGGCGGATCTGGATCAGGCCGATGTCCTCGAGGGAGCGGCGCTCGGCGCGGGCGTAGGGGTCGGAGCGGTCGGCCCACTCCAGCGCCTTGGCCTGCGCCACGGGGTCGGGGTGCTCGACCTGGATCGGGGGCAGGTCGTGGTCGATGGAGGGCCCCCAGCGCTGGGCCTGCAGCGCCGGGCTCAAGCCGGGGCCGAGAGGTGCGGGGGTTGCCGGCGCGGCCGGTTTGGCACCAATTGGTGTCAGCAGGGCGATCAGGTCGGCACGGTGCTCGCGGATCAGGTCGCGCAGGTCGGCGGGCACGGGGCACCGGGCCTGCAGGCGGTCGCCTTCGAGGCGCAGCTCGACCCCGCGGGCCCGCACGCGGTCCAGGACGGTACTCATGCCACGTCCTCCCAGCCGCCATCGGCCTCGGTGGGCAGGGCTGCGGGTCGCGGGCTGGGACCGCGGGCGATCAGCAGCCAGTCGGGGTGCGTCGCGTCCGGTGGAGATGGTGGAGATGGTGGACTTGGCCGTTGCCGTTCCCTTACAGACTCAGAATTCAAATCTTGCCCGCGTGGGTTGCGGCCATGTCCACCATCTCCACCATCTCCACCGACGGGGCCACATGAGGCCTGCTCGCCTAGTGGTTTGGGCTGTGCAGGCGGGATGGCCGGCTTCACGATCCATTTCTTGTTGCCTTCGTCGATGCTGAAGGTGAGCGCCCCAGCCGGGGTCATGCGGCCCCGTGCCTTGGCCAGCCGGCGGCCCACGACGTACGAAGATGGCAGTCCTCCGTCGGTTGACCACTCCACGACGATCGCCCGGAGCGCGGCCAGATTGGCAGGAGGGTCGGCCAGGATCCGCATGGCGGCTCCGGTCGTGATGCCGTCCTCGTGGACCTTGCAGAGCTCGGCCCAGCCGGCCACCAGGCCGTGAAGGGCGACCGTCTCGGCGTCGTTCTCCTTCAGCTCCTTCCGGCCCTCGCACGGGTCCTCGCCGATGGCCCAGTAGATCGCGTGGCGGATCAGGCCGGCCCACGCGCGGAAGTCCATGCTGGGGAGCTTGGGCTCCGGCTTAGGCCGGCCGCCGACGACGTAGCCGCGGAGGATCGTGAGGCCAGCTGCCACCAGGTCGCCGCGGTGCTCGCGGATGTAGCCCAGCAGGTCGGGGTGACGGAACTCGGTCCGTTCTTCCGGGCTGACCTCGGGCGATTCGAGGCGGCACGGCACGACGCGGCGCAGGGCGTCCCCCCGCAGCCCGAGATTGTTGCCGGTGCAGTAGAGGACGGTGTTCCACGGGACGTCGCCGCTCATCTCGCTCTTGCCGAGGATGCGGTCCTTGATGCTGGTGGCGGTCAGGGCCCCGTCGAGCGCGGCCCCGCCGACGCTGAATCCCGTGGCGACGTTGTCGAAGAGCAGCATCCGGTCCCCGGCCAGGGCGATGGACAGGATCAACTTCCTGACCTCGTCGTCCTTCTCCGGGTAGGCGCTCCGGGCCATCAGGCGGCCGGTCGCGATGAGGGCGATGATGTCGGCCAGCATGGACTTGCCGGCCCCTGGCACGTTGGCGTCGAACAGGAACAGCGGGGTCGGCCCGTCGATGGCGAACCGGGCCAGGGGCGTCAGCAGGCCAGCGAGCCAGGCGGCCCGGTGCCCTTCCTTGAACGGGAAGTCGGCGGCCAAGTCGAGCAGCAGCTCGGCGGCAGCCCTGGCCTGCGCGCGGGTGGGCCGGTCCGGGATGGCCGGGAAAGTCTGGCTCGGCTCGAACAACAGGCCGGTCGCTGGATCCCAGCCGGGGCGGTCCAGGATCGTGCCGTCGGGTCGCAGGGTGGGCGCTTCGACGACTCCCTCGAGGGGCCGGATGTCGGCCCAGTGGCGCCGCTCGAGGACGGTCTTGATGACGTTCTCGGGCAGGACGGCGGGAACTGCCTCATACCCCCCGTCCTTCAGCGGTCTCAGCCTGCACCAGCGGGCCCCGCGGCACAGCCGGTCCAGGACGTTGGCGGCGGTCATCGGCACGATGGCCGGGGCGCCGGCCGGCCGGGTGGCCGCACGGAACCGCCGACGCGTGCCGTCCCGCACGATGTGCACCAGGGTGCGGCCGCGCTGGTAGACGTTGGGGTCATGGGCGAGCAGGTCTACGGCCTGGTCGGCGACGACGTCGATCTCGGTCGTGATGGTGATCGTCGGGCGGTCTGCGGGCTCGAGCCCCTCGGCCGGCTCGGGCTCCGGCTCGGGACCGGTCGCGCTCGCGCCGTCGCCACCCACGGGACGCGCCTGGGCATCGGCCGTGGCCCGGTGCCTAGCGAACCCGACCGGCGCCGGCTTGCTCCACGGCGGCACCCAGCCGTTGGCCTTGGCCCACGCGAAGAGCGACCCCAGCTGAATGCCCTGGTCGCTGAAGGTGCCCCACTTCGTCTCGCAGTCGCCCGTGGCGTACTTCGTCGAGGCGCGAGACCAGTCCGTCCACAGCCGCAGCCCCTCGCTGCCCAGCCCGGTCAGGGCCTGCCCCACACGGATCCACTGGTCGTAGTCGTCGACGTAGTCGCTGGGCAGGTACTGCAGGGCCTCGGCGGCGTGCTGCGCGTCATCGTCGCTGGCAAACTGGTTCTGACTGCGCTTCGTCCCGGCCCGGGGCGACCGATGCCTGGCCTCGGCGGCGAATACCTCGGCCGGGATCAAGCCCGGTGCGAGCATCCTGGCCGGGTTGATGCTCAGGTCCAAGTATTGGCAGATCCGATCGACCGCCGGCGTGCCGGTCAGCCACTCGCGCGACTCATCGTCCCAGACGCACGACCAGTGGTCGCGCTTGTGGTGCGGCCCGAACAGCCGGAGCCAGTTCCCCAGTTGCTTGGGGGTGTGCCGGATGTCGGCCTGCTTGGGGAAGACCTCCGGCTCGTGACCGAGGCCGAAGTCGGCCCAGTCTCGCACCAGCCACTTGAGGAACGCATGCAGCTTCGGGGTCGGCACGGCCTCGGCAAACCCGATCCGCAGATGAAAACCGCCGGCGCCGTTGCTGGTGTGCAGCAAGCCCGACAGGTCGAACTCATCCGCCAGCTGGTCGAGCTTGGCCAGGGCGAACCTTTCGTTGGCGTCGGCGTCCCCTTCGTCCCCGTGGCGGTCGATGTCGATGGCGCCCCACTTCGACAGGCACTCCTCGTCGACGATGGCGGTGGTGTGCAGCCCGACGACGGTGCCGCGGCCGGGCTGGGCCCAGTGCCTGGCGAGCCGGGCCTCGTCGAGCGGCCCGTCGGCGGTGATCTGGCCTCCGTCGGCGGAGTAGGCCCCGTAGCGGTCGGTGCGGTTCACCATCGTCTTCATGACGAGGGCGGCCAGCTCCGGGGCCCGGTCGCGCCAGGCCTGCGCGATGGTCTTACTCGTTGTGCTCATCAGGCTGCGGCCCCCTCGGAGACGAAGTCGCCGATGTGCTCGCCACAGCTTCGACAGACCACAGCCGCAATGCCGCCGTCCAGGCTCGGCCGGACCGACCAGCGGCCGCCGCAGTCACAGGCGGCCGGGACCTCGGCCATGTGCGGGGCGACGTCGAGCGCCAGGTGGCACGCGCGGGTCTGCGCCGCGTCGGCGGATTCCCACGGATCAATCGAGCCGGCGAGTCGGCCCGTTCGCTCGACGATATCGTGGGCTACCTGCTGGTGCATTTCGGTGACTTGGTCGTCGAGGCCCAGCTCGCGGTCGAGCGTCCAGTCGGCCTGGCCGCAGGCGATCAGCTCCACGGCCTGCTGAAACGGGCCGGCGGGCAGGTAGGAGAAGCAACCGAGCGGCTGGGGCTCGCAGGCATCTTGATCGGTCATCGACCTTGGCCTAAGATTCATCGTCCCCTCGTGGTGATGCGCGAGTGGTTCGGAGACCTGCGGCAGGAAGTCAGGCCGGCCGCACTGGTACATCGAGGCGCCCGGTCGGTCACAGCCGGCTGGGCGTCTTCGTTGGCGGCGCGCAGCCTCACCAGCCCGCGGCGTCGAGGATGGCCTCGGCGCGGTGGTGCTCGTCCCAGTCGATGGCGGGCGCTGGTTTCTGGCCGCACGCGTCGGCGGTCAGGGCGCCGAGGAACTGCTCGAGGGCGTCCGGGGCGATCCTCCAGCCCTGGGGCAACCGCAGGGCCTGCAGGCGGATCCGGGTGCCGTCGCGGAGGCAAGCGCCCTTCAAGCACCAGCGGACGATTGCGGAAGGGCTCTTGCCCAGCTGGCGGGCTACATCGCAGGGCTGCAGCCAGGTCGAATCGGGAACCATGCGGGTGAGTCCTCGGTGTGATCGGTCAGGGGGATCGACTACGGCGATCCGCGACCACACTGAGAAACCTATCGCATCAAAATCACTTCATCAATAGGAACAAATGGAACATTTCGGCTGTTCCTATTGTTCCTATTGGCAGTCGGACTGGACCTTGAGTCCTGGCTTGCCCTGTCTGATGAACAGCTCGTGCTTCTCGGCGAATCGCTCGACCTGCCTGGTGAACGTCTTGATGTCGCCTCGCACCATCCGCCAGCCGGACGGGTTGCCGGGGGTCTTGGCTTTGGCATTTGTGGCCTCTTTCGTCTGACGCCACGTTTTTCCCGCATTCCAGAGCGATAGGGCAAACGCCAGGCGTTGGCGTTCCAGCTCATCGTCCTGATCGGGCTCAAGCGTCGGTGCGGGTGGCCGGTCCGGAGCAGCGGCCTGATCGCCCGGTATGGACCGCAAGGCGGTCTCGATCGCGGCACGCCAATCCGGCAGGCCCCAGCCACTACGGTAGATCCGTTCGGCCGATTGCACCGGGGTCAGCAGCTCGTGACTGACCTTGTCGGTGAACTCGCATAGCTCCTGGAGTTGCGCCCGCAGTTCCTCGCTCCAGCCGAAGCAAGCAGCTGCCCTGCACTGCTCCAGCGTGTCACGCAACTTGAGCCGTGCGGCTCGCAGGCCTGTCACGAGGGCCACGGGGATCTCCCTCCGGCCCCGGAGGACCTCGTGACCGTCCTTCAAGTCGATGATCCACTCACGGTTCTTCGCGTGGCGGTAACGCAGCTCGTGATCCATGAATACGTTGAGGTCAGCCAGAATGCTCCGGAGGGCATCCGCTGACGGGTGGGGCTCACTCATGTTCTGTCTCCGATCCGGTGCGCCGGCGCCGGCGCACGGGGGAGACAGCACCCCGGGAGCCAGCGCCGGCGCCCGCCAGGGATCAGCTGGCGGCCCGGTCAGAGTCTACTATCCGCCCGTTCAGATCGCCGGGCAAGATCAACACGGCATGTGTGGGGCCGTCATCCGCCCTTGCGGACGGCATCAACGGCGTGGTTGATCGCGGTGCCGGAGTAGTGCGCGGTCATGTCGGGCCGGGAGTGGCCGAGGACCGTGGCGGCGACATCGATGCCATGCTGCTCGCGGATCCGGGTGGCGGCCGAGTGTCGCAGCTGCGCGAGCGTCCAGGCCGGAATCGGCGTCGGTGGGGCCTGGCCAGGCTTCGGGGTGTTCGCCTTGCGGATCGCCCGTCGCAGGGCCTGCGGGAGTGAGACGCGGGAGTAGGTGTCGCCCGGGGCTCGCTCGCCGTGGTTGTTCGCCGCTCGCTCGCTGACGCGGCTCGGCTCGAAGATGGCGGCGGCGGGGTGCTCGGGCCGGAGCCAGGGGCGAATCGCGTTCTGCGCCTCGGGCCCCAGGAGGATGATCCGGGCGTGGCCGTGGTGGGCGGTCTTGTGCTGGCCGAGGGTCGCCCGCCAGACGTCGCCGCTCTGGTCGATGTCGCCGGTGGTCAGGCGCCGGACCTCTCCGACCCGGCAGCCGGTGTGCCAGAGGACCACGACCAGGTCGCGGAGCATGGGGGTCAGGTGGGGCAGGGTAGCCGCCACGGTCTCCCAGGCGACGGGTCGCCGGCGCGGGGTCTCCCGGGCTCCCTGGCCAGCCCGCACGGCTTCGACGGCATCGAGGCCGGCCAGGATGGTCGCGGGTGCCAGCTCCCGGCCCACCAGCCATTTGAAGAATCGCCGGACGTGTCCGATCCGGCAGTTGATCGTGGAGCGGCTCAGCCCCTCGGCCACAAGGTGGCCCTGCAACTCGTAGAGCTTGGCCGGGCCGAACTGCGCCACGGGCAGGGCGCCGTAGAGCCGGCGCAGGGGGCGGAGTGCAGACTTGAGGTTGTCCGCGGTGCGGGTGCTCGTGCCGTCGGGGTGGCGGTAGCGCTGCCGGGCCCACTCGTGGAACCGCACCACCGCGACGCTGATGGTCAGGGCCTGGCTCGGCACCAGGTCGAGGGGCGCGGCCTGGCGGGCTCGCCATTCCTCGAGGAAGGCGGCATAGCGTTTCCGGGCCTCGGCCGAGCCCCACTTGCCGAGGTAGATCTCGCGCCCGTCGTGACGGATGCGAGCCTGGCCGGAAGGCTTGTGGAGCCGGGCGACGGGGGGCTTGTGCACGCGGATCGGCATGGCTGGCGGAACTCCTGTCTGCCCGGGTAAACCGGGTAGAACCTTCGGAGGACCGCACAGCCGACCGCCGGCTGGTAAGCGTAATCGCTTCGGCTGCAGGACGTTGCGAGAATGGGCGGCGCTGGATTCGAACCAGCGACTTCCACCGTGTGAGGATGGCACTCTAACCGCTGAGTTAGCCGCCCGAGGCAGGGTCACCCGGCGCGGGGGCCGGGCGAGTGAGAGATGGTAACGGACGGCCGGGCCGGTGGCAAGAGCAGCTTGCGGCCGGCCGGTGCGGGACGGTACGGACCCGGTCAGTCCTGGTAGGGCAGGGGGCCGGGCTCGGTCTCGGTGGCGGTGGCGGGCTCGTAGCGGGGGACGCTGGGGTCGGAACTGGGCAGGCGGGCGGGCTCGGCGCGGTAGCCGCCGGAGGTCGAGCGGGAGGCCGACGAGCCGGCGAGGCCGTCGGGCTCGTCGTCGACGCCATGCAGGCCCTTCTTGAACTCGACGATGCCCTTGCCCAGCGAGCGGCCGACCTCGGGCAGGCGCTTGCCGAAGAGCAGGACGGCCACCATCATGACCATCAGCATCTCGCCAGGGCCGAGATTCGGGAACATCGCGGTGGTCTCCTGCGGAGGTCCTGAAGGGGATCAGGTCAGATCGGTTCGGATCGGGACCGGGCGGGCCCAGGGGCCGCGCCCGGGTCGAGATCGGTCGGGTCAGGCGGAGGCAATCCGGGAGCGCGGCGGCCGCGCGGGGGCGAGGCCGAGCGAGATCACTGGCCGGTGACGGTGGTCGTCGGCTTCTCGACGGGCTTGGCCGGGATGGCGGTGGCCTGGTCGATCTCCTCCTCGATGCCGGCGACGCCCTTCTTGAACTCGGTGACGCTCTTGCCGAGCGAGCGCATCACGCTCGGCAGGCGGTTGCCGAAGATCAGCAGCGCCACGAAGCCGACGACGATCAGCTCGGGGCCGTGGGGGATGAAGGCCAGGGGCAGCAGCGTCGTGGTCGAGATCATGGCGAACTCCTCGGGGCGAGGGGAGGGGCACGGGCGATCGTGACGGTCGAGCACTCGAACGGCAACCCCGGAGGCCAGGTCGGCCGCCGGGGCGAGGATCTGTCTCAGCGGGATCGGGCCAGGGGTCCAGGCCCGAGGGGGGGGCCTCAGCCGGCCAGCGGCCCGGAGGGGGCGTGGTGGGTGGTCCAGCGGGCGACGACCCAGGCCAGCAGGGTCAGGAAGCCGAGGATGAGCAGCAGGAGCGACCACCGGTCCTGCACCAGCCGCGCCAGGCCGGCCAGCGGAATCGCCGCCGGCACCGGCCGCCGGGGTGCTGCGGGCGAGCCGGCCGGGGCGGCCAGGCGATCGGGGCCGGGCGACGGCGGGGCCGCGGGCGACCGGCCGGTCGTGGCGGCGGTCCAGGGGGTCGGTCGAGCACGGGCCGAGGTCGGCGGGGTCGCGGTCCAGGGCACCAGCAGCTTGAAGAGCGGGTGCCGCAGCAGGCCCTTGCGCCAGAGGTAGAACCCCAGGGCGGCGGCGCCGATGGCCAGCTTCCAGAGGCCGGCCAGCAGGCCGAGCATCCCCCAGCACGGGAGGGCGAACGGGAGCACGGCGGCCTCGCGAGGAGTCAACGGCGCCGCGGGCCGCGATCCCGGGACCGGCTCGGCC
Source organism: uncultured Isosphaeraceae bacterium (assembly GCA_964624465.1). Taxonomy (GTDB): domain Bacteria; phylum Planctomycetota; class Planctomycetia; order Isosphaerales; family Isosphaeraceae; genus CAZUZD01. Next base: position 21,838 of record CAZUZD010000073.1, read on the forward strand.
GACCCGGGCGGGGTCGGCGGCAGCGGCGGGGCGAGCGGGACCGGTCCGGCGCGGGTCCGGGGGGGCCTGGCAACGGGGGCTGGGCACGGGAGGGAGCAACCTCGACGGAGGGGCCGACAGCTCGGCACCGACCGAGGCCAGGCGTCTCGACAGGGACGACGCGGGGTGGGCGCTCAGACGATTCTCATCCTATCGTGACCCGGGCCGGTGTCAAACCCCCTTTCGGCCGGGGCAACGCCGCGCGGCCGGCCGGGGGACGGGTCGAGGGCGTGGCTCAGGGGGCGGCGGGGCGGGCGTAGTCCCAGTCCCAGTCGAGCCGGAACGGGCCCCACCAGGCGGCGACGCCGGTCTCGGCGTCGGCGTGACGGCCCAGGCCGCCGGCCGAGGGGGGCTCGAAGCGGTAGGTGAGCCGGTACGCGCCGGGGCCGGGCAGGGCGACGTTGGCGCCGTAGTGCAGGCCGTCGCGGGCGACCATCGGCAGCAGCTCGCCGGTGATGGCGGCGCCGCCGGCGGCGGGGGTGATCTCGTAGGCGACCTTCAGGTAGGGCACGAACTGGCCCTTGGCGAAGCCGTGCGGGTTGCCCTCGCCGGCGGTGACGTCGGCCTCCAGGTGCACGACGTCGGCCGCCTCGGGTGCCGGGTGGCCGTCCATCGCCACGGCGGGGAACCACACCGCGGCCACCTCCAGACTCTCGTCCGGGCGCTCGACCGGGTCGCCGATGAAGTACTCGCGGACCCCGCCGGTGGGCCGGGGCGCCGGGCCGTCGGCCGGC
>CAZUZD010000074.1:0-22331 GCA_964624465.1 uncultured Isosphaeraceae bacterium
CGCCACCGGCGACGCCGACGATCGCCGCCCGCCGGCTCCGCCCGCGGCCGATCCGTCGAGCTCGGCGGTCCTGCCCGGCGGGACGCACGTCTCGGAGTTCGACACTTCCGGCCAGCGCCAGCCGTTCTTCCAGAGCGTGGCGCAGATCGGACGCCAGGCGGCGCAGGGGCTGTCGCACGCGCACTCCCGCGGCATCGTGCACCGCGACATCAAGCCCAGCAACCTGCTGCTCGACACCGCCGGGGTGGTCTGGATCACCGACTTCGGCCTGGCCAAGTCGGATGACGACGGACTGACGGCCACCGGCGACATCCTGGGCACGCTGCGGTACATGGCGCCCGAGCGGTTCCGCGGCCAGGGGGATGCCCGCGCCGACCTTTACTCGCTGGGCATGACGCTCTATGAGCTGCTGACGTTGCGGCCGGCGTACGACTCGCTCGACCGGCTGCAGCTGATCGAGCAGATCCAGGGACAGGAGCCCCCCCGGCCGCGGTCGATCGACGCCCGGATCCCGCGGGACCTCGAGACGATCGTCCTGAAGGCGATGGACCGCGATCCGGAGGCGCGCTACCCGACGGCCGATGCGATGGCCGAGGACCTGAGACGGTTCCTAGCCGACGAGCCGATCCAGGCCCGCCAGGTGAGTACCTCGGAACGCTCCTGGCGGTGGGCCCGGCGCAACCCGGCCATCGCGACGCTGGGCGGCGTGCTCACGGCGCTGCTGATCGCGATGACGGTCGGCTCGCTCCTGGTGGCGGGCCGGTTCGCCAGCCTGGCGAAGACCGAAGGGTTGGCTCGCGACCGGGCGGAGCGGGCGAGTGGCCTGGCCCGGGCGGCCGAAAGCGAGACGCGTCGGTTCGCGAATCAGGCCGAGGCCGACAAGGGCCTCGCTCAGCGAGAGACGCATCGCGCCGAGATCGAGACACGTCGCGCCGAGCTCGAGACGCAGCGGGCCGAGGGTGAGGCGAGACGAGCCGAGCAGCAGCTCAAGCGGGCGGAGCAGCTGGTTTACTCCAGCAAGCTGATGCTGGCCCAGAACGACTTCGAGGCCGGGAACGGCGGGCTCGCGCGCCATTATCTGGACCAGGCCCAGGTCAGCCTCCGCGGCTGGGAGCATCGTCATCTCTGGACGCGGGTCAACGCCCGACAAACGCTCGTCGTGGACAAGGGAAGCACCGTGTATGGCGTGGCGTTCAGCCCCGACGGATCGCGCATCGCCACCGCGAGCTCCCTTGGGACGAGGGTGTGGGACGCCGCGACGGGACAGGCCGTCCTCGCTCTCAGAGGGTACCCAGGACTCGCCCTGAGCGTGGCGTTCAGTCCGGACGGATCGCGCATCGTCACCGGAGGCGGGAAATGGTCGCTGGAACCCCGGCCCGATGTCGCGAAGGTCTGGGACGCCGCGACCGGCCGCGAGCTCCTGACCCTCTCGGGGCACACCGGTTGTCTTTGGAGCGTGGCATTCAGCCCCGACGGGTCACGAATCGTCACCGGAGCCGGTCCGTGGGCCTATGGGCCCGGTGAGTCGAAGGTGTGGGACGCCGCGACCGGCCGCGAGCTCCTCACCCTTCCCGGCAACGGGCAGAAGATCCGCAGCGTGGCGTTCAGCCCCGACGGCCGGCGCATCGTCACCGGCGCGACGAACGGGGAGGCGCGGCTCTGGGACGCGACGACGGGTCGGGAGCTCGCAGCGTTTCCGAAGCGGCCGCTCGAGTCCCTGGCGTTCAGCCCTGACGGGGGGCGCATCGTCACGGCACACGTGGATGGTTCCCTGACGCTCTGGGATTCCACCACGGGCCAGAATGTTTTTGCGATCAAGGCCCACGGGATGTATATCGACCGTGTGGCGTTCAGCCCCGACGGTCGACGCATCCTCACGGGCAGCGCCGACCAGACGGCCAGGGTGTGGGATGCCGCGACGGGACAGGAGCTGTTCAAGCTGAGGGGACACGCCGACCGGATCGCGAGTGTGGCGTTCAGCCCCGACGGCGGACGCATCGTCACCGGCAGTTACGACGGGACGGCCAAGGTCTGGAGTGCCGCGACGGGGCAGGAGATCCCGGTGCTCCGAGGTCACATCGACGGTGTCGTCAGCCTGGCCTTCGATGCCGAGGGCCGACGGATCGTCACCGCCAGCCTGGACGGGACCGCCCGGGTCTGGGACGTTGCGACCGCCAGACCACTTCTCGTCCTCCAGCGATCGGAGGTCCAGTCGCCTGAAGAGCGGCGTCTGACGGATGCGTCGTTCAGCGCCGATGGATCACGGATCGTCACCGGCGGTGAGGACGGAACGGCGCGGATTTGGGACGCCAGGACGGGAGAGCAACTCCTCCGCCTCAAGCTCCCCGGTCGCGTGGGGAGCGTGGCCTTCAGCCCCGATGGCCGGCGGATCGTCACCGGAACGTGGTTCGGGACGGGTGCGGGGAGGGGTGAAGCGAAGGTCTGGGACGCCGAGACGGGCCGCGAGCTTCTCACCTTCCAGCGAAACGACGCCGGAATCCACAGCGTGAAATTCAGTCCCGATGGGTCTCGCATCCTCACGGGAAGCCAGGATTCCAGGACGAGGGTGTGGGACGCCGCGACGGGCCGCGAGCTCCTGGTCCTCGAGGGGCACGCGGGACCGATCACGAGCGTGGCCTTTCGCCAGGATGGCCGCAGCATCGTGACCGGCAGCGCGGATCGTACGGCCAGGGTCTGGGACGCGACGACCGGGCGGGTCCTCCTGAGCCTCACGGGGCACACGGCGGAAGTTGCCAGCGTGGTGTTCAGCCCCGACGGATCGCGCATCGTCACCGGGAGCGCCGACCGGTCGGCCAAGGTGTGGGACGCCGAGTCTGGCCAGGAGCTCCTGGCGTTCCGGGGGCACGACCAGCGGGTGGAGAGCGTGGCGTTCAGCCCGGACGGGTCCCGGATTGTCACGGGGATCGCCGGCGGCAATGCCACCGCGAGCATCTGGTCTGCCGGGCGGGGCCAGGAGGTCCTGGTCCTCCAGGGGCAGAGGGAGCTGCTGGTCAACGTGGCGTTCAGCCCCGACGGCAAGAGGATCTTCGGCTGGGACGCCCAGAAGCGGATCCTGGCCTGGTCGGCCACCGATGGCAGGTCGCTCGACCCCTCCGATCCGCCCGCCATGCCACCATCCGGACCGGCCAACTCGCCCGATGGCTACGTGCAGGCGCGGCCGGAGGGCCAGACCATCGTCGTCACCGATCAACGCCCCTCGCCCGCGGAGAATGCCTGGCCACCGCCCGATGCGACGGAGCGGGAACATGTCCGCGAGGTGGAGCGAGACGGGCTTTGACAACACCTTCGCGCTGGACTCCGCCGTGGTCCTGATCCGGTCGGGAGACCTCGAGGGCTACGGCCGCCTCGCCCGGGCGATGCTCGACCTCTTCATCGAGTCGAAGGACCCGATGGTGGCGGATGCCACCGCGAAGGTGAACCTGCTCCTGCCCCCGGCGGAGCGGGATTGGAAGCGCCTCGAGATGGTGGCCCAGCACGCGGTCGATGCGGACGCCGGCGGCGTGAACCAGCCCTGGTTCTTCCTGGCCCGGGGCATGGCGGCGTATCGGATCGGCGAGTTCGCCGCCGCCGTCCGATGGCTCGAAAGGGCGGGGCAGTCGGACCTCGGGGCGGATCACGGGAGCACCTGGAGGTCGTACCTCGCGATGGCCGAGACTCGCCTGGGGCACTCGGAACGCGCCCGCATCCTGCTCGCGGAAGCCGGTGAACGGATCGGCGAGCGAGCCGCCCAGCGGGATGTCGGAGCCGGCTGGCACAATCTTCGGATCGCCGAGATGGCCCGCCGAGAGGCCGACACCCTGATCAACCCGGCGATCGCTCCGACCGCCGGGCCACCCCGGCCGTGAGCAGGATCGAGCGAGGGATGAGTGCCCCAGGTAGCCGGCGACGAACCAGTCCCTGGCCCCGGAGTCACCGCGTCCGGGGTCGACAGCCTCAGGCTTGCCAGTCCCTCTGTGAGCCGGCCGGGCTACGGACTCCGAAATTCCAGGGGCCTGCGGCAAGGGGCTCAGGGGAGTCCTCGCCCGGGGCTTACCCGACCACTGCCCCAGGACTCGGCAGGTCGAGCCCTCAAGAACTCGCTGGCCCGTTGCAAGTCGTGGTGCGGTTCAGCGAACCGCTCTTTCTGGAACGTCGCGACGCCCCAATTCCACCGGCTTCGGGCTGATTCAGGCGCACCACGCCGCTGGATCCCCGACCGTTCGGCGCGATTGCGCTGCGGTTCGGTCGCATCGGGTCGCGGCCAGGGATTCGCACTGGGTCATGGTCGCTGGTCGGTGACGCGGATGGTCGGGCCCTCCGGCCTCGCCGACATGAGGCCATCGGCGGAGTGGGCCGGTCCGGGCGCCGGCATGCCAGGCGGATCGGAGGGTTCGACCGGCGTTCCATCCGTCGTCGACCAGGCGAGGATCCGCTTCTGGGTGTCCCAGCCAAAGACACGCTGGCCATCAGGGCTGAAGGCCACGCAGGTCAGCGTCGCGCTCGGCCCCTGGAGGACCCGGACCTGCTGGCCCCGTCCGGCGTACCAGATGCTCGCGGTGGCCTGGGCGCCGGCGATCCCGGTGACGACGCGCGATCCGTCGGGGCTGAACGCCACACTCATGACCGCATTGGGTTGCCCCTTGAAGGCCAGCAACTCCTGACCCGACTCGGCATCCCACACCTTGGCCGATCGGTCATGGCTCCCGGTGACGATCCGCTGGCCGTCGGGACTGTACGCGACGCTCGTCAGATCCGCCGTGTGCCCCTTGAGACTCAGCACTTCCCCACCGGTCGCTGCGTCCCACACCCGAGCCGTCTGGTCCCGGCTCCCGGTGAGGATGCGACGGCCGTCTCCGCGAAACGCCATGCTGGTGACGGGTCCCGAATGCCCCCGGAGCACCAGGAGTTCGCGGCCCGTCGCGGCGTCCCACACCCGCGCCGTATGGTCCTGGCTCCCGGTGAGGATGCGGGTCCCGTCGGGGCTGAATTTCACGCTGAGGATCCCGGCGCCAATGGGCTGAAGCGCGAGAAGCTCGCGGCCCGTCGCGGCGTCCCAGACCTTCGCGACACCCAGCGTCCTTTTTTGCGCATTCCAGGTTCCGGTGACAATGCGCTGACCGTCGGGACTGTACGCCACTCGCACGACGGAGCCGCGTGGTCCCTGAAGCGTGAGGACGGACTGACCGGTCACGGCGTCCCAGACCCGCGCCGTCCCATTCTCCCCCCCGGTGACGATGCGCTGGCCGTCGGGGCTGAACACCGCCTCATGCAGCGGACGGCCCTCGGCTCCCGACACGAGCTCCGGGGGCCTGAGGACGAGAAGGGACTGGGCCGTCACCGCGTCCCACACCCGGGCGGTCCCGTCCCGGCTGGCGGTGAGGATCCGACGGCCATCGGTATCGAACGCCAGGCTGGACACCTCGTCGGTGTGCCCCCGCAGGATCGGGACCTCCTGTCCCGTCACGGCATCCCACACCTTCGCCGTTCCGTCGTAGCTCCCGGTGATGATACGTCGACTGTCCTGGCTGTACGCCACGCTCGCAATCCGATCGGTGTGCCCCTTGAGGCTGAACCGCTCCTTTCCGGTCGCGGCATCCCAGACCTTCGCCGAACCGTCATAGCTCGCGGTGACAATCCGGTGGCCGTCGGGGCTGAAGGCCACGCTGTCGATCAGGTTCCGATGGGCCTGGATCGCGAGGACTTCCTGGGCGGTGGTGGAATCCCAGGCCTTCACCGAACCATCCCCGTGTGCCGTGACGATGCGTCCCCCGTCAGGACTGAAGACCAGGGCCTGGAGCGGTGCTTTCCGAAAGCTCGCGAGTTCACGACCCGTCGCGGCCTCCCAGAACCGCACCTCACCATTCGTGGCGCCGGTGACGATGCGTCGGCCATCGGGACTGAAGGCCACACGGCGCACCCTCTGCCCGTTTCCCGGGATGGTCAGGAGCTCGTGGCCCGTCGCGGCGTCCCACACCTTCGCCTCACCCGACCCGTCCGACCAGGCCCCGGAGCCGGTGACGATGCGTGATCCGTCGGGGCTGAACGCCAGGCTCCAGAGACAGCCGGTGTGCCCTGCGAGGGTGAAGAGCTCGCGGCCGGTCGCGGCGTCCCAGACCTTCGCGACATCGGGCTTGGCCACCAGCGACCAGGCCCCGCCTCCGGTGACGATGCGCTGACCGTCGGGGCTGAAGGCCACGCTGAGGACGTAGCCTTGATGTCCCCGGAGCGTGAGGACGGGCTGGCAGGTCGCGGCGTCCCAGACCCGCGCTGTCCCGTCCGCACCCCCGGTGAGAATCCGTGATCCGTCGGGGCTGAACGCCACGCCATACACGGTGCCCTTGTGCCCCAGGAGCGTTTTCCGGGCGTTGATCCGTGTCCAGAGGTAACGGTGCTCCCAGCCGCGGAGGCTGACCTGGGCCTCATCCAGGTAATGGAACGCCAGCCTGCCGTCACCGGCCTCGAAGTCATTCTGGGCCAGCATCAGCTTGCTGGAGTACACCAGCAGCTCCGCTCGCGTGAGTTGCTGCTCGGCTCGTCGCCTCTCCCCCTCGGCGCGCAGGGTCTCGCGCTGGGCGTGGAGCGTCTCACGCTGGGCCAGGTCCTTGTCGGTTTCGGCTTGGTTCGCGAACCGTCGGGTCTCCTGCTCGGCCGCCCGGGCCTGGATGCTCGCCCGCTCCGCCTCGTCGCGTGCCCGTCCAGCCGTCTTTGCCAGGTTGGCGAAGCGGCCCGCCGCCAGGAGCGAGCCGACCGTCACCAGGATCAGCAGCGTCGTCAGCACGCCGCCGAGAACCGCCACCGCCGGGTTGCGCCGGGCCCAGCGCCAGGAGCGTTCCGAGGTGCTCACCTGGCGGGCCTGGATCGGCTCGTCGGCCAGGAACCGTCTCAGGTCCTCGGCCAGCGCCTCGGCCGACGCATATCGCGCCCGCGGGTCCTTCTCGATTGCCTTCAGGACCACCGTCTCCAGGTCGCGAGGGATTCGAGGATCCCGCTCACGCGGACGTTTTGGCTCGTCTTCCTTGATCTGCTGGATCAACCGCAGCCGGTCCTTGCCTTCGAAGGCCGGGCGGAGGGTGAGCAGCTCGTAGAGCGTCAGGCCCAGCGCGTAGACGTCAGCACGACCGTCTCCCAGGCCGCGGAACCTCTCGGGCGCCATGTAGCGCAACGTGCCCAGGACGTCGCCGCTCTGCGTGAGGCCGTCGTCGTCCCCCTTGGCCAGCCCGAAGTCCGCGATCCACACCACCCCGGAGTGGTCCAGCAGCAGGTTGCTGGGCTTGATGTCGCGATGGAAGATCCCTCCCGCATGCGCGTACGCCAGCCCCTGCGCCACCTGCCGTGCGATCTGGGCCACGCTCCGGAAGTACGTGGTGCGCCGACCCGAGAGGTAGGTGTGCGTGGCCTGGCTTCCTCCCGGCAGGGCAGCCGGTGGCCATGTCGGGGTCGAGGACGAGCCAGGTCCGCCTGCACCGCCCGAGCCTCCGACGTCCGCGGGGCCGGCGTCCGCGGGGCTGGCCCCCCCGCTGGCGACCTGCGTCTCCCCACCTGGCATCCCGGCGGGCGCGGGAACGCCTTCGTTCGCGATCCGACCCGTCAGCAAGGAGGCCGCAAACCGGCCGACGCCGTCGCCCAGAGCGGCCGTGGGAGCCAGTCCGTCCACCGCGCGCACCTGGTGGACCGGGGCACGCAGTCGTGCCAGCTCCTCGATCACCTGGTCCAGCCCCTGGCCCTGGATGAACTGCATCGCGTAGTAGGCCACCTCGCCGGTCGTGCCCACCTCGAACACGGGCACGATGTTGGTGTGGTGCAGGCGCGCCGCCGCCTTCGCCTCGCGGCGGAATCGTTCCAGCCGGATGCGGTTTCCAGCCAGGTGGCCCGGCAGGACCTTCAAGGCCACGCGACGGCCCAGGCTCACCTGCTCGGCCTCATACACCACGCCCATGCCGCCCCGGCCCACCTCGCGGAGGATCCGGTAATCGCCCAGGAGACGTCCTTCGAGCGGGGACGGCGAAGCCGGCCGATGCCGCGGCGCAGGGTCCACCGTCAGATCCTGCTCCACCATCACCAGCGCGGGCAAGAGCTCGCGGATCTGGTCGGCAAGCTCGGGGTGCTGGGCCGCGTATTCCTCGATGCCGGGCCGCTGGCCGGAGCGGAATCGCGTGAGAAAGGACTCTGCGACGACCTCGAATGGATCGCGATCGGCAGAATCCTCGCTCATCGTTCGTCCCCGGAACTCGCGGTCGAGAGACCGGCCAGGATCTCCTTCAGGCGGACGAGGGCACGGGTGTAGCGCTTGCTCGCGGCGGACTTGTCCAGCTCCAGGGCCGCTGCGGCGTCGCCGTTGGTCATCTGCTCGTAGTGCCGCAGCACCAGGATCTCGCGATCCAGCGGGTCCATGCGGTTGAGCGCCTCCTGGAGCTGGAACTTGCGCTCGGCACGCTGGGCCGCCTGGCTGGGGCTGGTCAGCTTGCCCAGGAGCCGGGCGGCCAGCGCGCCGGTGCTGGCCCCCGGCATGGCGCCCCGGTAGATCGAGACCTCCCGGCCCACGGCACGGCCGGGACTCGCGAGGTGGCGGCGGTGCTGATCCTGAATCCGCTGCCCGACCAGGAACCGCAGCCAGAAGTAGAACGGGACGCGCGGGTCGCGGGCGAACTCCTCGAGCCTCGTCATGGCATCGAGGTAACCCTCCTGGATCACATCCGAGGCATCGACCCGGCCCTGGAGCCGAGGGTCGAGCCGCAGAGCCACCATCCGCCTCAACCGGCTTCGGTATCGCTCAAGGAGCTCGGCGATCGCGACCCGATCGCCGCGTTCCGCACGCGCGACAGCGTCGAGGATCTGTTCCGGCGGTGGTGTCATGTCGTGCATGGTAGCACATTACTGAAATCCAACAAATTTAAGAAACCTGGACCTGTTCCCCGCGGCGGATTCCCACTCCGGATTGGGTCGGCCTGGTTCGAGCGTGGTCAGGCCTCCGTTACCGAATTCCGGACCGACCCGCGAGAACTTTGGGGATCCGGACCACCGCCAGTCCCCAAACCGGATCCGACCGCAGTATCAGGGTACGCGACCCGAGGTCGCTCACGACTGCCGACGCGTGGTCGCCGCGCAGGACCGCCGTTCGATGGCCAGGGCGTGGGCCTGATCAGCGGTTTCTGGTGAGAGAACAGCATGCTCAATCCAGCAAAGCGACGCCGCACGCCATCGCCTTTGAGACGGGGGGCCACCAGCCGTTGAGGGCCGTCCACGCCGCGAATTTGCCCCAGCCGTCGCGCAAGAGTTGCCACCAGGCTCGGTCCGCCCGGCTTTGCGACGGCGGCTTCCTGCCCCGGTCCTGACTCCCGCTCGGGCAAGACCCGGATCCACGAGATGGCCTGAGGGCGGAACGACGAGCTGGCGGACCAGCGGCGGGTGCGCGATCGACTTCGACCGGGCCAGGTGGTGCCGCTACTGCGGTTCGAGGCCCCATCCAGAAGGCATTCGCCGTGACGGTCCTGCCGGACCGGCGAGATCCCCATCTTGATCCGCGACGAGCCGCGGACCGTGAACGTATTCCTCGAGCCCGATGCGTCTCTGGCCCATGTGCCGGCGTCGTTGTGGGCCCCCAGCCAGTCAGCCGGTTCGATCCTCACGGGGTTCCCGTGCGGGCCAGACGCAGCGCTTTTTCAGCCCACGTTTGTCGACTCCCTCAACAGGAAAATCCTCATGATCCGCCATTTCTCGCCTTGCAATCTGTTCGCCGCTCGCAAGCCGCTGGCGGCCCGCAAGGCCTCGAACCGGCTGCGGCCGACACTCGTCGCGCTGGAGGATCGCCAGCTGCTGACCACCTTCACCGTGACCAACCCCGCCGACAGCGGCCCGGGCACGCTCCGCGCAGCGCTGGTTGCGGCCAACGCGGCCTCGGATGCCGACACCATCGAATTCCAGCCAGGGCTGGGGGCGATCACGCTGACGTCCGACCAGCTGAGCATCACCAGGCCGGTGACGATCACCGGGCCGGCCGGCGGGGTGACGATCCAGCGCAGCGACGCCGTGGACACGCCCGCGTTCCGGATCTTCGCGGTCTCCGGCACCGCCCCGGTCACCCTGGAGAACCTGACGATCCGCAACGGCAACCTCACCTACGGCGGCGGGATCTTCAACAGCGGCACGCTGACGGTCACCGCCAGCACGCTCAGCGGCAACTCGGCCGGCTCCGAGGGCGGCGGAATCTACAACTATGGCAAGCTGACGGTAAACGCCAGCACGCTCAGCGGCAACTCGGCCCTGAGCCGCAACGGCGGCGGGATCTACAACACCGACACCGGCGTGCTGACGGTCACCGCCAGCACGCTCAGCGGCAACTCGGCCAGAATCGGCGGCGGCGGAATCTACAACACCAACGGCGCCATGCTGACGGTCAACGCCAGCACGCTCAGCGGCAACTCGGCCGGACTCGGCGGCGGGATCCGCAACCAGTCGGGCACGGCGACGTTGAACAACACGATCGTGGCCAATAGTGGCACCGGTGGCGAACTGTTCGGGACGTTCGCCGGCTCGCACAACCTGATCAGCGCCGGCGGCCTCTCGAATCTCACCAGCACGGTCATCGGCGACCCGGATCTCGGGCCGCTGGCCGCCAACGGCGGACCGACCCTCACTCACGCCCTGCCCGCCGACAGCCCGGCGATCAATGCAGGCGATAACACTCTCATCCCGGCCGGGCTCACCACGGACCAGCGCGGCCACGCCCGCGTCAGCGGCGGCACCGTCGACATCGGCGCCTTCGAGGCCAGCACCGCGTCATCGACGACCGCGGTCGGCGGCACGTTCGTTTACGACGGCACCCCCCACGCCGGGTCGGGATCTGTGGACGTCAGCGGTGGCAGCGTCACGCTGTACTACCAGGGCGTCGGCAGCACCACCTACTCCTCGGCGGCGGCGCCGACCGACGCTGGCACGTACACCGTGAGCGCCTCCTACGCCGGCAATGCGTTTTACGATGCCAGCTCCGCCTGGGCCGATCTGACCATCACCGCGAAGCGCCTTGAGGTCACGGCACTGTCGCCGGGGACGATCAACATCGGCTCGAACGGCACGATCAGCCTGAACCTCTCGGTCGCCGCCGGGCAACTCCATGGCGCGGACACGGTCGCCAGCCTCTTCGACGGCGCGGTCTTCAGCATCGCCATCCAGAACGCTGACGGCGGCGTGACCCACGGGACGTTCACCTCGGTTGCCAGGGTCGAGGCGGACGGCAGCATCACCGTCACCCTGCGGATGGACGACACCCTCCGGGCCGCGTTGTACTCCGCCTACCAGAGCGGCCGGGCGGTCAATTTCGACCTTTCTGCCACGGCCAACGGGGGCAACTACGAAATCAACTCGGACACCACGTCCCGTCTGCTCAACAACGGGGCCAAGCGGTTCATCGGCTGAGTGACGCTCCGGGAACGAAGGGGTCCGGGTCCTCGACCCGTCGCGGCAGGATTCGGCCCCTCCGGCTTCCCGAGTGCCACCGAATTTCACCGACCTCGACGCCGACGCTCTGCTCTCGGAAAACCTGCGCGAGGTCACCGAGGATCTCAGCCCTCCGACGGTCCTGGCCCCCCGGTCGCTGCTCTGATCATGGCCAGGATCCCGGAGCGGATCGGCTCTGGCAAGGACGGCCATGCTTCGATTACATTGCCCAGGCCGGGAGGGAGTCCTGTGGTCGGTAGACCAGATGTCGACCAGGTCCCTGGCATTTCAGTCACAAGTCTATTTCTAGCGAAGCGATATGGGTTTCCCGCAACAGTTTGCAAACCCGTCATCCTGCGGTTCGAATCCGCCCGGCGCCTCTGACGACAGCAACCGCCCCGAGGCGCATAAAACTGCCTCGGGGTTGTTCTTGCGCCCCGGAACCGGCCTCACTTTGAGGGCCGTGGTTCCGCCAGCAGCCGACCATTTCCGGGCCGGGACCGGGGCAAGCGTGGGGCAAGATTTTCGCCGACGCGAACACCGTCCGTCCCGGTCGCAGGCTGGGCAATGCTGCCGATGACCTCTGCGGCGACCGTCGGTCCGGGCAGGGCGACGGCCTGGTCGTGAACCGGAAGTCGGGCGTAGCGGGCGATCGTCAGGGCCGGGGTTGAGTGCCTGGCCAGCGTCTGGGCCCTCTTGACCGACGCTTCGCTCTGGACCCGGATGCCCTCGTCACGGAACGGACATGGACAAGCAAACCGTGACCCCTGGCCCGACCCCGACCACCGTGCGGGCCACCGACGGCTCGGTTCTCACCGTCCCGGACGGCTGGACACTCCTGCCACCGGGAGACGCCGGGCTCACCCGCAGGGTCAAGGCCAGCGGTGACTTCTGGGTGGTCCAGGAGAAGGTGGGCCGCAGGTTGTTCTCCCGGGGCGTCTGGGCACCGGCGGCGACCATCGACCGGATTCGGGCCGAACTGGAAGCCGAGCGATCCACCGAGGGCTACGCCAGGAGCCAGGAGGCCGCCGCCCGAAGGCGCGAGTCGGCCCAGGAGCGGTACGTCGAGGACTTCCACGGGGCGGTGGTGACGTTCCTCGCCTTCCACCCCGGCCACGCCGACCTGGCCGGCTGCCTCGCACGGGCCGTCACCGAGCAGGCCACTCCGGTCGGCAGCGGCACGGTCGCCAGGACGGAGCGAATCCCGATCGAGAAGCGGGCCGAGGCCGCCGTGATCGCCTGGATGCGGCACCGGTGCACTGGCTACGACGACATGGCGATCCCCAGGGTCAAGGGGAAGCGGCGGGAGGTGAGGCGGACGCTCGCTGGGCGGTCCCTGGAGTTGTTGCAGCGGTATCGCCGGGGTGAGCCGATCGGGGAGGATTGCCCGCTGAAGCAGGCGTTGGAGTCGAGGGCGGAAGCCGAATGAGGGCCCGGACCCGTGATCGCTGGCGACCACTTCGAGAGGCGGGTCAGGGTGGCCGGTATCGTGGTGCCGAAGCCGGTGCGTCGTCGCTCCGTACTCGACCGAATCCGCGACGTTCGGACCCGACGCGATGACCGCTCGCCGCCCGCTCACGGTCGGGTTTCGGCCGGTTTGGAGCCTTCCGGAGCGGCGGGATGGTCGGTGAGCCGGGCGATCACCAGGAGCAGCTGCTGGTAGGCTTCACGGTCCTTCGAGGTGCCGTCGGGCGCCTCCGCGAGCTGCGTTCGACCGGGCAGTGATCGGCGGTACCACTCGAGCGCCCGATCGGCGTGGCCGGACTGCTGTTCGGATCGACCGAGATGCTCGAGCAGGTCGACCTGCTGTCGGATGAGTGCCCCGGAGCCGGGCTCAGCTTCCAGGAGGCTCTCCACGGTCTCGAGCGACTTGCGGTAGGCCACCGGGGCGCCCGAACGATCGCCGGCGGCATCGAGCACGTGCCCAAGGCGGTGCTGGGCCTCCAGCAACTCCAGTCGTCGGGGTCGCTGACGAGGATTGGTCGCGAGCAGGTTCTCGGCCACGACGACCGATTCCGACGCCAGCATGACAGCGTCCTTCAGACGGCGTGCGGCCAGGGCTCGATTCAACTGCTGGTGCAGATCATGGCTCATCGCCAGCAGGTTCTCGAGGTTACTCGGGAAATCGCGGAGGATCTCGCGCCGCAGTGCAAGGGACCGCTCCAGCTCGACGGCGGCCTCGGCCGGCTGACCGGCGTGGGTCAACTGGTAGGCGAGGTTGTGATGGCTGGTCGCCAGCGCCGGCTTCACCATCACGTCATCCGCGGCCTCGGAGTTCAGTTGCACGAGGAGCTGATTCGCCTGGCGGGCGTGTTCGATCGCCGGTTCGATCCGCCCGAGTTGATCCAGGGCTGCGCCGAAGTTGGAGTGGATGTCGGCGAGCTGGCGACGATGAATCCTGTGTTCGGGTTCGGCCTGGGCGAGCCGCTTCCGGATCCCCTGGGCGGCTGACAGGTGCGTCAGCGCTCGACCGGCCTGCCTGCGCTGGATCAGATGCGTGGCCATGTAGGTGTGCGCGACGGCAATGTCGCCGGCGAGCGAACGCTGGTCCGGGTGTTCGTCGGAGATCGCCTGGGCGGCCAGGATCCGGTCCAGCTCGGCGGCCACCTGATCGGTCGTGCCCGACCCCGACCGAAGGAGCTGATAGACCAGTCCCAGCCGGCTGTTCACCAGCTCGCCGGTCCATCGGACGAGGGTCTCGGCATCCGCATCCGGCGAGCCGGCGATGGCCTTTTCGAGGAACGCGATCGCCTCGCGATGCAACCTGGCGCCGTCGTCGGGCGAGCCCAGCTCCTCGTGGATGATCGCCAGATCATTGGTGGCACTGCCGGCCTGGGCCAGGCTTTCGGGGTTCGCGGCGCCGCTGGCCTGGAACTGGTCCCGGATCATCTCGAAGAAGCCGCGGGCCTCGCCGAGCAGGAGACTCCGGAGCTTGAAGAGGTCCGGGGAATTCTTGAGGGTGGGGTCCTCCGCGATCACGTCGCGAAATTTCTGGATGGCGCGGATCGCGAGCGACTCACGGTCCTCGGCACGCTGCCGTTCCGAGACGGCCAGGGCCTGTTGATCCTGGGCCCGGAGGCGTTCCCGCTCGGCGACCTCCAGGGCCTGGCGCAGGGACGCGTTGGCATCGGCCAGCGAGTCCCGGGCTCGCGCCTGCAGCAGAGACAGGCCGATCAGGCTCAGGGTGGTCATCACGAGCATGATCGATGCGGCCACGACCGCCGTGCGGTGTCGCCGGGCCCATCGCTGGACACGCAAGGGCCAGGGTTCCGCGTGGACGGAGACGGGTTCGCCCGCGAGGAATCGCTCCAGATCGTCCGCGAGGGCCCGTGCCGACGGGTACCGATCGGCGGCCCGGGTCCGCATCGCCTTCAGGCAGATGGCCTCCAGGGCCAGGGGCACGTCAGCTCGGACCAGCCGGGGCCGGGGGAAGTCCCCCATGCTCACCTTCTGGCTGAGCGTCCCGGAGCCGACCTCCCGGGCCCCGGGAAACGCCGAGGTTCCGGTGATCAGGCTGTAGAGCACGCTCCCCAACGAGTAGATGTCGCTCCGGGGCCCGATCGCTTCCAGCACCCCTTGCCACTGCTCGGGCGCCGCGAAGCCCGGAGTCCCGAGCCCATGCCCGGCTCGGGTCGGCCGATGGTCGTCGTCACGGACCGGCCCGGCGGCGGTCTCACCGGCGATCGATGGCTCCGTGCTGCTCGATCCGGAACCGCAGCCGGACCCGAGGCTGGCCAGACCCCAGTCGACCACGAGGGTCTCGCCGTAAGGCCCGATCAGGATGTTGGCCGGTTTCAGATCGCGATGGATCACGTTCTGGCTGTGGGCATACTCGATCGTGTTGCAGACGTCGATCAGACGCCGCAACAGGTCCCGGAAGGCCAGGTCCCGCCCTACCGGGTCGGTGGGGGGGCTGTCGTGGAATTCGTGGATCGCCCGCTGGAGGGTCCCGGTCCGCTCGCCCTGGATCAGGCGCATGGCGTAGTAGGGCCGACCGTCCTCACGACACCCCTGGCTGTAGACCGGCACGATCCCGGGGTGCTCGAGACGGCCGGTGATCTCCGCCTCGGCCAGGAATCGTTCCCGATATGCGGCGTCGTCCACGCCGGACTCGCAGATCTCCTTGAGGGCCACCCGGCGGTGGAACTCGGTGTCGAGCGCGATCGAGACCACCCCCATGCCGCCCTGGCTGAGTGGCCCGAGGATCTGGAAGCGCCCCGGCGAACCGCCCGCGATCTCGGTGCGGGGTGAGCGTGTCACCCGATCCGTCGTCGACATCGTCCGCAGTTCACTCTCCAGGGCACGCAGTTCGTCGAGGGCCCTCGGCTGATCGACGGGCTCCAGGCCGTGGGTCCAGGCGGCCGCGTCTGGCCGTTCACCGGCGAGCCAGGCGGCCTCGAAGCGGTGCAGGAGCAGGACCATCTGTCGCTGGCGATCGACGGACCCGACGTCGCGATCTGGCTGATCTTTTGGTGTGGTCATCGATCCACCTGAACCTGCCAGAGTCGGCGGATGAACTGGATGCGCACGCCGACGGTCTTGCGCGAGCAGGACATCCGAGCGGCGATCTCCTGATTCGTCATCCCCTCCAGCTTCCGGAGCGCGATCTCGCGGAGTTGCAACGCCGGGTCCTCCTGCTCCAGGATGGCCAGGAGCGAGCGGCATTCCTCGAGCACCATCCAGGCGTGCTGGGGGTCGGGCTCGCGATCCAGGAATTCTCTCAGCTCGTCGTCGAGCGAGCCGTGGTCATGCGGGCCGGCGAGCGAGCCAGGTCCGGGGTCCGGGGAGCGTCCCGGACTGCGCTTGAGCCGACCCGCGGCCTTCCGGAGGTTGCGGGCCCGATTCGCGGTGATGGCGACGAGCAGTCTCCAGAATTCATCCCGGTCGGCGAGGCTGGCATAGCGGCCCTGGCGAGCGGCCACGCAGAAGCCGTTGAACGCGCTCAGGGCCACATCTTCCGGGTCCACCGCCGGGTCGGTCACCCCGGTGAGGTGGCCGCGCGCCAGCCCGATCAATCGCGTGAAGTAACGGTCCCACAGGGGCCGGGTGGCGGATTCGTCGCCGGCCTGCAGCGCCTGGACCCAGCGAGTCACCGAGCCCCGGTCTCTGAGTGCCATCCCGCAACTCCCCGATCGGCTCGCGCGTCGTTCGCCCCGGTCTCTCGGCTCCGGCGAGCCGGATCAGCCATGTGCCCACCGTCGTCACGGCCGGCGACGATCTAACCACGAATCAGGCACGCCTGACAAAGGAATCGTAGTCGATCCCGCCGCCTGAGCCTGCCCACGCCCCTCGGGCCGGGGGCCGCGGCCTTCGGTCCGAGCAGGCAAACGCGTCCGGCTCCTGTGTCCGGGGCCGCCGCACGGAAATCCAGGATGGACCCGTCGATCACAATTCCGCCGGAGCAGGTTACACGCGGCCGTCGGACGGTGTTCTCTAGCACGGAGGGTCACTCCGCGCGTCGGGATCCCAGAGACCTTCGCTGGCCTCATCGCGGTCCATTCCCGGGACCGCGGGACCGCCGTGTCCGCTCCGCAGGCACCCACGTCACGCAGATCATCCGTCCGGAATGGAAGCAGGGAGGGGGGAGCCCCGGATGGTCGGCGGAGCTGCCGTCTTGCGCGCGTGGGCTCTGAAGAACTGGCTTTTTTTGACCGATTCCCCCCGACGACCAGTGAGCGATGCCATGCTCCCGCACCAGATCCAGCAGACGGCCTACGACGCCGTGGCCGCCTCGCTTCCGTTCCGGCTCGACGCGTCCAAGGTGACGGTCACGCCGGGGCTCTCCTACGTCAAGAGCCCGGTCAGGGCTCATGACTACGCCGCCGGGGTGATGGCGGCGTTCGGCTCGGTCGTCGAGCATCTGGGAGCCCTGCGTGGCCTTCCGGAGCAGACGCTCCGCCTCGATCGCCGCCGTTGCGGACTGCTCCTGAACTCGCTGCAGCTTCACTTCCAGAACGGCTACAGCACCATCATGGACACGTGGGGGGTCAACCCGGACAACGGTACGTACCGGTCCAGGGATGGCCGGTATGTCACGATGATCGGCATCCACCCGCACCTGCGAGACCGGCTGCTCACGTACCTCGACTGCGCCAACTCGGCCGGCGCGATCCAGGCTGCGGTGGAGCGCAAGATGGGGCAGGAACTCGAGGACGACGCGGTCCGGCTCGGACTACCGCTCGCCCTGGTCCGCACCCGGGACGAGTGGCTGGCCCACCCCCTGGGGGCCGCGACGGAGGCCAGGCCGCTCATCGACTTCGAGCGATCAGGAACCGAGACGCGTCGGCGGCTCGGACCGGCACGCCACCGTCCGCTCGAGGGGGTGCGCGTCGTCGAGCTGACCCACATGGTGGCGGGGCCGGCGGGCGCCCGCCTGCTCGCGGAGCAAGGTGCCGACGTGATCAAGGTCCAGCCGCCCATGGGCGACTGGGTGCTCCCGATCTGGCTGGAGGGAAGCTGGGGCAAGAAGAACATCCTGCTCGACATCAAGAGCCGGCACGGCAAGTGGCGGTTCCTGGAACTGCTCGCCACCGCCGACGTGCTCATCGACGGCCAGCGCCCTGGGGTCCTTGCCAGCCTGGGTCTGGATGATGCCGGGCTGCGCGAGCTGAACCCCAACCTGGTCCACGGGTCGCTCTCCTGCTTCCCGCTGGGGACGGAGTGGGCGCATCGGCCCGGTTTCGAGCAGATCGCCCAGGCCGTCAGCGGCACCATCCACGCGCATTCGGCCGGCATGGCCGAGCCGACGGTCGTACCCGCATTGCTCAACGACTACCTCACCGGGGACCTGCTGGCGATCGGCGTGGTCGCGGCCCTCGCCGAGCGTGAGGTCCGGGGCGGTTACAGCCATGTCGCGGCCTCGCTCACCCGTTGCTCGACGCTCGCCTCCCGCCTGGTCGATCCGCTCGAGCCCGAGATCTTCGAGCCAGTGCGCATGCTCGATCTCGTTCATCAGGCCATCGACCAGCCGACGCCGGTCGGCATCTTCACCAGGATCGCCCCGGCGGTGGAGTTCAGTCGCACGCCCTCGATGACCCATCGGCATCCCACGCTGATGAACTCGATGCCTGACTCGACCGGCTGGGATGAGGTCGACGCCGCGCCGCCGGTGATCCCGCACTACCCCTCGAAGCTGGCGAAGGAGCCGGGCGGGATCCGCGGGCTCGTCGAGTGCTACGGCATCGAGGACCGCTCCGACGGCGGCGGCCTGATGAGCCTCGCCTCCAGGTCACTCCTGGATTACGTCCTGGCCCATCGTCAGGACTGACCTGGGCCAGGACGGCATCAGAGCGTCAGAAGACGACAGTCGTCCGGATCATCCAGAGGTCCGCGAATTCGTTCCCGTTGACGACCTGGGCCGCCATCGGATTCCAGATGTGCTGGTAGCTCGGGGTGATCCGGACGGCGGGAGTCAGGGCAAAGTCGTAGAAGACCTCCAGGCCCTGTTCGTTCTGCAGCGACCGCGAACCCTGCGTCAGGGTTGCGATCTGGTGCTTCAAATCGGAGCTGAAGCCATTCAGGTACCATCCGATCCCGAAGCTGTCGTAGGGCCGCGAATCGGCCAGTCCGCGGGCGAACAGGGCCACGCTGCCGTCGGCCGTGATCGGGTTCGTCCCCTCGGGGGCCCAGCCGGCCCGGCCGAAGACTCCCAGGCCGCGAAGCGGCTGGCCGCTCCGCAGCTTCTCGCCGACGACCTCCGGCTCATCGATGACGTAGAGGTACTGCGAGGCGTTGGCGATCAGGAAGCAGCTGTTGCTGGAGTTGTGCACCGGCAGGCCCTGCGTCTCGCCGCTGCCGAGCAACACCCCGATCGCCTGGGGGACCTGCGCGGGGCTCAGCGGCCCGAACGGATCCTTCAGGTTGAGCTGGGCCTGGTTCGACCAGTTGAAGGCCGGGCTGAACTGTCCGGGCAGGCCGCCGATCGAGTAGGAGGCCACGGCGGTGAGGTACAGGTTCACGCGGTTGAAGGCGTTGTTGGCGAAGTTCTGCGACTTGCTGTTCGGATCAAGCACGCCACCGGCGAACGCCAGCGATTTGCTGGGCGCCCAGACCCCGAGTGCCGCCCAGGCCGTCGGGTTGTAGAAGTTGGTCGTGATGGGATTCTTGTTCAGCGCGAAGTTCGCGAAGTAGAACTTGTAGCTTTCGGCGAAGAGGGTCTGGTCGGGGATGAAGAGGTCGCTGATCTTGCCCACGATGAAGCTGGTCTTCTCGCTGAGGGCCTGGACCAGGAAGTACTCCGACGGCAGGATCGTCGAGTACGCCAGCGGGTCGGGCTGGACCAGGCCGGTGTAGACCGGCACGCTGGCCCCCGAGTTGAAGGTGTACTCCGGCGCCCCGCCATAGCGCGACTGCACCGTGAAGTGGAACAGGCCGCCGTCCCAGAGCCCGGCCCGCCCCGTGTCCAGGTTGATCGACAGCTGGGTGTTCTGGACGAACCAGCCACCGGGCTTCAATCCGCCCGACGTGAGGTCCTGATACGTGCTCGTCGAGTAGAGGTCGATGAAGAGGCCGCGACGGGCCAGGTCGGACCGGAGACCGCCCCAGTCGCCAGTCAGGTGCGTGCGCTCACCCAATCCGCCGTTGACGGTGCCGGGCAGCCCGTAGACCGGCGCATTGTTGAAGAACGGCAGCAGCACCGGTGCCTTGTCCGCGAGCGAGACCCGATCGACGGCCGTCGGTCCCCAGTCCAGCGAGTCGATAATCCGCGTCGACCCGGGGGACTCCACTGGTTTCGGAACGCCGAGCTGGCCGAAGCCGTCGAAGTTGCCACCCTGGGCGCAGGCTCTCGATCCCGCGTCCGCGACCAGGACTGCCGCCGTC
Organism: uncultured Isosphaeraceae bacterium; assembly: GCA_964624465.1. Classification (GTDB taxonomy): domain Bacteria; phylum Planctomycetota; class Planctomycetia; order Isosphaerales; family Isosphaeraceae; genus CAZUZD01. Next base: position 20,254 of record CAZUZD010000074.1, read on the forward strand.
AGGCAGAGCAGGCGGCCCAGAGACTTGCACGCTCGTACGGTCGCACGGCCCTTGACTGGGCTATCGCTGTGGACTGCGCCACGTCGTGTCAGCAGCATGGCCCCTCCCTGGGCATCCCGAACCATCCAATCCGACTCGACCTCCAGCCAAGCCGCAATTGCTGGCTACATCGGCCGATCATGTCACGAAGGTGAAGCATTTTGACGTATGCGCAACAAAAATAGAGAATGGCAACCAGGTGTCATCATCTGAGGTCGAGATTCAACGGCCAGCCGGATCGGATGATTCGAAACCCAGGCCCAACCCTCGCCTGATTCGGCGGCAATCACCGCGGATCACGAGGGTTGCCCGTCCGGCCATGGCCGGGTTCCTGCAGAGCAAAATGGCCAGGTCGGGTGACACGCTCAGCCGCTTCGTTGTTCAACGTGGTAGGGGATCCCCGGCCCCGACGGCCAGGTCGCCGGGGGCGCGGCAGACTAGGGCCGTCCGAAGCTGACCACGTGAGGTCCAGGGCGTTCCATCGTATGTCGAGCGCTCGACGAGATCGTCGACACACCATCGGATCATCCCGGAGCGCGCCAGGAGATCGGTCTCGAATCGCGAGCGATCGACGGTCGAATCGGAACGGTGACCCCCTCGTCGCTCATGCCCGAGCGATCATCGAGGGCGAGCGTCGCCGTGGCGTCGCCCCGCGCCCCCTCGGACGGGACCGGTCCGTGGACGAACGCGATCCGTGACGACGGATGCCAACGCTGGGCGAGCTGGGGTGAATCATGGTGCCGACTCCGTCCTGCGAGCGACCCAGCGTTCGGCCTCCGGCCCGGATCACGATCTCCCGGCGGCCGCCACACGGGGGGATGTCGTGCTGATGGCGATGCTCCGGCCGGTCCCCCTCCAAGCGGTATCCCGGGGCCCGAGGGCAGCGAGGATCTCTGATGCCACGTCCTGTTCGGGGCCACTGGACGGAACCGCAGAGTCGTGCCGGTCCGTCGCCTCGCCCTGAGACTTGACCGGGTCGGCTCCATCGTCTATCGTAAATTTGCGATGAGACGGATGGAGGTGCCTGTGGCCGCGAAGTTGCGCACGACCGGAACGAGCTCGAGAATCTCGGCCGGCTCGGCCCCGGAGGCTGGAGCCGTGGCTGTGGAACTGGCCACGCTGGCCAAGGCGCTGGGCCATCCGGCGCGGGTCCAGATCGTCCGCTTCCTGCTGACCCGGGACGCGTGCATGTGCGGCGACATCGTCGAGCATCTGCCGCTGGCCCAGTCGACCGTCTCCCAGCACCTGAAGGTGCTGAAGGAGTCGGGGCTGATCCGCGGCACCATCGACGGCCCGCGGATCTGCTACTGCGTGGAGCCCAGGGTGCTTGAGCGGCTCAAGCAACTCGTCGCCGGCCTCTGAGCGGCAGAGTTTTTTGCCCCGGATGATCGTTGATCGACGATTGGCGAACCCTTCGAGGAGTCCAGTCATGACCACGCTCGCCTTCTACGACCCCCCGTTGTGCTGCTCGAGCGGCGTCTGCGGCCCGACGGTCGACCCGAGGCTGCCGCGGGTGGCGGCCGACCTGGCGTGGCTCGGGCGCCAGGGCGTTGCCGTGGAGCGATTCAACCTCGCCCAGCAGCCCCAGGCCTTCGCCGCGAACCCGGTGGTGACGGCCGCGCTCCGCGAGCACGGCAACGACTGCCTGCCGCTGGTGCTCGTGAACGGTGCGGTCGTCTCCCGCGGCTGCTATCCCACCCGCACCGAGCTCGCTCGCCTGGCGGGCCTGGAGGTCGTGCCCCCGCCCGGGACGCCGACCGAGCCGACGGCGTCCTGCGGCACGCCGTCCAACCTGGTCACTCTCGGCGATCCCGCCCGGAAACCGGGCGGTTGCTGCTGAGCGAGTCGAGTGCTTCGATGCGAGGAGGTGCGTGATGATCCTGCCTGGTCCCGTCACTCGGAACCTGTTCTTCACCGGCAAGGGCGGGGTCGGCAAGACCTCGGTCGCATCCGCCACGGCGCTCGGCCTGGCCGAACAGGGCCGGCGGGTGCTGCTGGTCAGCACCGACCCGGCCTCGAACCTGGGCGAGGTCTTCGGG
>CAZUZD010000075.1:0-22235 GCA_964624465.1 uncultured Isosphaeraceae bacterium
GGACCAGCTCGGGGTCCTTCACGGCCGTCGAGTTGATCGAGACCTTGTCGGCCCCGGCGTTCAGCAGCGCCCGGATGTCGTCCAGGGTGCGGATCCCGCCGCCGACCGTGAGCGGCATGAAGCAGACCTCGGCCGTCCGCGAGACGACGTCGAGCATGATCGCTCGGTCCTCGTGGCTGGCTGTGATGTCGAGGAAGACCAGCTCGTCGGCCCCCTCGGCGTCGTAGCGCGCGGCCACCTCGACCGGGTCGCCGGCGTCGCGCAGGTTCACGAAGTTCGTGCCCTTGACGACCCGGCCTCGGTTCACGTCGAGGCAGGGGATGATCCGCTTGGCCAGCATGCCGAGATCCGGTCCGGGACAGGAATGGCGAAAGGCGAGGGGGACGCCCCGCGTCGATCGCGAGACATCCCCCTGAGTTTAGCCCGACCGTCGGCCGATTCCTAGCCGCGCATTCCCGGCGCCGACCCCGGTCGGGTCCGCCGGCTCCCGCGCCATCGCCGCGATCACTTCGACCGCTTCATCACGCAGATCCGGACGTCGTCGCCCGCCTTGGCGGGGTCGAACGACGTCGGCGTGCCGCCCGAGGGGCTGTAGGCCAGCGTCAGGGTGTCCCCCTCCAGCCGGATGATGCCGTTGGCCTTCACCCCGGCGCCGAAGGGGCTCTCGGTGATCTCCAGCTTGATCTCCACCGGGGTCTTGGTGGTGTCCAGGCTGTAGCTGTAGACGAACTTCATGCCGCCGAGCACCTGGGTGAGCGTGTCCTTGGTGAAGGTGCTCTGGAAGTCCTGGTAGTCGTCGGCCCCCTTCTTCGTGTCGCCCTTGGTCACCGAGCGGAACGTCCAGGCGCCGACCAGGGCCTCGGCGTTGAGCGGCTTGGCCGGCGGGTCCTCGGCCAGCGTGGTCAGGGGGACGGCGGCCCCCAGGAAGAGGGTCCCGAGCACGAGCAGCGTCCGTCGCGTCAGCGTCCTGGTCATCGGCCTTGATCTCCCGCACCCCGGTCGTCGCACCAGCCGTCGTCGCGGCGACGCGGCCCAGCCGGCAAGTGTGGGCGCAGCGGCGACCGAAGGCAAGGTTGCCTCACATGCCGTGACGCTGAATATTCGCCCCTGCCGGCGGGACCGATCGAGCCGGCCGATCCCGCCGGCCAGGGGATGCGGGGCGACCTCACCAGTAGCGGTGGGCGCTGGCCTGGCGGTCGAGGGCGTGACGGCTGCCGCGGTGGCGGATATCGCCGATGACGTAGAACTCAACGACGTGCATCTTCACGCCGGTCGGGTCGGCCTGGCGGATCTCGCCGGCGGTCACCTCCGCCAGGCGGCCGTCGGCCAGGATCAGCTCGTAGTGGACGCCGGGCTCGATCGGGACGGCCTGCGTCGTCTCGAAGTAGCCGTGCCACTCCTTGCGGCCGGCCGACTTCTCGCGGCAGGCCAGGATGCCATCGACGTTCTCCATGACGGCCTGATTGTCCTTCACGATCCTCGCCGCCCGGAAATGCTCCATGTGCGACTGGCGCGACATCGAGGGGTCTCCCGCTCGGGGACCCGACCAAAACCGGCTGACGCGCACATCCGCGGGGAGTCGCGAAGGGCCGCGCATCCGGGCCGATCCCCGTTGCGAGTGTATCACCGGCCACGGAACGGGGAAGGGGGGACGTCTGGATTCCGCGGCGGCCCCGATCCGACTCCGGCCGATTCAGCCCTCGTCCCGGGCGTCGAACCATTCGATCAGGGACAGCGCCCGGGCGGCTTCGGGCCCGCCGTCGAGCGCCACGCCCGCCAGGAACTCCAGCGGCCGGTCGTCGCCCCGCTCGACGAGCGCCTCGGCCAGGGCGAACCGGAACCCGGCGTGGCCGGCGTCGTGCGTGGGTCGCTCGGCCTCGACCGCGTCCCAGGCGGCGCCCAGGCGGGCCAGGGCCTCGGGCGGGTCGAGCAGCCAGGTCAGCGCGGCCACGGCAGCCTGGCGACGGTCGGGGTCGTGGCGGGGGCCGAGCCAGTCGAGCAGCGTGGGCAGAATCGCCCGGTCCTTGCGGCGAGCCAGGGCCAGCGCCGCGGCGTGTGATTGCGCGGGGCGGGGATCACTCAGGCGGTCGCGGAGCCGGTCGCGGAGCGCGGCCACGAACGGCGGGGCCAGGCGGATGGCCGCCAGCGCCACCGGCTCGGCCGGGTCGTCGAGCCGCTCCAGCAGCAGCGCGGCGGTCTCCGGTTCGAGCGGTCGCCGGCCCACGGCCAGCTCCAGCGCCGCGACCCGATCCGCAATCCCGGCCGTCGGGTCGCGGACGATCGCAGCCAGCCGGTCGTCGGGCTCGGCGTCCAGGCGGCGGCGGAGGGCGGCGGCCGGGTCCGCGGCGGTCAGGCCCTCGGCGCGGGCGAGCACGTGCTCCAGCCGTTCGCCGATCGGGTCGGCCACGCTCAGGCCCTGCTCAGGTCCAGGTTCTCGACCACCCGGGGGCAGTCGGGCAGCGAGGCGAGGAACTGGCGGCCGTAGGGCTTGGTCAGGACGCGGGGGTCGAGGATCGCGACGACGCCGCGGTCGGCCTTCGAGCGGATCAGCCGGCCGAACCCCTGCTTGAGCTTGATGATCGCCTCGGGCACCTGGAAGTCGACGAACGGGTTGCCCCCGCGCTTGCGGATCGCCTCCAGCCGGGCCTCCAGCAGCGGGCGATCGGGGACGCTGAAGGGCAGACGGGTGATGATGACGTTGGAGAGCGCCTCGCCGGGCACGTCGACGCCTTGCCAGAAGCTGGCGGTGCCGAAGATCACGCTGTCGATGTCGGCCTTGAACGCCTCGACCATCTTCGAGCGCGGCAGGCCGTCGCCCTGGGTGTAGAGGGCGATGTTCCGCTCGGCCAGCCAGGGGGTCAGCGCCCGCGCGGCGGTCTCCATGGCGCGATACGAGGTGAACAGGACGAACGCCTTGCCGTGCGTCAGCGCCAGGTAGTGGCGGATGGCCGGGATCGAGAGCCGCTCGAACTCGGCCGGCTGCTCGGAGGGGTCGGGCAGGTTCCGGGGGACGTGGAGCGTGACCTGGCTGCGGTAGTCGTACGGGCTGCCGAGTTGCAGCGCCTCGGCGCGGGTCAGGCCCACGCGGGCCTTGGCGAAGCTGAAGGTCGGCGGCGCCCCCACGGCCAGCGTGGCCGAGGTCAGGATGCAGGTCGGCACCCGCTCGAAGAGGTTCCGCCGCAGGGTGGGGCCGACCTCCATGGGGGCCCTGGCCAGCGTGACCCGCTTCTTGGGCCGCTCCAGCTCGATCCAGTAGACGGACTCCTCGCCGTCCTGCTGGGCCATCCAGCTCGACAGGCCGCCGGCCATCGCCTCGCAGCGCTCGGCGGCCGAGGTCAGCTCGATCCGCTGCTCCTCGGCCTCGATGTCCTCGCTCTCCCGCTCGATCGCCGTCGAGAGCTTCCGCAGCTCCTCGCTGAGCGGATCACCCACCGGGAGCTGGCGCCGCAGCCGGCCGTTGGTCGAGCCCTTGGCGGCCTGCCAGGCGCCCACGGCGTCGAAGAAGTCGCGGGCCGCCGAGCGGGCCCGGCGGAGCTGCTCGATGGCGCCCGTCAGGCCGTGGTAGGCGAGCAGCCCCTTGCGGGTGCGGTCGTTGTAGAGCCGGGTCAGCGTGTAGTCGACGCCGACGTTCGTGACCCGCAGCCCCAGGTGCTCGCCGGCCACCTCCTCCAGCGTGTGGGCCTCGTCGAAGACGACGATCTCGTGCTCGGGCAGGAACCCCGCGCCCGGCGAGGCGCTCCGGATGGCCAGGTCGGTCAGGTACAGGGCGTGGTTGACGACGAGCAGGTTCGCCGACCAGACCCGGCGGCGGGCCTTGAAGTAGTGGCAGTCCTTGTGGCGCGGGCACTTGCGGCCCAGGCAGTTGCCGTGCTCGCTGGCGATCGCCTCCCAGACCGCCGGCGAGGGCCGGAAGTCCAGGTCGGAGCGGCTGCCGTCGTCGGTCTCGGCGGCCCAGGCCTTGATCGCGTTGAGCTGCTCGAAGTCGGCCGGGTCCTGGAACGTGGCCCCGGCGCGGGCGTAGGCGGCATCAAGCCGCCGCAGGCTCACGTAATTGGAGCGGCCCTTGACCAGCACGGCCGAGAACTCCTGCGGCATGACCGCCCGCAGGAACGGGATGTCCTTCAGGAGCAGCTGCTCCTGGAGGCTGATCGTGTGGGTCGAGATGACGACCCGCTTGCCCAGCTCGGCGGCGGCCAGGATCGCCGGCACGAGATAGGCGAAGCTCTTGCCGACGCCGGTGCCGGCCTCGACCAGGACGTGGTGGCTCCCCTCGATGGCCGAGGCGACGGCGGCCGCCATGGCGGCCTGCTCGGGCCTGGCCTCGTACTGCGGCAAGCGCCTGGCGATGGCGCCGCCGGGTCCGAGGATCGGGCTCGGGTCGAGCTGCGGCATCCGGCCGTCCGTTCTGGGCAGGCAAGGGCGGGGCGGGGCGAGATGGGGAGCGGGCCGGGGCCATCCGCTCAGGAGCGGGCGATCTGACCTTCGGTCGGGCTCGACGCCGTCGCGTAAAGCTTCTTCGGGATCCGACCGGCGCGGGCCGCCAGCCGGCCGGCCTCGACGGCCAGGCGCATGGCGTGGGCCATCCGCAGCGGGTCGGTGGCCGAGGCGATGCCCGTGTTCAGCAGCACGCCGTCGCAGCCCAGCTCCATGGCGATCGCCACGTCGCTGGCCGTGCCCACGCCGGCGTCGATGATCACCGGGTAGTCCGGGTCGTCCCGCTTGAGGTCTTCCAGGATGATCCGGATGTTGTTCGGGTTCAGCACCCCCTGGCCGCTGCCGATCGGGCTGCCGGCCGGCATCACGCTGGCGGCGCCGGCCTCCTTCAGGCGGCGGGCCAGGATCGGGTCGTCCGAGGTGTAGACGAGCACCTGGAACCCCTCCTGGACCAGCACCCGCGTCGACTCCAGGGTCGCCACCGGGTCGGGCAGCAGGGTCCGGGTGTCGGCCAGGACCTCCAGCTTCACCCAGTCGGCGCCGGGGTTGCCGAGGTTTGTGAGCAGCTCGCGGCCGAGCCGGGCGTGCCGCAGGGCGTCCTCGGCCGAGAAGCAGCCGGCGGTGTTCGGCAGGATCGTGTACCGGCCCAGGTCCAGGAAGTCGATCAGGTTCCGGCCCTGCTGGTCCTGGAGCCGCTCGCGACGGACGGCGACCGTGACGACCTCCGAGCCGCTGGCGGCCAGGCAGGTCCGCATCAGCTCCAGGGTCGTGTACTTGCCGGTGCCGACGAACAGCCGGCTCCGGAAGGTGTGCGCGCCGATCGTCAGCGGCTCCGGGCCCAACTCCCCGCCCGGCTCGACCGGGGCCCCGCCGCCGACCAAGGTCACGACCTCGAGCGCATCGCCGGGGTGCAGCGTGGTCTCGGCGTGCCGGGCCCGCGGCACCAGCTCGCGGTTGACCTCGACGGCCACATGCTCGGGCTTGACCGCCATCAGGCGCAACAGGTCGGCAACCGACAGCGGGCCGGGCAATTCGCGCGGCTCGCCGTTCAGGAGGATGGTCACGGGTCGGGAACCCCGGCGGTTGGCGTGCGGTTCAGTCGGTGCGGCCGGCGGCAGGCCCGGTCGGGCCGCCCCCTGGGGACGCCCGTTCATCGTAAGGCCCCCCGCCCCCGACGACAAGCCGACCGCCCGCCTCGACCCCCACCGGCCCCCACCCCCGTCGGCCGCCGGCGCCCGGAACTTCAGTGTTTTTTGCGGTCCTCTTGCGATTCGAGTCCTACTGGGTTTAGATAGAGTGCCCATTCAAGGTGGGCCGGTTAGGCAAAATAGGAAGACCTTGTGCTCTGGCGTGGGTCGAGGGGCAACAGTCCCGAGGCTCCCGGGTTGGCCGCTGGCGGGCCCGGGGGCGTGGGCGCCCCTTGAGGATGGATCGGGACCGATGTCGGGGCAGGACCCGCGGTGCTCTTCGGGGAGCCACCGGCGGGGCCGGCGCGCCCGGCCCGGCGGTGGGAACCCGGATCGTCCTCACCATTGAGACGCCCCCACGATGCACAACCCGAGACGGACGCGTCGCGCGTTCCGGCCTGCGCCGGAGTCGCTGGATGATCGGACCCTGCCCGCCGCCGGCATCGGAGCCGGCCTGTTCAACGGCCTGCTGGGGATCTCCGGCACCGAGGCCGGCGACCGGATCAACGTCACGATCGCTGTGACCTCCCGGCCGGGTCGGCCGGTCCAGGGATTCGTGTCGGTCAACGGCGTGAACCGGTTCCCGATCGGCAGCGTCACCGGGGTCGTGATCCTGGGCCGCGGCGGCGACGATCGGATCTCGGTCCAGAAGGTCGGCGGCAGCAACCTGCCGATCTCGATCGACGGCGGCGTGGGGAAGACCTGGGTCAATGGCCGGCTCGTCTCCAACGTGCTGCCGCCGCCGATCGTGACCCCGACCCCGAAACCCACCCCCACCCCCACCCCCACGCCCACGCCGACTCCGGTTCCCACACCGACGCCCACACCGGTCCCGGCTCCGTCCCCGGCTCCGAGCACCCCCACGCCTACGACCCCGGACGGACCGACGGTGCCCTCGGCGGCGATGCTGGCCGTCTGGGCGCAGCGGATCGTGGAACTGACGAACCAGCAGCGGGTGGCCAACGGCCTACCGGCCCTGACGCTGAACCTGAAGCTGTCGCAGGCGGCGCAGATCCAGGCCAACCAGATGGCGACCCAGCGCCTGATGCAGCACACGCTGCCCAACGCCGCGTATCCCGATCTGGCCAGCCGGGGCGCGGCGGTGGGGTACCAGTACGCCTGGCTCGGGGAAAACCTCGCCTTCAACTTCCCCGATCCGGATAGTCTGATGGCCGGCTGGATGCAGTCGAGCGGCCACCGCTCGAACATCCTGGACACCGACTTCACCCAGATCGGCGCCGCCGTCGTGTACAGCGCCGAAGGGTTCCCTTACTTCGCCGCGGTCTTCGGACGGCCGCAGGGCACCTGATCGCCGGGCTCCCTGGGGAACGGGCGGCCGTCCGGTCGGTCGACGTTCTCGGGGGCCAGCGGACCCTGGGAATCGAGCCTGCGAGGTCGGCTGGCCACCGGGCCCGCACGGAGGTCGTGCCGCGATGATGACGCCGGCGGCGGGAGCGGCCGAGCATCCCCTGGCGGAGTACTTCCGCGCCTACGGCCACCAGACGATCTCCCGGTTCGGGGCGCTCTGGATCGACGTGGGCCGGTTCACGCTCTGCACCATCCCGTGCGCCATGCCGGTCGTGGCCACGCAGGCCGAGATCGACGGCCTGCTCCGCGAATCGGGCCGGATGGTGGCCGTCTTCCAGACCGCCGGCGGCACGGGGGTCCCGAGCCCGAACTTCTGGATCCACGACCGCGGTTATTCCGAGGCCAGCCTCCAGCGCCAGTTTCGCCAGCAGGTGCGCCGGGCCCGGGCCCAGGGCGGCGTGGTCCGGGGGGTGCCCTGGGACGAGCTCCGGCACTGCGGGTTGTCCGTGAACCAGAACACGATGCGGCGCCGGGGGGTCAAGCAGAGCGCCTGCGCGACCCCCGAGGGCTGGGCGGCCATCTGCACCGCCGCCGACCGGGTGCCGGGCCTGGAGGCGACCGGCTGCTTTCTGGGCGATCTGCTCGCCGGGTTCATCATCTCCTGGACGCATGAGGGGCTCTGTCACGGCGTCTCGCTCAACCGCGACGAGCGGTTCAACGCCCAGGGGGCCGGCAACCTGCTGGCCTTCGGGTTCGTGCGCCTGGTGATGGCCCGGCCCGAGGTCCGGAGCCTGGCCTTCGGGCGCGGCTGGTTCCCGCCCGAGGCGTCGATCGACCGCTTCAAGCGGCATGCGGGCTTCGTCGACGAACCGATTCCGCTGGCCGTCACGATCCATCCGCGCTGGGCGGGCGTCCTGGGCTCGGGGCTCACGCACGCGTTGCTCCACGGCCTGGACCGCCTGAGCGGCCGTCGCCTGAACCTGGCGGCCGATCTGGAGGTGCTCCAGGCCGCCGGAGTCACCCGCCTTCCGGACCGGCCGGCCGGTGGTTGACCAATCCGGGTCGCGGTGCTGACATGAGGGCCGGACGACGCCCTTCCGGATGGGTCACCCTGGTGAGACCCCGGGTGCCCCCGCAGCCTGTCGCGAGCCCCTTCGATGGCCGACCGACCCCCGATCGATGCGCTGGCGATCGGGGCCCACCCGGACGACGCCGAGATTCACGCCGGCGGTACCCTGCTGCGGCTGGCCGCGCTCGGGTACCGCACCGGGGTGCTCGACCTGACCCGGGGTGAGTCGGCCAGCCGTGGCACGGCCGACGAGCGGGCCGCCGAGGCGACCCGGGCGGCGGCGGTGCTCGGCCTGTCGCATCGCGAGACGCTGGACCTGGGCGACGGCCGGCTCGAGGACAGCCGGGAGAACCGGGTCGCCGTGGTGGCCGTGCTGCGACGGCTCCGGCCCCGGCTCGTGTTCACGCACCACGGGGACGAGCCGCATCCCGACCACGGCGCCGCCGCGCGGCTGGTGCGGGCGGCGGCCTACCTGGCGGGCCTGGCCCGCTGGGCGCCTGAAGCCGGGCCCGGCCGGCACCGGCCGCACGCGGTGCTGCACTTCGGCGTGCCGCGCTGGGTGCCGCCGAGCCTCGTCGTCGACATCAGCCCCTGGGCCGACCGCAAGCGCGCGGCGATCGGCTGCCACGGCTCGCAACTGCACGACCCGGAGCGCGACGAGCCCGAGACCGCCGTCTCCCGCACCACCTTCCTGGCCGATCTGGACGCCCGTGACCGGGCCACCGGGGCGCTGATCGGGGCGGAGCTTGCCGAGGGCTTCTTCGTCCGCGAGCCGCTGGTGGCCGACGACCCCTTCGCCCTGTTTCCCCGGCCGATGGGCCTGTTCCAGTGATGAATGTCGGGCTCGTCTGCCACTCGACCCTGGGGGGCAGCGGGACCGTCGCCGCCGAGCTGGCGCTGGCCCTGGCCGGCCTCGGCCACACGGTCCATCTCCTGGCCCGCTCTCTCCCGCCCCGGCTGGTCGGTCGGACCGCTGGCGTCCGGTACCACCCGGTGCCCGAGGTGGCCGACCCGGTCCTCGGGGCGTCGCACGAGGCCCTCACGCTGGCGGGCCGGATCGCCGAGGTGGCCGAGGCCGAGCGGCTCGACCTGGTGCACGCCCACTACGCGATGCCCTTCGCCGTGAGCGCCTGCCTGGCGCGCGCACTGCTCCGGGGCCGCCGCCGCCTGCCGGTCGTCACCACGCTGCATGGCACCGACGTGACGGTGCTCGGCCACGACCCGGAATTTGGACCGATCACCCGGTTCGGGGTCGCCGCCAGCGACGGCGTCACGGCCGTCTCGGCGCACCTCGCCGTCGCCGCCCGGCAGGCCTTCGGCGGTCCCGAGCCCCGGGTGATCCCGAACTTCGTGGACGTCGACCGCTTCCGGCCCGCCTCACCTGAACTCCGCCGCCCGCCCGGCGGCGAGCGGCGGCTGCTGCACGTCTCCAACTTCCGCGCCGTCAAGCGCGCGGGCGACTGCCTCGACATCCTCGCCCTCGTGGCCCGCGAGGTCCCCTGCCGGCTCGTGCTGGTGGGAGCCGGGCCCGAGCTGGGTCCGGTCCGCGAGCGGGCCGAGCAGCTCGGCCTGGCCGGGCGGGTGACCTTCGCCGGCGCCCTCACGAGCGTGGTCGAGCCGCTGCGGCAGGCCGACGTCCTGCTCCTGCCCAGCGCCTCGGAGGCGTTCGGCCTGGCCGCCCTCGAAGCGATGAGCTGCGCGGTCCCGGTGGTCGCCAGCCGGGTCGGGGGCCTGCCCGAGGTCGTCGCGGACGGCCGCTGCGGGCTGCTCTGCCCCGTCGGCGACGTGGCGAGCATGGCCGACGCCGTGCTGGGACTGCTCCGCGACCCGGACCGCGCCGAGTCGTTCGGCCAGGCGGGGCGGCAGATCGCCGTCGCGCAGTTCCCCGCGGCGCGAATCGCCGCCGCCTATGTCGAGTTCTACCGCGAGGTGATCGCCCGCGTCGCGGCGGGCCCCGAGCCATCGGAGCCCTGATGGTCCCGTTCCCCATCCCCACGGTTCCGGGTCCCTGACGTGCGCCCGCTCCAACGACTAAGCACCCTCTCCCTGGCGTTTCGGCCCTTCACCGAGCCCCAGGCGCTCGCGCGCTGGCGGGATGCTCGGGTGCGCGACCTGATCGACCACGGCTCCCGCACGGTGCCATTCGTGCGCGCGGTGCTCGAACGGGCCGGGCTGGCCGCCAGCGACGTGCGGACGGCGGCGGACCTGGCCGCGATCGAGCCGATCGCGCGGCGGACCATGCAGGATGCCGGCCTGGACGCGCTGCTGTCGTGCACGGCCGACCGGGCCCGGCTGCTGGATCGGTCCACGAGCGGGTCGACCGGCGAGCGCATGGTCGTCAGGCGGACCTGGTTCGAGGAGCGCCTGCTCACCGCCTTCCTGTGGCGGGCGCTTCGGGAGTATGGCCTGCGGCCCGGCGAGCGGGTGGCGGTCGCCCTGTTCCATGCCCGGCCCGACCCGCGCGACGACCAGCGGCTGGCGCGGCTGGTCCAGTGGCTCGGGTTCCGCCAGGCCCGCATCCTGGACGCCCTCGGGGACCCCGAGGCCGCCGCATCGGCCGCCGCGTTCGACCCGCAGGCGCTCATGGGGATGACCGGCGCCCTGGCGCGGCTGATCGAGTCGGCCGCCGCCGGTGGTCAGGAGCTGCGGCCCCGGTTCGTGATGACCTGGGGCGAGCTGCTGACCGACCCACTCCGCCACCGGATCGGGTCCCTGGGTGTCCCGATCCATGACGTCTACGGCTCGAACGAGGTCGGCCTGATCGCGTGGGAGTGCCCGGCGGGGGCGGGGGGGTATCACGTGGCCGATGACCTGCACGTCGTCGACATCGTCGCCCCCGACGGCCGACCGGCGGCGGTGGGCGCGTGGGGCGAGGTCGTGGTCACCGCGCTGCATTCGCTCGCCATGCCGTTCGTGCGGTATCGCGTCGGCGACCGGGCGCAGCGCGGCCCCGCGGTCTGCCCTTGCGGGGCGCCCTACTCGACGCTGACGGCCATCCAGGGCCGGACGATCGACGATTTTGCGCTCCCCGACGGCCGCCTGCTGCACCCCTGGGAGCTGCTGAACGCGCTCCGGCCGCACACCGGCTGGGTCCGCCAGTTCCAGCTCGTCCAGGTCGCACCAGGCTCGATCGTGCTCCGGGCCGTGGCCGTCGACCGGCCGCCATCACCGGATGACCTGGCGTGCGCCGAGACCGCCGCCTGCGAGGTGCTCCGGGGTGCCGCGAGCTTCCGGATCGACCTGGTGCCCGCCATCGCCGACGCCCCCTCCGGCAAGAGCCGGCCGTTCGTCCCGTTCGCGGACGGGACGACCTGACACCGGACCCGGCCGGACCGATCCTCAGGTCAGTTCCGCGTCGACCTGGGCGCCGATGCGTTCGGCGGCGCGGGCGCCGACGAGCAGCGCGGTCAGGGCGGTGTGGCCGGCCGGGATCGTCGGGAGGATCGCGTTGTCGGCCACCCAGAGGCCCGCGACCTCGCGGACCCGCAGTCCCGGATCGACGACCGCCGCCGGGTCGCTGCCCATGCGGCAGGTGCCGGCCGGGTGATAGAAGGTGTCGACACGGTCGCGGAGGAACGCGTCGAGGTCCTGGTCCCCCGGCATCAGCTCGCGGCCGAGCCCGAAGGCCCGCAGCGCCGGTCGGTCGATGAGACCGCGGATCTGCGCCACGGCCGTCCGGAGGCGGTCGCGGTCGGCCGCGCCGGTGAGGAACCCCGGGTCGATGCGCGGCGGGCCCCGGGGGTCGGCCGGGTCGAGGGCCACGGTGCCACGGCTCTCCGGGTGGAGGAGCAGCGCGGCCACCTCGACGGCGCCCGGGGCGCGGCGGGTCTGGAAGAGGGCGAAGATCTCGACCTCGGGCGACCCCCCGGGTTCGCCCAGGAAGCCGCCGACCTCGCAGCAGTTCGAGGCCATGACCCCGTCGCGTCGCACCGCGTAGCGCACCGCCGCCGGCACCCACCGCGACGGGCGCCCCGGCGCCGGCCGGCGCGACGCGACGACCACCGGGGCGCCGTAGTGGTCCTGCAGGTTGGCCCCGACACCCAGCAGATCGGCGACCACCGGGATGCCGGCGGCCTCCAGGTCGCGGGCCGGCCCCACGCCCGAGCCCAGCAGCAGCCGGGGCGATTGCAGCGCCCCGGCGCAGAGCACCACGCCGAGCCGGGCCCGGATTTGCCCCGTCGCTCGCCGGCCGCCCAGCTCCACGCCCACCGCGCGGCCGTCCTCGATGAGCACCCGCCGCACCTCGGTCCGGGGCCGCACGACCAGGCGATCGGCCCGGCCGGAGCGGGCCGCGAATTCGGCGGCACTGACGCGCATGCCCGAGCGCTGGAAGAGCGCGAACCGGCCGCAGGTGCCCGATTCCGAGCCATCGAGGGGCTCGACCCGCCGGAGGCCGTCCTGCTCGCAGGCGGCCAGGAACGCGGTCGAGAAGGCCGACTCGTGGCGCGGGGGGGCCACCGGCAGGGCGGTCGGCACCGGTTCGCCCGGCCGGCCCGCGAGGGCCCCGGCCAGGTCGGCCCAGCCCCAGCCGGGGCAGTCGGCCGCCCAGGCGTCGTAGTCGGCCGGCGGGCCGGCGGCGGCGATCATGGCGTTGACCGACGAGGTCCCGCCCACCACCCGGCCCATCGGGTATTCGACCCGACGGCCCCCGAGCGCCGGCTGCGGCACGCTCGGGAGCGCCCACGACCAGGCCGGCCTCAGCCGCAGCCCGGCCAGGGGGGCGCCGAGCGCCCAGGCGGGATACGGCGGCCCGGCCTCGATCAGCAGCACCCGCGCGGCCGTCCGCTCCACCAGCCGGCGCGCCAGGAGGCACCCGGCGGTCCCCGCCCCGACCACGATCACGTCAAATGTCGGCATGAGGTCCAGCGCGGCGGCCGGCTTGGCTCCGGGGCCCGGCCACGGCCGCTGTTGCCCCGGTCGCCGGAGTGTCCCCTATTCCGTGGGCGTTGTCAGCCCGGTGCTGCGGCTGACGGTGAACCGGACGGTCTCGGAGCCCTCGACGACCCAGGCGGTCTCGGCCACGGCCAGCAGGTCGGATCGGAGCGTGGTGTCGGCCGTCTTGCGACCGCTGGCGAAGACGGCGCGGACGCCGTCGGGCAGTTGCGGCAGGCTCTGGCCGCCCACGCTCACGCCACGGCCGGGTTGCGGCACGTGCAGGTAGAGCGCAGTGCGCGTCGGCTCGGAGCGGGCCCGGATTGCCCGCAGCACGCCGTCGAGATCGTAGGTCTGCAGGAGCGTCGGATCGTTGCGCACCCGACGTTGCAGGCTCCGGCCCACGTCGCAGAGGGTCGCCTCGTACGTCCCATCCGGCAGGTCGGCCGGCACCGGCAGCTCCAGCTCGACCGTCTGGCGCGGGCCCAGGTGCGGCTTGAGCGTGACGGCGGCCCGCAGCGACTGCCCTGGTTCGACCCGGTCGGACGCCAGCCGCACCGACTCGATCTGCGCCGTCCGCTGCACGGCCTCGACCCGTACCTCGGCCTCGATCCCCTCGATCCGCACCGGCGTGAGCCCGTTGCGCACGAGTAGATTCACCGTGGCCGCCACCGGCCCGAACAGCGCCTGCGGGCCCGAGGCCCCGGTGTACCGCGGCCCGCTCAGGGTCTCGCTCAGCCGCAACGGCTCGCGGTCCTTCAGGCGGATCGTCACCTCCAGCCGCGCCGTCAACTCGTCGGGCAGGTTCCCCTCGGTATCGATCGCGTTGGTCAGCACGGTCAGGACCATCGTCGGCAGCAGGTTCGGCTCGCGGGCGATCTGTACCCGGTAGGTGCGCGGCTCGGCATACCGGCCCGTCTGCACGGTCACGGCCATCGGCATCATGTCGGGCACGGCGCCCAGGCGGCCGGAGACCGCGGTGCTCACGTCGGTGTCGAGCACCCCGACGACCTTGAGCGGCGAGCCCAGCTTCATGCTCACGCTCGAGCGCGGGTACACCGTGTGAATGTACCCGTTCATCATCGGCAGCTCGCAGGCCCCCAGGCCCATCATCGGGTGCCCGAAGGCGTAGACGCGGTCCCCCTCGACGTGCGTGACCGTGCCGATGCCCGAGAGGTCGAAGTCGCCGGTCACCATCGCCACGCTCACCGGCGAGCCCGGCCGCAGGGGACTGTCCCCCTCCCTGGCCAGGATCTCCTCGGTCACCGCCCCGCCGGCCATCGGCGCCAGGCCGATCGGGCCGAGCCGCTCGCCCAGCAGGGCCAGGGCCCTGGGCGTGAACCCCGTGGCCGCCAGCGGCGTGGCGATCGGTCGCATGCCGGCCAGGCCGCCCCCCGAGACCGCGATCGGCCCGTCGGCAGGGCCCGCGGGCGCCGGCGGCGCTGCGTCGCGATCCTCGAACCGGGCGCGATCGATCTGCGCCGTGCGGGCCGGCACCGGGACCGGACCGGCGGGGGCCTTCGGGTCGGCCTCGGCGGCGAGCCGGCGGTCGCTGGCGCGGACGTAGGCCACCATCTGCTCGAACGGCGTGACCCCGGCGATCGGGTCCTTGGCGAACTCCCAGGCGAAGGCCACCGCGCCGACGAGCTTGCCCTCGATGTAGATCGGGCTGCCGCTCATCCCCTGGATGATCCCGGCGTGCTCCAGGTTCAGGCCCTTGAGCCGGCACAGGATCATGTCGCGCCCCGGGCTGACCACGCGCATCACGCCGAGCACCTCGACGTCGAACTACTCCAGAGTCGTGCCCAACATCACGGTGCGGCCCACGCCCGACATTCCGGAGCGGAGGTCGCCGACCTTCCAGTACGTCGCCGGGTCGGGCTCGCCGCCGTGCGCGGTGGCCGCCAGGGTCAGGCCGATCAGGCCACCGAACAGCCAGCGCCCCAGGGCCCGCCCGGCCCCAGCACGCGCATCGCCGCGTGCGCGAGAGTCTCGCATGTCCGGTCCCTCCTCGAGGGCCAGGGCCCGAGGGCCCTCGACCCGCCCGACCGCCGTGGGAGTGATCCAACTCATTCATCGGCCGCTCACCCGGCCGACGTTCGCCCCCTCGCGAGATTCCGCCGGCCACCCCTCACGGTGCCCGGCCCCTGATCCCCTCGCCGCCTCGCGCGGGCGCCCACCGCATCGCGGGTCGCCCCGACCGGAGCCCGGCGGGATCGTGCAGGGTCATGGTAGTGAATTTTGATATGAAGTCAACCGAGCGTCGGCCGCCCGGGTCGGGCCTGCCGCCCGGCGTCCGGTTCGGTGGGCCACGGCAAACGGCCATTTTCCTGGCCTGGGTCGACGGTTCCGGGCTGCTCGGGTCGCTCGCTCGGCTCCCCAGCTGTGGCAGTCACGGGCCCCTGCTCAGGGGGTGGTGCCGTTGCGGCCGTCGGCGTGGTGGCGGGCGGGAGGGGGAGGGGGGCGGAGGCGGGCCATCTCGGCGAGCAGGGCCCGCTGCTCGGCGTCGAGCTGCCGGCGCTGGCGGATCGCGTCGCCGCGGTTGGCCACCCAGTCGAGTCCGGCCAGGAGCACCAGCACGAAGGTCAGGCCCAGGACGCCGACCCAGAGCAGCAGCCAGAGCCGGGCATCGGCCCGCGAGCGCCGGGGGTCGATGCGGACGCTGGCCAGCATCAGGCCGGCGGCCAGGCCCATGAGCGCGGCGCTCAGGGCGCGACGGCGATCGCGGCCGGCGAAGTAGCGGGCGTCCAGGTCGGTCGCAGCCGGCTCCCGCCGCCGCCGTTCGAGCCACTGCCGCACCCCCAGCGCCAGGGCCAGGGCCAGCAGCACCAGGCCGGCGATGACGGTCTCGCGGGTGGCAAGGCTCACGGTTCGCATGGCCGGCCACTCTCCCCGGGCCGCCGCGCCGGGGTCGGGCGGGGGCCCACCCGGTCGGTGGCCGACCGCGTCAGAACAGGTCGGTGCTGGTCAACTGCTGCTCGACCCAGTCGCCCCGGCGCGCGATCTCGACGACCGCCGCGCGGATATCGCCGGCCGTGACGTGGACCCGGGCATACGTCCGGTCCATCACGAACATGGGCGCGTCGTTGACCTCGCGGATCGAGAGGCTGCCGTACGTGAGCTTGGCGTTCAGCCGCAGCGCGAACTCGTAGAAGCTCGGGTCGGCCGGGGCGCACACCGAGTACACCGAGAGCAGCCGCTCCTGCTTCCCCTCCACCAGCTCGATGTACACCTCGTGGAGCCGGTCGCCGGGCACCGGCACGATCACCCGGAAGGCGTCGCGGGCCCCCTGCTGGATCAGGCAGTCGAGCCCCTCCAGCGCCTCGCGGACCAGGCTCTCGGTGTCGCGGAGCTGGCCCATCACGACCCGGAGCGCCTCGGCCAGCTCGTCGGCCGAGCCCGGGCGGTCGGCGGGGTCCTTCGAGAGCAGCCGCAAAATCAGCGTCGCCAGCTCGTCGGGGATGCCGGGCGCCAGCCGCCTCGGGTCGGGCGCCGGCTCCTGCCGGTGCATCCGGATCAGCTGGTCGAGCCGGTCGGCGGCGAACGGGAGCCGCGCCGTCAGCAGGTAGAAGAACATGACCCCGACGGCGTACAGGTCCGTCCTCGGCGAGGCCGGGGCGCCGTTGAACAGCTCGGGGGCCATGAACGTGGGGGTGCCCGCGACCGTGGCGCCCGGGGTCCCGTCGTCGGCGATCCGCCGCACCAGGCCGAAGTCGGCCAGCTTCGCCTGCCCCTCGGGCGTCAGCAGCACGTTGGCCGGCTTCACGTCGTGATGCACCAGCCCGGCGCGGTGCGCGGCCGCCAGCGCCAGCACGACCTGTCGCACCAGCACCGTGGCCCGCAGCGGCTCGAACGCCCCCTCGCGGATCAGCGCCTCCTTGAGGCTGTTGCCGCCGGGGACATGCTCCATCTCGATGAAGTGGTAACCGCGGTCGCTGCCCAGGTTGTGCACCGTCACGATGTTCGGGTGCACCACGCCGGCCACCGCCCGCGCCTCGGCCCAGAACCGCTCGACGGTCTGCGGCTGCCGGGTCACCAGCCCGGGGCTCAGCACCTTGAGCGCACTGGTCCGACCCAGGCCCAGATGCTGGGCCCGGTAGACGCGCCCCATCGAGCCGTGGCCGATCGCCGTGTCGATCCGGTACAGGCCCAGGTGGGTGCCGACCAGGTCGTCGACCGCCGGGAACCCGTCGCCGGCGATCGCCGGCACCTGCGCCTCGGCGGGCAGCGGCAGGGCCACCGTCTCCTGCGAGTCGCCCAGCAGGGGGCAGCTCGCCTGGGCCGCGAACGCACACTGGGGGGCCGGGGCGTGCTCCGGACCGGCCGCCTCGCCGCAGAACGGGCAGGTCTGCGCCGGGGTCGAGGCCGTCGTCGCCCGACTTTCCACGAGGCACCCCCCACCTGGTCCGGTCCGATCCGGCCGTCACCCAGCCCCGCCACATCACGTCGGGCCGGGCGCAGATCGACCCGGGCCTACTACGTCGCCTGCAGTGTAAATGTTGGCCTCAAAAGGGCCAGGTCAAGTTTTGATGCCGCAAGCCGAGTAGATTGGGGGCTTTGTGTC
This sequence comes from uncultured Isosphaeraceae bacterium, assembly GCA_964624465.1. GTDB lineage: Bacteria > Planctomycetota > Planctomycetia > Isosphaerales > Isosphaeraceae > CAZUZD01. The sequence goes on from CAZUZD010000075.1 coordinate 17,435, forward strand.
GAGTGGGTTGGCTCCGGCGCGGTCCGTCCCGCGGCGGGCCACCCCCAGGACACCGGGGAGTCGGGCGGGGTTCGGGGGGCGTGTGGACCCACCCGGGATCGCGTGCGGGGGCCGTCGTCGGTGACGGCCGCGGAGCAGGGGAGGGTGTTCCCCGGGACCGGGCACCTGCGCCCGGTGGCTCGTCGGGGTGCTGGCGGGAAGGCCCCCGGACCACCCCCGGCGCTCCCGGCCGATTGGCCGGGCCCGCGCGGGGGTGGTCCGGGGGTGGGACGTCAGCTGCCGGCCTTCTTGAGCCGCTCGCCCTGCTCCTCGATGTGGGCGCCGGCCGTGTGGGCCGCCTGGCTCGCCTTCTCCGAGGCCGCCTGGCCCAGCTCGCCGGCCTTCTCCGAGGCCGCGTGCGCAGCGTCCTTCGCCTTCTCGGCGACCGAGTGCGCAGCGTCCTTCGTCTTCTCGGTGGCCGTGTGCGCCGCGTCCTTGAGCTTCTCGGCGCCCGCCTCGGCGGCGTCCTTGGCGTGCTCGACGCCCGACTTCACGGCCACCTTCGCGTCCTCGACACCCTGCTTGATCCGGTCCTTCGCGTCCGACATGGCGAATCCTCCTCCGCGCACACCTGGTTCGTGGCCTCAACACCTCCAGCCTCAAACGCAATCCGGGTGCCATCCCGGGGAGGCCCCGACGACGGGGGGCTGGAGGTTGCTTTTGTTGATTTTTGCTTGTATTGGTGTGGCTTTGTGATCAATTGTGTTGGGGTTCGATGTCGACGCCCGCGGCGTTGCGGTCCGCGCTCGGTGGCCGAGTCGGCTGACCGGCCGGGCGGTGGGTGCCACGTCCGGATGGCGCGGGGGCCCGAGAGGTCGAGGACGATCGGGAAGGGAGAATGCGAATGCAGCGCGAGGCGAAGCGGCGGCGGGATCTGGCGGGTCGGCTGGGTGCCTACCTGGCGGCCGGCGTGGGCGTGGGGACCCTGGGGACGACGGCCGAGGCCGGGATCATTACGATCGACGTCTCCGGCTTCAACGGGATCAACGGCGGCGTGCCCAGCGGGTCCTACGCCTATGTCGAGCTCACGCCGGGCGGCGGTGACCTGGAGATCATGAACGGCGCGTACGGGATCATCGGGCTCGACGGTGACGTCGGGCTGTACTTCGCCTACGACGGCGGTTACGTCTCGCCGACGAAGCTCTCGGCGGGCATGACGGTCGACAGCTCGCTGTTCTTCACCGACTACGATGCCTACTCTGCGTTCCGCATCACCTACGATTCCACGACCTACGCCTCGCCCGATTTCGGCCCCGGCAGCTACATGGGCTTCGTCGATGGCCTGGGCCGTTTCGGTTACCTGGAGGTGACCTGGAACAGCAGCCTGGACCAGTTCCAGATCCTCAGTGGCGCCTATGAGGACGTCAGCGGCGTCGGGATCGTGATCCCCAACGCCGCCGTGCCCGAGCCGTCGACGCTGGGCCTGATGGCGCTGGGCGCCGCCGGCCTGCTCGCCGCCCGCGCTCGCAAGGTCAAGGCCGAGCCCGCCGTCCACTGATTCCGAGTCCTTCGGGGTCGCTGAACGCGGCCACTGCGGACGCAGCCGATTTCCGGGACCGCCCGCACGAACACCCAGGGGTTCGCGCGGGCGGTCCTGTCGTTGATCATCGACCCACGCGAGCATGGCCGACCCGCCAGGCCCGGATCCTGGAGGAGCCTCCAGGCTCTGACCTGCGACGGTCGCGGCCGGCACGCGTGCTGCGATCTCACCAGGCCAGTCCGGCTCTTGATGGGGCCCGGCCGGTGCCACCCTGAGCCTTGGACTCGACCAGGACGGCTGCTCATGGCTGCTCGCAGGAAGTTGTTGCTGGTGGGCTGGGACTCGGCCGACTGGAAGATCATCCACCCGCTGCTCGACGCCGGCCAGTTGCCGGGGGTGCAGCGGTTGGTCGAGCGCGGCACCAGTGGCAACCTGACGACGCTGGAGCCGCAGCTCTCGCCGATGCTCTGGACCAGCATCGCCACCGGGAAGATGGCGTACCACCACGGCGTGCCGGGGTTCACCGAGGTCGACCCGGTGACGAAGGCGGTGGTGCCGGTCTCGGCCGCCACCCGCCAGTGCCGCACGGTCTGGGAGATCCTGGCCGAGCGTGGGCTGCGGAGCCACGTCGTGTCGTGGTTCGCCACCCAGGGGGAGCGCGACCTGCCAGGCAAGCTGGTCTCGAACATGTTCGGCCACCTGACCGGCGTGACGGCCGTTCAGGACCCCGACACCTGGCCGCCGCCGTTGCCGGGCACATACTGGCCGCCCGAGCTGGCCGAGACGATGAACTCGCTGCGGGTCAGCCCGCACGAGATCGATCCCGACCAGGTCATCCGGCTGTTCGTGCCCGACGCTCCGACGGTCGACCAGACCAAGGACCGACGGCTCTGGACCCTGGCGAAGTATCTGGCCGAGGCGTTCTCGGTGCACACGGCGGCCACGCACCTGATGGAGATCGATCCCGACTGGGACTTCCTGGCGGTCTACTACCGCGCGGTCGACGAGCTGAGCCACCTCTTCATGCCGTACCACCCGCCGCAGATGCAGGGCATCCCCGACGCTGACTTCGCACTCTACAAGGACGTCGTCAACAGCACGTACCGCCTGCACGACATGTTCCTGCAACGCCTGATGCAACTGGCCGGTCCCGACACGGCCGTGATGCTCATCTCCGACCACGGCTTCCACTCCGACCACCTGCGCCCGAAGTTCACCCCGCGCGTGCCGGCGGGCATCACCGTGTGGCACCGGCCCCAGGGCGTGTTCGCGGCGGCCGGGCCGGGGTTCCAGGCCGATGAGCTGATCTACGGCGCCCGGTTGCTCGACGTCGCCCCCACGGTGCTGCACTACTTCGGCCTACCGATGGGCGAGGACATGGAGGGGCGGGTGCTGCAGGAGGCGTTCGTGGACCCCACCCCGCCCGCGACCATCCCCACCTGGGAGCCGCCCGGCGGCGTCCAGCATGCCAGGACGCGGCTGGAGAGCGGCGACAGCCAGGCGCTCCTCGACCAGTTCGTGGCGCTCGGGTACATCGACGAGGTGTCGTCCGACACGAGCCAGGCGGCCATCGAGACCCAGCGCGAGAACGACTGGAACCTCGCCCGCGCCTTCGTACACGCCGGCCGCCACGCGCAGGCCCTGCCGCTGCTCGAGGGCTGCTGCCACCTGCAACCCGACCGCACCGACTACGCCCAGGCGCTGGCCCGCTGCCAGCTGAACCTCCGCCTGCTGCCCGAGGCCGAGGCGACCGCCAATCGCGCGCTCGAGACCTTCGGGCGCACCGAGACGGCCCGGCTGCTGCGGGCCTCGATCGCCATCCAGCGTGAGCAGTTCGCCGAGGCGTTGCAGGAGCTGGAGACCGTCCGGCAGACGCATCCCGAGGAGTTGCAGTTGCAGCTCATGCTGGCGCAGACCGGCATGCGCCTGCGCAAGGATGAGCTGGTGGAGGAGGCCCTGAACCGGGTGCTGGCCGCCGACCCGCACAATCCCGAGGCGTTCCTGATCCTGGCCCGGCTCCGGCTGCACCAGCAGCAGAACGACGCCGCGGTCGAGGCGGCCCTGGAAGCGATTGGACTGCAATACGGCAACCCGCAGGGCCACTTCCTGCTGGGTGCGGCGCTCGTGCAATCGCAGCGCTGGCAGGAGGCGATCAAGCCGCTGCAAAACGCGCTGCAATTGCAGCCGAGGTTCCCGCTCGCCCACCGCCTGATGTCGCGCGTCCATCGCGCCCTGGGCGAGCCCGAGCGTGCCGCCGTGCAGGAAAATCTGGCCAGGCTCCGTCGCGCCGAGATGAAGGCGGCCAGCGTGTCCGAGACGGCCGTCCTGCGTCAGGCTGCCGCCGAGCGTGCCGCCGTGCGTCAGGCTGAGATCGACCGCAAGGCCGCCGAGGAGGCCGACATCGAGCCGATCGATTGCGTGATCGTCTCCGGCCTGCCGCGTTCGGGCACCTCGCTGATGATGCAGATGCTCCGCGCCAGCGGCATCGAGCCCCTGACCGACGGCCAGCGCGCCGCCGACGACGACAATCCCGAGGGCTACTGGGAGTGGGAAGACATCAAGAAACTGCCCAGGAACCCGCGCGTCATCGAGCAGGCCAGGGGCAAGGCGGTGAAGGTGATCTCGGCCCTGCTCCCCAGCCTGCCGGGCCGGCACCACTACAAGATCATCTACATGACCAGGCCGGTGGAGCAGGTGGTGGAGAGTCAGTGGAAGATGCTGGAGCGCAGCGGTCAGCAGCCGAAGTCGGAGAAGGAGCATCTGATCCGCGTCCAGCGCGGCCACAGCCAGCAGATCCTGAAGACGCTGAAGGCTCGCCCCCAGGTCGAGCTGCTGGAACTCTCCTATCTTGACCTGATCGCCGACCCGACCGCCGGCATCGCCCAGCTCGCCACCTTCCTGGGCGACCAGTTCACCCCCAGCCCGGCCGTGACCGCCTGCGTGAAGCCGTCGCTGTACCGTCAGCGGCAGGCGGCTCCCAGCGTCTCGTAGGGCGGATCAGCGCCAGCGTCATCCGCCGCGCCCGAACGGAGGCCGCGCGCCGGCCCAATCCGCCCGGCCCGCAGTGCGCTCCCGCCCCATCGCGGCGGATGACGCTCCGCTGATCCGCCCTACGAATGCCAGACAACGACCCCGAGGCGGGCCGGTCGGGGCGCGCAACGGGGTCGTTGGAGTTGCGATGGAATGGCGACGTCCGGGGGATCAGACGTTGTAGGTGGTGGAGGCGGTGGTGCCGCCGCGGCCGGTCCAGTTGGTGTGGAAGAACTGGCCGCGGGGGCGGTC
>CAZUZD010000076.1:0-1540 GCA_964624465.1 uncultured Isosphaeraceae bacterium
GCCAGCGCGGCCGCCGCCACCGGCAGCGACGAGGCCCCGTCCCGCGGCTACCGCGAGGAGCTGGAGCACTTCGCCTACTGCGTACGGAACAACAAGGAAGCGAAGCTCTACGAGGTCAACGACCCCAAGCTCCTGCCGCGCTGCCGGGGTGAGGTCGCCCTGGCCGACGCCGTGATCGCCCTGACCAGCAACCTGGCCATGAAGCGGGGCCAGAAGATCGACTTCGACTCCGCCTGGTTCGACTACGCCCAGAACGCCACCCCCGACGGCTCCGAGGCCGACCTCGAGCTGGCCGACTGACCCGCCAATCCCCGGCGCCTGGCGCCGGGGTCAACAGCCCTCCACGGCCCCGGCCGGCGGCGTTTCATGGCCGCCGGCACCGGGGCCGTGGCCTGCGCCCCCAGACCTCCGCCCTTGACCACCATCGTCGCTCTGGCCATAACAGTAAGCCGGTTTTGAACCGAGCCATGAGCATCGCTCCATCGACGACCCCGGCTGGCGCGGGCCTCCGGAACCTCCACCAGGGATGGGGAGCCGAGGATGGACACCGAGCCCCGGAGCCGGCCCTGGAATCGCAACGGAACGCCTCCCATCAACACAGATCTGCCCCATCGCTGGAACCGCGACGCTGCGGTCGAGGACGCGTCTGACGTGGGAGTCTCCAGGACGACGGTGATCGCCGGCGGTGGGCCTGCCGGGCTCACCGCCGCCTACGAATTGACCCGCCACGGCCACCCGTGCGTGGTCCTCGAAGCCGACCCGAACCTCGTCGGCGGCATCAGCCGCACCGACGAGTACAAGGGCTACCGCTTCGACATCGGCGGCCACCGGTTCTTCTCCAAGAGCGATGAGGTCAACCGGATCTGGCACGAGGTGCTCGGGCCCGAGCTGATCGAGCGGCCGCGCCTGAGCCGCATCTACTACAACCGCAAGTTCTTCCACTACCCGCTCAAGCCCACCGACGCCCTGCTGAAGCTCGGCCCGATCCGATCGGCCCAGGTGCTGGCCAGCTACCTCAAGGCGCAGGCGGCACCGATTCGCCCCGAGCGGAGCTTCGAGGACTGGGTCGTCAACCGCTTCGGTCGCCTGCTCTTCGAGATCTTCTTCAAGACCTACACCGAGAAGGTCTGGGGGATGAGCACCTCGGAGATCTCGGCCGACTGGGCGGCTCAGCGGATCAAGGGCCTGAACCTCTGGCGGGCCGTCGCCAATGCCCTGTTCAGCGGGAAATCCCGCGACGAGCAGGGCGTGGTCATCAAGACGCTGATCGACCGCTTCCTGTACCCGAAACTCGGCCCCGGCCAGATGTGGGAGGCGGTCCGCGACCGCGTGGCCACCGCCGGGGGCGTCGTCGAGCAGGACCGGCGCGTCAGCCGCGTCGAGCACGACGGCTCCCGGGTCACCGCCTTCGCCGCCTGCGCTGTTCTGAGCGCCCTCGCCGTCGCTGCCGCCATGCTGCCACGCGGGCCGGCCCTGCTGGGGGTGCTGCTGTTGGCGGGGGCCGGGGCGCTCGGCGTCTTCCCGATCTACCATGCCCTGA
>CAZUZD010000076.1:1550-22076 GCA_964624465.1 uncultured Isosphaeraceae bacterium
CTTCGTGGCCACCGATGTCGCCGGCCGCGAGACCCGGTACCCCGGCGAGCACTTCCTCTCCACCCTCCCGATCCGCAACCTGATCCGCTCGATGGCCCCGCGCCCGCCTCAGGCGGTCGTCGACGCGGCCGAGTCCCTCAAGTATCGCGACTTCCTCACGGTCGTCCTGATCGTCGACCAGCCCGCGCTCTTCGACGACAACTGGATCTACATCCACGAGCCCGACGTGAAGCTGGGCCGGGTGCAGAATTTCAAGAACTGGTCGCCGCACCTGGTCCCCGACGCCAGCAAGACGAGCCTGGGCCTGGAGTACTTCTGCTTCGAGGGCGACGACCTCTGGTCGATGTCCGACGCCGAGCTGGTCGCGCTCGGGCGCCGGGAGATCGACGCCATCGGCCTGGTCGCCAAGGAGCTGGTGATCGACGGCTGCGTGGTGCGGATGCCGAAAGCGTACCCCGTCTACGACGACGCATACCAGACCCACCTGGCGACGATCCGCGACTGGCTCAAGACCCTGGACAACCTCGAGCTGGCCGGCCGCAACGGCATGCACAAGTACAACAACCAGGACCACTCGATGATGACCGCCCTGCTGGCGGCGCGCAACATCCTGGGGCACGGGCAGTACGACACCTGGAAGGTGAACACCGACGCCGAGTACCACGAGGAGGGGTCGGACGACGACTCGAAGGCCGGCCGCCAGATCCCCCGGCGGATCGAGGCCTCCTGAGCCCGGGCCCGGCGCCCGGCCGCCTACCCACCTCCCGGACGAGACTGCCCCGATGAGCACGGCTGCCGCGCCTCGCATCCTGATGTTCGGCACCGGCGACTTCGCCCTGCCCACCTTCGAGGCACTCTGCGACGCCGGCCTGCCCGTGCTCGCCCTCGTCACGCAGCCCGACCGACCGCAGGGCCGCAAGCAGGAGCTGCTGCCCAGCCGGATCAAGCTGGCGGCGCTGGCCCGGGGCATCCCCGTCGAGCAGCCCGAGGACGTCAACGCGCCGGAGTCGCTGGCCCGAATGGCGGCCTACGCCCCCGACCTGTTCGTGACGGCCGCCTATGGCCAGATCCTCTCGGCCGACCTGCTGGCGATCCCGCCGCACGGGGGCATCAACCTGCACGGCTCGGTGCTGCCGTCGTACCGGGGGGCGGCCCCGGTGGCGCGGGCGATCGAGCACGGCGACGTCGAGTCGGGGGTCACGGTCATCCGGATGACGCCCCGGATCGACGCCGGCGGCATGATCGCGGTGGCCCGCACCCCGATCGGCCCCGACGAGACGGCCGGCGAGCTGGAGGATCGGCTCGCCGCGCTGGGCGTGCCCCTGATCCTCCGCGGCATCGACGAGCTGATGGCCGGGACGGCCACGGTGATCCCCCAGACGCGGGCCCGGGTGACCCGGGCGCCCAAGCTCCGCAAGGAGGACGGCTGCATCGACTGGTCGAAACCCGCCGGCGGAGTGCACAACCTGGTGCGAGCGATGCAGCCGTGGCCGGTGGCGTCGACGGCCTGGACTCCCTCTGGGGGGCGGCCGCCGGTGCGGCTGATCGTGCATCAGACCCGCCCGGTCGAGGACGCCGGTGAGCCGGGCCTCGTGCTGCCAGCCGGGCCGGGGCGGCTGGTGGTTGCGGCGGGCGCCGGCGCGGTCGAGATCCTGCGGCTCCAGGTCCCCGGCAAGCGCGTCCTGCCAGCCGAGGAGTTCCTCCGGGGGTACCGGGTGCAGCCCGGCGACCGGATGGGGGAGGCCTGAGCGACCCGCGGTCGGTCGCCGTCGGCAGCGGTTCCCATTTTCGGGTCCGGCGGCTAGACTGATGGATCGCCGCGATGCCGTTGCGCGCCAGCGACCCGACGGCCGGGAGTCCGCCCCGGGGACGGCCGCAGCCGACCATCCGCCCGCCAAGGAGGCCGCGCATGGCCGACCCGCAGCCCACCGACCCCGCGACGACCGCCGCCCGCAAGAAGCTGTACATCGAGACGGTCGGCTGCCAGATGAACGTGCTCGACAGCGAGCTCGTCGTCGGCCAGCTCCGCCGCGAGGGCTACGAGCTCACCGACGACATCGCGCAGGCCGATACGATCCTTTACAACACCTGCTCGGTCCGCCAGCACGCCGAGGACAAGGTCTACAGCGCCCTGGGTCGGATCCGCGACGTGAAGCGCGAGCGGCCCGAGGTGGCCATCGGCGTGCTCGGGTGCATGGCGCAGAAGGACCAGACGCAGATCCTGAAGCGTGCCCCGCACGTCGACGTGGTCATCGGCCCCGGCCAGATCGGCCGGGTCTCCGAGCTGCTGCAGCAAGCGAAGGCCGAGGCGAAGCCGCAGCTGGCCGTGAGCCTCGACCGCACCGACGGCAGCCGCACGGCAGTGACGTCGAGCTTCGAGAGCTACGACCCGCTCCGCGAACCGTCGATGCGCCCGACGCCGTTCCAGGCGTTCGTGCGGATCATGATGGGCTGCGACAAGTTCTGCACCTACTGCATCGTCCCCAGCGTGCGTGGGCCCGAGCAGAGCCGGCCGCCCGAGGTGATCCTCGACGAGGCGCGGGCCCTGGTCGATCAGGGCGTGCTGGAGATCACCCTGCTGGGCCAGACGGTCAACAGCTACAAGTTCCGGAGCCCGGACGGGCGGATCACCCGACTGTCGGACCTGCTGGAGCGGCTGCACGCGATCGAGGGCCTGCGACGGATCCGGTTCATCACCAACTTCCCCAACGACATGACCGATGACCTGCTGCAGGCGATCCGCGACCTGCCCCGGGTCTCACGGTACCTGCACGTGCCGGCCCAGCACGGCTGCGACGAGATGCTCCGGCGGATGAAGCGGATGTACTCGGTCGCACTCTACGACGACATGATGCACCGGATCCGCGCCACGGTCCCCGGCGCCTCGGTCTCCAGCGACTTCATCGTCGGCTTCTGCGGCGAGACCGAGGAGCAGTTCCAGAAGAGCATCGCCCTGGTCGAGCGCTGGCGGTTCAAGAACAGCTTCATCTTCAAGTACAGCCCCCGCGAGGGGACCAAGGCGCACGACCTGTACGCCGACGACGTGCCCGAGGAGGTCAAGAAGCGCCGGAACAACGAGCTGCTCGAGGTCCAGAACGCGATCTGCCGCGAGGACCAGCGGGCGTTCGTCGGGCGTACGGTGGAGGTGCTCGTCGAGGGCCCGAGCAAGTCGGCGGCCCGTGATGCCGAGCATGGTCCGGTGCTCCAGCTCACCGGCCGGACCCACGACGATCGGATCGTCGTCTTCGACGGCACCAGCCGGCTGGTCGGCCGGTTCGTGCCGGTGGCGGTGCGGGAGTCGAGCCCGGTGACCCTGTTCGGCGAGGTGGTGACCGAGGTCCTGACGCCCGTGCTCGGGGGGCCGCCGGCGTGAGCCTCAGTCAGCGCTCGGCACTCCCGTTCGACGAGGCGGTCGATCGCTGGATGCGTTCGGTCGACGTTGCGCCCGAGGCTCGGCCCTCGGCCGAGGCCATCGCCGCCTTCGCAGCCGGTGCCCCCGACGGTCCGACCCGACCGCCGGCGGCCGAGACCCGGGTGCGCGCCTGGGAGCTGCGCCACGGCTTCACCCTGCCGGCGGCGCTCCGGGCCTGGCTGCTGATCTCCGACGGCCTGTACCGTGAGGGGCCACTGGTCCACCCGCTCTCGAGCATCGGCCCGATGATCCCGTTCGCCAGGGTTCCCGGCCTGATGGTGCAGCCCGAGAGCTGGTTCGAGCTGGGCAACCCGAGCGACGAGACGGTCTGCATCGACCTGGCTTACCGCTGGCCGGGGGGAGACTGTCCGCTGTTCACCTCGGGCGACGACCGCTCCGGCAGCCTCCCCCGATTGATCGCCGAGGGCTTCGCGACCTGGTTCCTGGGGCTACTGAACGCTCGGGGCCGCCACTACTGGTTTGACGCCGGCTTTCACTCGCTCGGCGATCCGTGGGCCGAGCACCGGTCCCGGGTGCCGGCTCCGCCGCTCCCCGGACGGCTTCGGGAGCTGGCGCCCCGGCTCCGGCCCTTGATGCGCCGGGACGCCGACGAGCGCGCGATCGCCGGTGAGCTCGGGATCAGCCTGGGCGACGTCGAGGCGATCTTCCGGCACCTGCAACACGCCGGCCCCTGAGGCGATTGCCGCCTCGCGTGCGCCAGCGGAATGGACCCGCTCTGCCGAAGGATCGCCCCATGCCCCGTCCCGACCCGGCCGATCTGCTGCCCAGGACGGGCCTGCTCGAGAACCCGGACGCCACCCGGCTCTGGTTGACCGGCCTGGGGGTGCGCGAGCCCCAGCGCGGCGCCCGGGACCTCTGCGACCTGGCGGCGCGCGGGATCGCCCCGGCGGCGATCGAGGCACTCCTGCACGGCCTGGACCGGCTCCTGCCCCAGTGCCCCGACCCCGACATGGTGCTCACCAACCTCGACCGGTTCGTGGCCGCGGCCCGCGACCCTGAGGCGTGCGTGGCGGCCCTGAACCGCAGCCCCAGGGCGACCGAGGCGCTGCTGCAGCTCTTCGGCACCAGCCAGTACTTCAGCGAGCTGATCATCCGCGACCCGGACGTGATCGGCTGGCTCCGCGCCGGCGGGATGCACTACGATCGCGACACGCTCTTCGAGCAGCTCTGGTCGGCACTGCTGCTGGACCGCGACGAGACGGCGCAGCGGCTGACGATCCGCCGGTTCCGGCAGCGGCAGATGCTCCGGATCGGCTACAACGACATCGTCCGCGGGCTGCCGGTCGAGGTGATCACGCAGGACCTCTCGAACCTCGCCGACGTCTGCATCGAGGCCGCCTGCCGCCTGGCGCGAGCCAAGCAGGTCGAGCGGCATGGCGAGGCGTTCGGTCCCGACGGCCGGCCGGCGCGGTTCGTGGTGCTCGCCTTCGGCAAGCTCGGCGGTGCCGAGCTGAACTACAGCTCCGACATCGACCTGATGTTCGTCTACGAGGCCGAGGGCCAGACCCGCGGCTCGCGCGGGGTCTCGTTCGCCGACTACTTCGCCCGGCTGGGCGGCGAGATCGTCCGGCTGCTGTCGGACCACACCGCGATGGGCCAGGCCTACCGCGTGGACATGCGGCTGCGTCCCGAGGGGGACCAGGGCCCGCTGGCCCGCTCGCTGGGCAGCACGATCGGGTACTACGAGACCAAGGGCCGCACCTGGGAACGCCAGGCGCTGATCAAGTGCCGCTCCAGCGCTGGCGACCTGAGCCTGGGCCGCGAGTTCCTCGCCGCCATGGCTCCGTTCGTCTATCGCCGTTACCTGAACACCGCCGAGATCGGCGAGATCAAGGCGATGAAGCGGCGGATCGAGGCGCGGACGCACTCCGCCGGAGCCGATGAGCTGGAGGTCAAGACGGGCCGTGGCGGCATCCGCGACGTCGAGTTCGTGGTCCAGTTCCTCCAGCTCCTGCACGGCGGTCGCGAGCCGGCGGTGCGGCACCCCAACACGCTCATCGCCATCGACCGCCTCGAGCAGGCCGGCTGCCTGTCCGCCGAGGAGCGGCACGTCATGGAGGACACCTACCGCCTCCTGCGCCGCATCGAGCACCGGCTCCAGACGATGTTCGACCGCCAGACCCACCGCATGCCCGAGGATGCCGAGGAGCTCCGCACGCTCTCGCTCCGGCTGGGCTACGCGCCCGCCACGGCGTGGGAGGACCGCACCGGCCCGACCGACCGGTTCCGCGCCGACTACCGGGCCAAGACCGAGAAGAACCGCCGGATCCTGAACCACCTGCTGCACGACGCCTTCCAGGACGAGCGCGACAACTCCGCCGACCCCGTCGTCGACCTGATCCTCGACCCCGACCCGCCGCCCGAGCTGGTGCGCGACGCCCTGGCCCGCTACCCGTTCCGCGACGCGCACCTCGCCCACGACAACCTGATGGCGCTGGCCCGCGAGGACCACGAGTTCCTGTCGCACTACCGCTGCCGCCATTTCTTCGCCGCCATCGCCCCCGCCCTGCTCCGCGCCGTGGCCCGCACGGCCGACCCGGACCTGACGCTCACGAACCTCGAGAAGGTCTCGGCCTCGCTGGGCGCCAAGGCGATCCTTTGGGAGCTGTTCAGCCTGAATCCGCCGAGCCTGCGGCTCTACGTGGAGCTGTGCTCGACCAGCCAGCTGCTCTCGGAGATCCTGATCAACAACCCGGGCATGATCGACGACCTGATCGACTCGCTGGTCGTCGACCGGCCGCAGCCGGCCTCGTCGATCCGGGCCGAGCTGGCCGAGCTCTGCCGGGGCGCCGAGGACCTGGCGCCCATCCTGCTGAGCTTCCGCAACAAGGAGTGGCTGCGGATCGGCACCCGCGACGTGCTGGGCCGCGAGCCGATCCGCGACGTGACCCGCGAGCTGGCCGACGTCGCCGAGGCCATCGTGAGCCAGGTGGCCCGCGACCAGTGGACCCGGCGCCTGGAGCACTCGGGTACGCCCCGCCGCGGCTCTGACGGCCGGCGCGCCCGCTGGGCGATCCTCGGCCTGGGCAAGCTCGGCGGTCGCGAGATGACGTATCACAGCGACCTCGATCTCATGTTTCTCTACGACGAGGACGGATCGACCGAGCGCGTCGAGCCCTCGATCTCCAACCGCCAGTTCTTCACCGAGATGGCCCAGCGGATCCTGCGGGCGCTCGAGCGCTCCGAAGGCTCCGGGCCGCTGTACCGGGTCGACACCCGGCTCCGCCCGTACGGATCGGCCGGCCCGCTGGCCCTGTCGATCGACGCGTTTCGCTCGTACTACCGGACCGCGGCGCAGCCCTGGGAGCGGCTCGCGCTGACCCGGGCTCGCGTGGTCTTCTCGCAGGGGACCTTCGGGCGCGATGTCACGGGCGCGGTGCGCGAGATCCTCGCGCAGCCGGTCGACCCGGTCGAGCTCGCCGGCAAGGTCACCGCCATGCGCCAGAAGCGCATGGGTGGCCGTGGCCCGACCGACCTGAAGCGCGGCCCAGGTGGCCTGGTCGACCTGGAATTCCTGGTCCAGTACCAGATCCTGGTCCACGCCGCGGCCGACCCCGAGGTGCTGCGACCGAACCTCTGGGACGCGCTCGAGACGCTCAAGCATCGCGGCCTGGTCAGGGGCGAGGACGCCGCCGCGCTGCGGGGCGCCTACGACTTCTGGCGCGCCATCGAGGCCAGGCTCCGGCTGGTGCACAACCGCACCGACGTGACGCTGCCCGACGACCCCGAGGCGATCGGGCGCCTGACCCGCCAGTTCCCGAGCGAGGCCGTCACCGACCCGGTGGCCGCCGCGCTGGCCTTGCGCGCCGATGCCGCCCGGCATGCGGCCCGGATCCAGGAGCTGTTCGATCGGATGGTGGTCCACGCCGCCGATCGGCCGGCGCCGCCCGCGAGCACGGAGGGCTCGAACCCATGACTTTGACATCCGCAACCGCCAGTCCGCTGCGGTCCTGGGCCACGCTGGCCCTCAAGATCACGCTCGGCGTGGGCCTGCTGGGCGTGGCACTCTGGCTCAGCCGGGATCAGATCGCCGAGGTCCTTGACCGTCGACCCGACGCCGGCCGCTTCGCGCTGGCCTTCGCGCTGTACTTCGGCGGTGTGCTGCTGGCGTTCACCCGCTGGTACCTGCTCGTCCGGGCGCTGGAGCTGCCGTTCCGCTGGCGCGACGCGGTGCGGCTCGGGCTGATCGGCACGCTGTTCAACATCGTGATCCCGGGCGCCGTGGGCGGCGACTTCGTGAAGGCGGCGTACATCGCCCGCGAGCAGCACCGCAAGGGCCGCGCCATGGCCTCGGTGCTGATCGACCGGGTGGTCGGGCTCATCGGACTGTTCGTGCTCGCCGCGATCACCGGCGCCGCCTGGTGGGGCTCGCTGGGCGGCCCGGTGCGGCGGGTGGTCGTGGCGGCCTGGATCGCCCTGGGCGTCACGTGCCTGATCCTGCTGGCCATGTTCGCCGTCCGGCCGCACGGCCCGCTGCTGACGCGGCTGAATCGCCCGCGGCTCACATTCCTGGCCGGCGAGTTGCAGGCCACGGGCATGGCCTACCGTCAGCGCCTCGGGACGGTGGCGCTCAGCATCGCCCTGGCGGCGCTGACGCACCTGGGCAACGTGCTCGCCTTCGACTCGATCGGCCGGGCCCTGTTCCCCAGCGACGAGCTGCCGTCGCTGGCGCAGAACCTCATGCTGGTGCCGCTGGTGCTCTTCAGCACCGGCATCCCGCTGCCGTTCGGGGCGCTCGGGGCCTCGGAGGGCGTCAGTGGCATGCTGTTCCGATCGGTCGACTTCCGTGGCGGCGCCGTGACCATGCTCGGATTCCGCCTGCTCCAGTTCGGCGCCGCCGGCCTGGGCGCCCTGGTGTATCTGAGCCACCGCTCGCAGGTCCGCGTCCTCACCCGGCCCCATCCCGTGCCGCATCAGCCGCACGGCGACGCGGACGAGGCGGAGCTGAGCCTGGCACGCCGTTGATCCGGACTGCTGTCGCGTGACAGGCGGATCGCGTCGGTCGGGATCAGATCGGCGGCGAGGGCTCCCCCTCGCGGACCTCGCCGAGCACGTAAGTCGTCTTGGCCTGCGACTCGTAGTAGGTGCGCATCATCATGTCGGCGACCAGGCCGATCTGGATGCTCATGAACCCGGCAATGCCGAAGATACCGGCGAGGATCGGCAGCGGGGTCTCGATGAACGTCTTCGGCGGCGTGTACGCGTACTTGTAGAAGAGCATCAGGCCGAAGGCGATCACGCCCAGCAGGAACGAGAGCAAGCCGATGCGCCCGAAAAAGTGCATCGGCTTCTGCGAGTATCGCTGGTAGAACCGCAGCAAGATCAGGTCGAGCACGACATTGAACGTGCGACCCAGCCCGTACTTGGCGCGGCCGGCGGTGCGCGGGCGGTGGTTCACGACCAGCTCGGCCACGCGGGCTCCCTGCCAGCGGGCGAAGATGGGGATGAACCGGTGCATCTCGCCGTAGAGGCGGACGCCCGAGAGCACCGAGCGACGGTATGCCTTGAGTGTGCAGCCGAAGTCGTGCAGTGCCACGCCCGAGATCCGCGCCACCAGCCGGTTGGCGATCTGCGAGGGCACGCGGCGTGTGAGCCACCTGTCCTGCCGGTCCTTGCGCCAGCCGGAGACGACATCGAAGCCCTCGTCGAGCTTCGCGACCAGCCGGGGGATGTCGGCCGGGTCGTTCTGGCGATCACCGTCGATCGGGACCAGGACCTCACCGCGTGCCAGGTCGATCGCGGCCGAGAGGGCGGCCGTCTGGCCGCAGTTGCGCCTCAGGAATGCGACCCGCACGTGCGACGGATCAGACTTCTGGATCTGCTCCAGCTTCGCCCGGGTGCCGTCGGTCGAGCCGTCGTCGACGAAGATGACCTCGTAGGACCGGCCGCCAGGGGCGAGGACGCCGGTGATCTCGGCGTGCAGGGGCTCGACGTTGTCGACCTCGTCGTAGACCGGCACCAGCACCGAGAGGCCCACGGAGGGCCCTCGCGAGCGCGAGGCATACGACGGGTGCCCGCTAGGGGTGGTGCTGAGGTCGCTCGGTGTGTTCACGGGTCGACCCCTTCGGGGAGGCGCGGCGACGTCGCCGGCGGGAGGCGGCTCAGGCGATGAACTGGCTCAGGTAACGGTGGCTCTGCACCAGCGACGCCTTCCGGCGCTCCAGCGAGCCCTCGAACGACCGATCCTCGACCTCGACGCAGACCGGCCCCTGGTAGCCGGCGTCGCCGAGCGCCGCCGCGTACGCGCCCCAGTTCACATCGCCCAGGCCGGGGAGCTTGGGTGTGTGCCAGAGCTTCGGATGGGCCAGCACCCCGTGGGCGTCGAGCGCCGCTTGATCGATGCGGGCGTCCTTGGCGTGGACATGCACGAGCCGGTCGGCGAACTCGCGGACCGGGTCGAGGTAGTTCATTTGCATCCAGACCAGGTGCGACGGATCAAAATTCAGGCCGAAGTGCGGGCTCGGGATGTCGGCGAACATCCGTCGCCAGATCGCCGGGCTGATGGCGAGGTTCTTGCCACCCGGCCACTCATCGGCCGTGAACAGCATGGGGCAATTCTCGATGCCCACCCGCACGCCACGCTCCTCGGCGTGAGCGATCAGGGGCCGCCAGACCTCCAGGAACCGCGGCCAGTTCTCGTCGACCGAGAGCTTCGGGTTGCGGCCGACGAAGGTCGTGACCCGGCCGATCCCCAGCGCCGCCGAGGCGTCGATGAGCCGGTGGAGCTGGGCGATGGCCGCCTCGGCCGCCGCCTCGTCGGGGTCGAGGGCGTTGGGGTAGTAGCCCAGCGACGAGATCGCCACGCCGGTCCGCGCCGTCAGGTTGCCGATGCGATCGATGGCGGCGGCGTCCAGCGCGGTGGCGTCGATGTGGGTGATGCCGGCATACCGGCGCTCCGCCTTGCCCGGCGGCCAGCACATCACCTCAACGCAGGCGTAGCCGGTCTCGGCGGCGAAGCCGAGCACCTCGTCGAGCGACAGCTCGGGCAGGATGGCGGAGACGAACCCCAGTTGCATCGGTCATTCCCTCGGACGACTCGCGGCGGGCGAGATCGGACGCTGGTTCGGGGCGGGGTCGATCGGGCGACTTGGCAGGCCGGCTCAGCCCAGGGCGGCGAGCTCACGGAGCTGGCGGCTGATCTCGTCGTCGGGCGGGAACTCGCCCCGCGACTGCAACTGGCGAAAGTCGTTCTCGATGAGCCGCAGCTTCGGCTCGGCCTCGCGCCGGGTCTCGGGATCGAAGTGGTCAATAAAGAGCCGGCCATCCAGGTGGTCGGTCTCGTGCTGGATCGCCCGGCTCAGCAGGTCATTGGCCTCGATGTCGACCTCCTGGCCCTGGAGGTCGAACGCCTTCACCCGCACCCGCTTGGCACGCTGCACCTCGCCGTAGAGGGCCGGGAAGCTCAGGCAGCCCTCGTCGGCCTGGATCGACGAGTGTCGCTTGACGATCGTCGGGTTCAGGAAGACCCGTTCCTGGTCCGGCTTGTCAGGGTCGCAGGTCAGATTCATGACGAAGAACCGCAGCGGGAGGGCCACCTGGTTGGCGGCCAGTCCGATCCCGCGGTGCTCGTACATCAGGTCGAACATCTCGCGAACGTAGGCCCGGAGCCGATCGTCGATCTGCCGCACGGGGACCGACTCGTACCGAAGCGCCGGGTGGGGGTAGGTCACGATCCGCAACACAGACGAGGCTCCGGGGAGGGGGACGTCATGACCGCAGCGAATTATAGCGGCCGGGCCCGGGCCACTGCCAGTTCGACGGCCAGGGCCCGCGATCCAGCCGCCGGGGCGAGCTCAGCGATCGGCGGCCGGCCGGCGCAGCTCCCGGCGGAGGGACCGGATCTGGTCCTGGGCGATCAGGCTCAGCTTCGAACGCAGGATCGGGTTGCCGTCGAACCAGCCCTTCGGCTCGACGAACGCGAATCGGGCCTCGACCACCAGCACCCCGGGTCGCTCCCGATAGCGGCCAACCTGCACATAGCCGGCGCCCCCGGCGTAGGGCCCGGGCATCGCGGCCGGGTCCTGCACCGGCTGCCAGAGGTTCGGGGCCGGGCCGGGTCCGTCGAAGGCCGGGTCGGTGCGGCTGGCGACGAGCAAGGCGTCGTCGGTCCAGGTGGCCTCGATCCGGGTCGTCGCCTCGACGGCGATCCGATCCAGCAACCGGGCGCGGGTGTGCACGAACGCGACGCGATGCCGGGCATCCGGGGCCTCCGGCTTCGACTCGATTCCCCGGGCGGTCAGTTCGGGTGCCGCGACGGCCGCCCCCTCGAATCGCATGTTGCCGGCCTCGATCGCGCGGCCACCGGCGGGCTGGAGGGCCTCCGGGTCGATCGCCCCCAGGTCGGCATGCACGGCGAAGACCAGGTGAGCCATCCGGACGACGGCCCCGTCCGCGCCGGGCACGTCGCGGAGCTTGAGCACGAACGGGGCCGAGATCGAGTCGCGCAGCAGCTCCTCGGCCCGCGCCGTCGAGCCGGCCAGCTCGACGAACGCGCGCGTCTGGGCCGCAGCATTCATCTCTGGGCCCAGGGCGGGCGCCGGTAGCTCCAGCAGCCGGCCGCCGAGTCGGAACTCCGGGCCGGTCACGACCCGGAAGGTCGCATTCCCGGGGGCCGGGGCGGGGTCCTGCCCCGGGGCCGGGCTGGAGGGCAGCACGAGCAGGAGCAGGCCGAGGGTCCAGGCAATCATGGCGGTCCGATGGCTCCGGTCGTGCGGGTTGGGGCAAGTTTCGCTGTCGTGCGGCCGATACCAGGAGTGTACCGCGCCTGGTGCCCGGGGGAGGTCGCTGCATGCCGTCGGTCCGTTCCAGCCTCGGCCTCGGACTCGTGCTGATGGCCCTGATGGCCGGCTGCCGGGCGATCCCGATCACCGGGGCCATCCGGGCCGACGCCAACGCCAGCGTCGCGGCCCAGGTCCAGGGGAACCTGACCGTCCAGGTCCCCACCGCCCCCGACCCCGGCCCCATGATCGCCGTGCCCCTGCGATCCGGGGCCAGTGGCCCCGGTTGTCCCCGGGTGGCGCTGGTCGACGTGGACGGACTGATCCTGAACCAGAACCTCGTCGGGCTGTACTCGGTCGGCGAGAACCCTGTGGCGGCGTTCCGGGAGAAGCTCGAGGTGGCGGCCTCCGACCCCCGGGTGGCGGCCGTCGTGCTCCGGGTGCACAGCCCCGGCGGCGGGGTAACGGCCTCGGACATCCTCGCCGAGGAACTCCGCCGGTTCCGCGCCAGCACCCACAAGCCGGTCGTCGCCTGCCTGATGGACCTGGCCACCGGCGGCGGCTACTACGTCGCCGTCGGGGCCGACCGCGTCCTGGCGCATCCGACGACCGTGACCGGCGGGGTGGGCGCCCTGGTGAACCACTACAATCTCCAGGACGCCATGGCGCAGCTCAACGTCGTGGCCGAACCCCTCAAGTCCGGACCCCTGCTGGACATGGGATCGGTGACCGGCCCCTTGCCCGACGACGTGCGGGCCCTGTTCCAGGAGATGGCCGACGGCTTCCGCGACCGGTTTCTCGCCCGCCTGAAGGTGTGCCGACCGACGATGACGCCCGCCGACGTGGCCCTGATTCGCGACGGCCGCGTGGTCGCCGCGCCCCGGGCGCTCGAGCTGCACCTGATCGACGGCATCGGCTACGTCGAGGACGCGATCGCCGAGGCGAGCGGCCTGGCCGGGGTCTCGAACCCCGAGGTCGTGCTCCTGCAACGCGCCTCGAATCCCGGCCGGTCGATCTACGCCATCACGCCCAACGTCCCGCAGCAGGGGGAGTTGATCCCGCTCTCGTACCCCGGCCTGGAGCGGGCCAAGCTGCCGACGTTCCTGTACCTCTGGCAGCCCGACCCGACGATCAGCCGGCTCGGCGGCCGCTGAGCGGTCCGGGTCGACCATCCTGGTTGCGGGACCTACAATGAGGCTCACGCCGGGCCCGCGTCGATCGATCGCATCGGTCGGGCGGTGAGCCTGGTGGCGGCCCACCTCCGACGAGACTGCCCCCATGGAGCGCACCGAGAGCCCCGAGCCGACGCGGCCGTCGGGCCCGCAGACGATCGTCATCGAGCGACCCCGAGGTGGCTGGATCGGCCGGCTGATCGGCTCGATCCTGCTGCTGTTCCTGCTCCTGAGCCTCTTTCGTGGCCCCCTCGGCGCCGAGGCGGGGTTGCCGATGGCGCTCAGTGAGGAGTACGTCGCGGGCGCCGTCAGCGGACCGAAGATCGCCGTGGTGCGGATCGTCGGCACGATCGAGGACGACGAGGTCCAGTACGCCATCCGCCAGCTGCGTCAGGCCCGCGACGACGACCGGGTGCGGGCCGTGGTCCTGCGAATCGACTCGCCCGGCGGCACCGTCTCGGGCTCCGACCGGATCTGGCGCGAGGTCGAGCTGCTCAAGAAGCAGGGCAAACCCGTGGTTGCCTCGCTCGGCGGGATGGCGGCCTCGGGTGGCTACTACGTCGCCGCCGCGGCCGATCACATCTACGCCGAGCCGACCACGCTCACCGGCTCCATCGGCGTGATCATGGAGGCCCCGGTCGTCGAGGGGCTGCTGAGCAAGCTCGGCGTCGAGTTCCAGACCATCCGCACCGGCAAGTGGAAGGACTCGCCCTCGCTGTTCCGCCCCATGACCGGCGAGGAGCAGACCCGCTGGCGCCAGGTGCTCGACGACGCCTACGGGCGGTTCGTCAGCATCGTCGCCCGGGGCCGTGGCCTCGACCGCGCGGCCGTCCTGCCCGTCGCCGATGGCCGGGTCCTCACCGCCACCGAGGCCGTTCAGGCCGGCCTGGTCAACGAGATCGGCTACGAGGACGACGCCATCCTGCACGCCCAGCGCTCGGCGAGCATCGCCATCTACCGGGTGATCCGCTACAGCCAGCCCCGGAGTCTGGCCGAATCGCTGCTCGGCGTCCGTTCAGCGCCGCCCGCCCTGGAAGCTGGCGCCAGTGCCCTGCTCAAGCTTCAGTCGCCACGGCTGCTCTACCTGGCTCGCTGAGGTTTCGGGTGATACGCGCCGCAACGAGTGCGGGCGGCCCGGCACGAGACCGGACCGCCCGCTCGGGAAACCAGGAGGCAGGAGGAAAGAGACCGGACCTCAGGGGCCGGGGACCTCGGCGGTTGGCTTGATCCAGATCAGATAGACCGATCGAGGGCCCGACGGGACGGGCCCGACCGGCACGGTGGCAATCGGCGCGGGGGCCGGACGGTCGAGGGACCGGGCGGTCGGCAGGGGGAGCTGACGGGCCAGGAGCGCGTCGGCGTCCGGGAGCGCCTGGGCAATGGCAGTGGCGGCGGCCTGACCCGTCTCGATGGCGATCGTGGAGGCCGACTCGACCTGGGCCACCAGGGGTGCCTCGGCCGGCACGTCGATCAGCTCCTCCGCCGGTCGCTTGAGCTGCTCGGCGAGCTGGCCGCGGAGCCCGGCCAGCTCGAACGCGTCGAGGACCAGGGCATACACCACCGCCGCATCGGCCTCGCCGGGCTCGAGCTCGATCCGGGCCAGCTCGGGGTGGGCGCGAGGAGTCAGGCCAATCGCGGCGTCGACCGGCCTCAGACCGGCCGCGTCGAGCGCGGAGACGGCCACGACCAGCCGTCGCACGTCGCCCTGGCCGAGCAAGGCCCGCAGGCGGGCCCGCTCCGGGCTCTCGACGGCCTCCATCGCCGCGACGACGGCCGCCGGTGCCGGCGGCTCCGCAACGGCGGGGCTCGCTGGCGGCTCGTCCGGGGTCCGGACCGCGATCGGGCCAGCTCCCCGTGGGACGACCCCCGCCGGGATGAGCGTGGCGTCACCGGGACGCCCCACGGCCCAGGCCAGCAGCACGGCGGCCGCGGCTGCCGGAAGACCGGCCAGCGACCACTGCAAGGTCCGGCGTCGGAGCCGAGTCCGCCGGTCACGCTCGATGTCGAGGACCCCGATCCCGGCCAGGACCGCCCCCGCGAGGTCACGGGGCGCGGCCGGACGCGGCAGGAGCTGGAGGGCCTCGCGAGACCGCGACAGCTCCCGGAGCCGGGCGGCGAGCCGGGGGCTGGACAGCAGGGCCGATTCGACCTGCAGGCGTCGACTGACGTCGAGCTCGCCGTCGAGGTAGGCGCTCAGCACGGAGTCATCGGTTTCGGCGTTCATGATGGCGGACGGTCCGGGGCGATGAGGACGCGGATGAATGACCAGTCGCGGCGAACGGGTTCGATGTGGAGCAGCGGGAGCGGGCACGGGAGGGGTCCCGGTTCGGTGTCAGGGAAGACCCGGTGTGGTGGCGGGCGCGGTGATCGGGACGACCGCCCGCACCGGCAGGCTCCTGGGCTCGACGTCGAAGGCCTCGCGGAGCCGGTCCCTCAGCTCGGAGCGGGCCCGGTGCAGGCGGCTGCGCACCGTGCCGACGGGGACACCCAGGATCTCGGCAATCTGTTCGTAGCGGAGCTCGTCCATGTCGGCCATGACGAGCACAGCGCGGTACTTCGGGTCGAGGCCGTCCAGTGTCCGCTGCACCATGGCGTCCCGCTCGGCCTGTTCGGCCGGGGCGCCGGGATCGGTGCGGTCGGGGTCGGCCACGGCCTCGGGGGCCTCGGTCCCCGGGGCGGCCAGCACCCGACGGGCCACCCGGCGCTTGCGGCGATCGCTCAGGGCCAGGTTCACGGCGATCCGATAGACCCAGGTGTAGAACGAGCTACTGCCCTGGAACCGGTCGAGCTTCTCGTACGACCGCAGGAAGGCCTCTTGCAGCAGGTCGAGGGCATCATCCGGACTGCCCGTCAGGCGCAGGAGGGTCGGGTAGAGCCGGTCCTGATAGCGCCGGACCAGCACGCCGAAGGCGTCGGTCTGGCCGCTCCGGACGGCCTGGATCAGCCAGCGATCGTCGAGAGTGTCAGTCATCTCAATCCTGTAGACGATCGGGACGCCTGGGCCGTTCCCCGAATCCGGGCCGGCGGACCGGATTTCGACCCCGCGCGGCCGGCCCGCTTTCATGGTAACCGCCCGGGACCGGACTGGTCGCCTTGATCCGGTCGGGCGGCAGGGCCTATGATTCGGGCTTCACCCGCACGAGCGGAGGGGGACGGCCGGCCGGAGTCGCTGCTGCCCAGCCTGGACCAGACTGACCGGGGGCCGATCGCCGTCATGAACGTCGCCATCGCGTTTGGAGCCGACCGGCTCGAGTTCGAAGTGCCCGACGACCGCCTCGTCGGGGCCTGGGCGGGCCCCCCGCCGCTCGACCCCGAGGCCCTGGCGGCGGCCACCGCCGCGGGCTTCGAGTCGCCCCCGGACTACCCGGCGCTCCGCCTGGCCGTCGTCCCCGGCGACCGCGTGGTCCTGGCCCTCGACCCGGCCACTCCGGGCCTGGTGGCGATCCTTCCGGTCCTCTTTGCCATCCTCCGCGAGGCCGGCGTCGCCGACGACGCCATCCGCATCGTCGCACCGACCCCGGCCCCGACCGGTCTGGCCCTGACCCTGCCCTCGGCCGTGACCTGGACGGTGCACGACCCGGAAGATCGCGCCGAGCTGGCCTATCTGGCCAGCCTCGAATCGGAGCGCCGGGTCTACCTGAACCGCCACCTGATCGACGCCGACGTCGTGCTGCCGATCGCGCCGATCGGCTACGACTCCACCCTCGGGATCGGCGGCCCGTGGGGCCAGATCTTCCCGACGCTCAGCGACACCGAGACCCGGCAGGCCTTCGCCGACCTGGCGGGCAAGGGCCGCCACGACCCGGACGCACCCCGCCCGGCGCTGTCGGAATCGCTGGCGGTGAGCCGGCTGCTCGGCGCCCAGCTCCAGTGCGCGGTGCTGCCCGGGGCCGGCGGCCCGGCGGCGCTGCTGGTCGGCGAGGTCGACGGGCTCACCGACCGCGCCTCCGAGGCGCTCGAGACCGGCTGGACGGCTCACGTCGATCGGCCGGCCGACCTGGTCGTGCTCGGGCTGGGCGAGCCCGACCGTCCGGTCGCCTTCGCGACCCTGGGCGCCGCCCTGGCGAGTGCCGGCCGGCTGGTGAACCGGGGCGGGCGGATCGCCGTCCTCTCCAACCTGGCCGACGAGCCGGGCCCGGCCGTCCGCCGCCTCCTCGGCCTCGACGACCCGGGCGAGGCCCGTGCCGCCCTGAAGGGCGCCGAGGGCGAACCCGATTACCGCGCGGCGCGTCTACTGGCCGGGGCCCTCGGCCGGGCGAAGGTCTACCTGTACAGCGGGCTCGACGAATCGCTGGTCGAGGATCTGGGCCTGATCGCACTCGGCGAGGCCCGCGAGGCCAGGCGACTGGTCGACGGTGCGGAGTCGTGTCTGTTCCTGAGCCAGGCCGAACGCTTCCACATCCGGCTCGACGACGAGAGCGAGGCCGGCTGACCGGCTCCGCCCTGTCCGCCGCCCTGGCGTCCCGGGGCGGAGCCGACCGCGAAACCCCAGGGGCCTCCGGGCCCGAGCCGGGAGTCTGCTGTCCGATGGCCCAACTGCCCGCCCGACCGGGGACCCTGACCGGCCCCTTCGCCACCGATCCCCAGTTGCTCGAGTCGCTCGACCAGGGGGTCGCCCTCGTCGACCGCACGGACCGCGGCCGCCTGGGCCTCGTCGGCCCCGACCGCGCCAAGCTGCTGCACAACCTGACGACCAACGACCTTCGACGGCTGGCGAGTGGCCGCGGCTGCGAGGCGTTCGTCACCAACCTTCAGGGCAAGACGCTCGGCTTCGTCGTGGCCCTCGTCGGTGACGACCGCATCCTGGTCCGCGCCGACCCTGGCACGCTGGTCGGGCTCCTGCCGCACCTCCAGAAGTACGGGGCCCTGGAGGACGTGAGCCTGGACGACCAGTCGGACCGGACCTTCGAGTACCACCTGCTCGGCCCGCAGGCCGGCCCGCTGCTGAGCCACCTCGGCGCCGCCCTGCCGGCCGCGGACGACCTCTCGCACCATGCCACGACGATTGCCGGCCACCCGGTGCTCCTCGTCCGCGAGACGCCGACCGTCGACCCTGGCCTGACGGTCATCGGCGAGGTCCAGGACGAGCCGGCCGTGGCCGGCGCGATCCTGGAGGCCGGCCGCGACCTGGGCCTGGTGCGCATGGCCCCCGACCAGTTCGAGGCCCTGCGGATCGAGGCCGGCACGCCGGTCTACGGCAAGGAGATCACCGACGCCAACCTGCCCCAGGAGCTCGACCGCGATCGCCGCGCCATCAGCTTCACCAAGGGCTGCTATCTGGGCCAGGAAACCGTCGCCAGGCTCGACGCCCTGGGCCACGTCAACAAGATCCTCCGCGGCCTGATCTTCGACTCTCCCCAGGCCCCGCCCCCCGGCAGCGCCCTGGCCCGCGACGGCAAGCCCGCCGGCACCGTCACCTCATCGGCCCGCTCGCTGCGCCTCGGCACGGGCATCGGGCTTGGAATCGTGCGGGTGGCGCACGCCGAGATCGGCACCGAGCTCGTGTGCTCGTTCGACGGTGGCGAGTTGCTGGCCCGAGTCGCGGCGTTCCCGCTCCGTTGAACCCGCTCGACCGGCCGCGTCAGGCCCGGGGATCGGCGAGCAGCTCGGACCAGGTGACGGTCCGACGCTCGTCGACGGCCTGGCGGACGAGCAGGCCGACCAGGGTTGCGTCGCGGGCCTCGGCCAGGCTCACCGGGGGAGCGGTCGGTCCCCCCGAGCGGACGGCGCGGAGGAAGGCCTCGAGGGCGAGACGCGTCTCGGGCAGGGTGCCGGGGCTGAGCACCTGGCGGGGCCGCGAGCGGTCGCGGTAGGTGACCACCCCCGAGCCCAGATCGATCCCCCCCTCGGTGCCGATCAGGCGCTGCGAGACGCCGGTGAAGGCGTCGTCGGCCGGGTCGATCCAGCTGTGCACCAGCGAGGCCCGGAAGCCGTCGGCCCAGTCGAGGCTGGCCGAGTACCAGTCGGTCACGTCGCGACCGGGGTCGGTGGCGGCGAACAGCCCGCGGCGGCCGGCTCCGGTGGCGCTGACGGGCGGCGTGCCCTTGAGCCAGAGCAGCAGGTCCCAGACGTGGACGGCCTGCTCGACCATCCAGTCGCCCGACCGGGCCCGTCGGCCCAGCCAGCCCTGATGCCCGGTCACCGGCCCGTTACTGCTGGTCCACTGGGCGCGACACTCCAGCAGGCCGCCGAGCTCGCCGCGGTGCACCAGCTCGACGGCCTCGCGGTAGCGCGGGCTCGAACGCCGCTGATAGCCGACGTGGAACACGCGGTCGGGGCACGACCCGGACACGCTCAGCAGGTGGTCGCACTCCGCGAGCCCCAGGGCCAGCGGCTTCTCCGCATACAGGTGCTTGCCGGCCCGCAGGGTGGCCTCGGAGACGGCCGCGTGCAGGTCGCATGGCAGGGCGACCAGGACCGCGTCCACATCCGACCGGGCCAGCAGGGCATCGGCGCTGCCCATGGCCTCCGGTCGGTTGCCCGTGGCCTTCTCGGCGATCCCCTGGCCCCGGAGCCGGTGCTTGGGCTCCAGGTCGGCCAGGGCAACCACGGAGACGCCCGGCAGTTCCAGCGCCGCCCGCAGCAGCGTGGTGCCGCGGTTGCCGAGTCCAATCAGGCCGAGGCGGACCGGGGTCTCGGCCGCGTCGGACACCTCGCCGCGGGCCAGCGCCAGGCTGGCGGCGGCCGAGTAGCCGAGGAACCGGCGACGGTTGACCTGGATCGGGGGCATGGCGGGCAACCTCCGTTGGCGGTGCGTGACACCGCCGGGGTCGGCCGGGCCCACCGGGGTGCGGGCACGGTCCGAGCCAACTCATTCTAGGCAGCGGCCGCCCCGCCCAGCAATCGCACCTGGTCGGTCCGCGCGGGGTGCCGACTCGGCGTGCGACGCCCGGCGTGGCCGTGTTATAATCAGCCCATCGGAGCGTCAGGCCGCACCTGCCTGCCGGCGAGACTGCGCCGTCTCGCCCCGTCGCTGTCTGTCCGTCGCCTCTCGCCCGGAGCCCCCGCCCCCATGGCCAAGCACATCTTCGTGACCGGCGGTGTCGTGAGCTCGCTCGGTAAAGGGCTCACCTGCGCCTCGATCGGGATGCTCCTGGAGCATTGCGGCTTGCGGGTCCGGCTCCAGAAGTTCGACCCGTACATCAACGTCGACCCGGGCACGATGAGCCCGTACCAGCACGGCGAGGTGTACGTACTCGACGAC
>CAZUZD010000077.1:0-21832 GCA_964624465.1 uncultured Isosphaeraceae bacterium
CCGCAGGACGTGGGCGAAGTTCCAGGCCTTCTGGACGATCTGCTGGCTGGCGGTGCTCATCGGATCTCCGGCACGTATTCGACGGTCAGCCAGGCTGGCGCCATCCAGGAAATGTCGCGATCGCAGGTCAGCAAGACGGCGCGCGAGGCGCGGGCACAGGCGGCGATCCAGAGGTCGTTCTCGCCGGTGTTCCGGCCACCCCGCTGATCCTCGAAGTACAGCTCGGCGTAGGCGTCCACCACGGCAGGTAAGCCGGCCTCGAACCGCACCAGCTCGGAGAGGATCGTGTCCAGGAATTGCCGCTTCCGGTCGCCCCAGTTCCAGCAACTGGCCAGGCCCAGGATCTCCCCCTCAGTCACCGAGGACACCAACGGCCGCTCCGGGCGTGACTCCAGATCGTAGCGCTGGAGCAGGTGGCGACCCGTGGAGTCCTGGCGGACCCAGTGAACCAGGGCGCTCGTGTCGATGAGGAGCAAATCGAGCGGAGCGAGGCTCATGACAACCGGTCCAGAGCGGCCTGAATCTCCTCGTCCGTCTCATCGCCAGGCCAGCGGCCGAGGATCGCGTTCAGGCCCGACTTCGGGCCCTGCGGCTGGTGGTAGGGGCTCAGGTTCAGCTTCCGATGCCGGGGCCCAGGCACCCTCGACCAGAACGTGGGCTCGTCGGGTGCGGGGCGGATCTCATCGGCATCGAGGCGGAGGACCTGGCCCGAGGCGCGGTAGATCGCACGGCCCAGCACGACGACGCGAATCTGGGCCTTCCAGTGCTCGGCGGCGGCACCGAGCTCGCCGGTGTTCAGCACCCCACGGACCTCCTGGCCATCGTCGAGCTTCAGGGTGAAGCTCTGGGTGCTCCGGCGGAGCATGTCGAGCGTCCCCGCCACGCGGACCCGTTGCGGGGCCGGTGTCGAGGCGACGAATCGCTCGGCGGTCTCGACGACCGTCGGGGTGATCGCCGCCGAGGGGTCCTCGCGGTGGTGCGGATCGATGCGGATCGAACGAATCCCGTCCCTGAAGACGCGGTGGAAGTTCGTCAGGCTCTTGAGCAACGGCTCGTCGAAGGCCTCGCTGTTGGCATTCCCCAGGGCCACCTCACGCACCACGCCGCCGAGCAGGTCGAGGGCGGTCAGGCCGGGATCGGGGCGGGTGCTCCAGAGCTCCTGCTGGGCGTAGAGTTCGCTGGCCGCGTCGCCGAGCGTCGGAGCCTCCAGGACCAGGACGGTGTCGTCCTCGCCGCGGTGATCAACGAATCGGACATCGGAGGCCGCCACCAGCCAGCCAGGCCGGGGCCCAGGGAGTGCGCCCCGGTTGCGGAAGGCCATCGAGACCGAGCGATCCACGATCGGTTGCAGGCTCGCCAGCACGTGCCAGAGCAGCGGCAACGGCAGGAGACGGCCGAAGTGCCGGTCACTGCTCAGGGTGATGGTCCGGGTGGTCCTGGTCATCGCTCACCTCCGTTCGCCGGTCGCGTCCGCGTCGAAGAGCGGTGTGTCTGATTGTACACCGGGGGCGCGGGGCCGGCGACCGGGGCGGCCCGGGGAGCGGGGGGACCGGGTGCGGGAGCCGGGCTCGGACGCGGAGCCGGCGGCCGGGGCCGATCGCAGGCGTTCCAGGAGCGCGGCGGCCGGCTCGTCGGCCGGGTCCTGCGGCACCAGGCGGCCCTCGAAGGCCCGCTTCAGGATGCCCTGGCGCAGGCGGGCGGCTCGCTTCAGGTTGGCGTCGACTTGGGTCTGCAAATTGTCCAGAACAGAAAGCCGGCGTTGTACTTCCTCAACGATTGCCGTCTGTTCTGCCAGTGAGGGCAAAGGGATTTCTAGCGGGTATGAACGTGGGTCGAGGCATCCGCCTCGCGCTTGGGTCTCGACCCGCCCCGGTGTCCGATGGACTGGACCGGATCCGGGACGAGGTGGAACCGCAGGTGACCAGAGACCGACACGGGTGTGGGGCGGGCCGTCCACCTCGGGGGCTGGTCGGTGATCGCTATGGGCTCCGAGCCCGATTTTTTGAGTGACCACCCCGCGGCCCATCCGGCTAGGCTTCGAGCCCGAAGAGGTCACTGCCGTTCGGCCCCTCGCTCTCACCCTGGGAGCACCCCGCCCACGCCCGGCCTCTCCTCCGTGGAGGCATGCGTCATGGCACGATCCGTCGGACTCGATGTCCACAAGCATTTCATCGAGGTCTGCGCCCTCGATGCCCGGGGCCAGGTCGTCTTCCGGGGGCGCAGCGGCGTCCTGCGTCCCGAGCTGGAGGCGTTCGCCCGCGGCCATCTGAAGCGGACCGATCGCGTGGCGTTGGAGGCGACCACCAACACCTGGGCCGTCGTCGAGGTGCTGCGGCCCTTCGTCGCCGAGCTGGTCGTGGGCAACCCGCTGAAGACCCGGGCCATCGCCGAGGCCCGGGTCAAGACCGACAAGGTCGACGCCGAGGTGCTGGCCCAGCTCCTGCGGTGCGATTACCTCCCCACGGTCTGGCAGCCCGACGATCAGACGCAGGGGCTGCGTTCGCTGTTGACCCACCGCGAGGCGCTGATCCGCCAGCGCTCGCGATCCAAGAATCACGTCCAGTGCCTGCTGGCCCGCCTGCTGCTGCAGCCGCCGTGCAAGGTGCTCTGGACCAAGGCCGGCCTGGCGTGGCTGAAGGGCCTGGAGCTCCCCGCCCACGCCCGGCTCATGCTGGACAGCGAGCTGCGTCAGATCGGCTCGGGCAACGCCGAACTGACCACGCTCGACCGGGAACTGGTCCGGCTGACCCGGCAGGACCCGCGGGTGCCCCTGCTCATGACGATCCCCGGGGTCAACTCCGTGGTCGCCCTGGGCCTGCTGTCGGCGCTGGGGGAGATCAACCGGTTCCGCGACGGCGACCACGCGGCCAGCTATCTGGGCCTGGCCCCCTCGACGAAGCAATCGGGTCGCAAGTGCTACCACGGTCCGATCACCAAGGCCGGCAGCGCCCAGGCTCGCGGGCTGTTGACCCAGGCCTCCCAGCATGCCAGCCGCCACCCCGGTCCGATCGGGGCGTTCTACCGTCACCTGATCAAGCGGAAATGCCGGGCGGTGGCGATCACGGCCGTCGCCCGCAAGCTGGTGACGATCGCCTACCTGATGCTCAAGCACAACGAGCCGTACCGCTACTCCCGGCCCGAGCTGATGCGTGCGAAGTTCACCAGGCTCCAGTAGCCGGACTCTGGCTCCGGCGCCAGCGACCCGAAGCCGGCCCCCCGGCTGAAGGCGGGTGCGGGCCTGGTGGAGATCTATCGGGCGGCAGGACTCCCGCCAGTGACGCTCCCGAAGGATCTGCCCGCCGGCGAACGGCGGATGCTGGAGCAACTCGACCTGGTGGAGTTTCTCGGCAGCGTCTACCGCACCTCGGACCCGGCGGTCACGGGGCCACCGACCGCGGCACGACGCAGGACGCGACGCCGGGATCCGCCCCCGTGACCGGGCCTCCCACGGGAGGCCCGGATTGAGCCGTTTGCTTAGCTCCTGGCGGGCCGGCGATCCGTCTCCGGACTCGGCGTGATACGCGCAGCGGGCTGTTGGCCGCGCCAAGTCCCCGGGGGCTCTGCCCCCAGACCCCCGGGATTTTGGAGGCATGGCTCCGGTGTCCGAGGGCCGCGTGCGCCTCGGCCCACCGTCGGCCCGGTTATTCCTCGTCCGGTTGCGTCCCCGCAGAGCCGGACTCCGCTTCACCGGGCAGGTTTCATTGTATGGAGCGAGTCGTCAGCCGGGAAATGTCGTTGACACGTTCAGAGGTAGCCCTCGGGTGCCGGCTGCGGGCACGAACGCTCGGCGGCGGGTCCGCGGGCGATCGAGACGGCCCCGGCACCAGCGAGGCGGGCGCCGCTGCAGCCGGCGAGCAGGGCGAGGATCAGACGCAACGCTCGGTCCATGGTCGGGGCACCTCGGATGGATGGAGACCTCGTCGGCGACAGCGCGATCACCCGGGGAGATGGCCGTGCCGGGCCGGGCCGCGTGGGCCCGGTTGAACCGGCGGGAGTCCGACCGCGCCGGACACAACCCTGCAATCCATGCGCAGCCAGTTATGGATAATTTGGAACGGCCGTTCCAAATTTGCCTGCGCAACTGCACCACACATGCGTTCTGTCGAGCTCCGGGGCGGGCGGTGCCCCCGTCGAGTGCGGCGGGCACGCGGCCGGCCACGCCCGGTCGTCCGGCCGGCCGTGCTCGGCGCCGTCGAGGTCCGCGGTCGGCAAGGGCACGGAGCCCAGCTGATCGAAGAACCGCTGCAGGGCCTCCCGGCTGGTGCAGCGGTGGCCCCCGATCTGGATCGCCTCGAGGCGGATGCCAGCAGCCCCCGGGTCACCCAGCGGTGCAGCGTCGAGACATGCGGGCGCCGCCCCAGGCGTCGCCGGGGCAGGTCGCGGGCAGCGTCAGCGAGCGTGAGTAGCTCCTCGGTGCCGATCTCGATCATGGGACGTCCTCCGTGCGGGGTGTTGTGCCCGCCACCCGGCCCATCGTAGCGCACCGACGCCAGGAGACGCGGCCGATCCGCGCACCTGCTGGTGGCGGAGCGAAGCGTTCAGCAGTATCCCGTTCCCCCGACCGATTGCAGCCCCGCGGGGTCCGCATCGAACCCTCGAGCCGTCGGGGCCACCGTGCGTTCGCTGACCACCGCACTGTGTGGTTGAGGCCGGTTCGGGCCCAGGCAGAACGAGACCGGCCCGCCCGGACCTTGAGGTCTGGGCGGGCCGGTCGGTGACACACTGGACCAGGGCTCAGGCGAAGGCGTCGTCCGGCTCGTCCCAGGTCGAATCATCGACCTCCGGGCCGTCGACGTCCTCGGAGTGGCCGGGGGTATCGCCGACCTCATCCTCGTCGGCCTCGGCCAACTCAGCCACGACAGGGGACCCGGGCAGGCCCAGCCGCGCGTACAGCGCCACCAAGAAGGCCTGAGGGTGCGGATAGTCGGGTACTCCGGCGTTATCGGCCAGGAAGCGATACATGCCGAGGGCCGCACCGAGCAGGGCCGGGGCGGACCCGGTGTCGACCGGATCCCCCTCCGGGTCCCACTCCGAGTTCGGGAATAGCTCCTCCCGGTCCAGCTCCCAGACGCCCAGGTCCTCGCCCACCTGCAAGGCCCGACCGATCAGGGCCAGCAGGTTCTCGGCGATCCCGGAGAGCTGCTGGGTGTCCAGCGGCTCCTCGGCGTCCGGGGCCAGGAGCGACTCGCTCTGCCGGAAGCACCGGGCCACCCGATCGGGCAACGCGAGCTGGCCGGGGACCACCTCGGCCGGTTCGTCCTGGTCGTGCTGCCAGTCGCCGTCCGGCCGGCCCGGGTCGTCGCCGGCCCGAGTCGGGGGAGCAGGGCTGTGGCCGTTGGCGACCGCGGTGTCCGCGGTCGTGTTCCGCCGGGCCATGCGACGATCCGAGGGGCCCGGGGTGGGCTCGTCCTCATCGCCGTCCGGGTCGGAGCGGCCGTCGCCGGTGGCCGCCGTCGGGGTCGAGGACCTGGCGGTGGAGCCGCTGCGGGCAGCGGCGGGGGACTCCGCGGCGGTCGAGGCCCGGGACTCCTTCAGCTCGGCCTTCGCGGCCTTCAACGACATGGTGCCGGCCCAGACCTGCTCGATCAGCTCGGTCATGCCGGAGTCGAGCAGGGAGCAGGCCAAGCTGATCAGCTGCCGGCACACTCCGTAGCGGGCGGCCAGCTCATCCTGGTTAATTGTCGCCCGGGCGACAGTTCCCGGGCGGCCCGGGCGGCGGTTCGCCCACTTCGCGGCCATCATGGCGAGCTGGCTGCTCGTCAGGTGCTTGCGGGTGACGTTGGCAGCGAAGACCAGGGCCTCGCTCTCGGGACCCTCGTCGTACTCGACCGCGGGACACTCCAGGCCGAGATCAATGCAGGCGCGCCAGCGGTGGCGGCCGTCGGCCAGCTTGCCGCCGATCAGGATCACGGGGGTGATCACCCCCCGCGGGCTGGCCCGGACCTCGTCGCGGAAGGCCTGGTACTGGGGCTCGTTCATGGGCGGGGTCAGCGCGGCGAGCGGGTGCAGCTCGAGCTCCGTGACCCTGGGGTCGAGCCAGCGAACCTCCCGGACGTCCGCGGGACTGGCCGCAGGGGCGGCGGGACGGCCCCGCGCCGCGGCGAGGGCCGAGGTGGGGGTGGAGCTGGGGGTGGTGTTGGGGCGGGCCGCCATGGTGGGCTTCACTCCGTCAGGTCGATCGGGATGGCGGCGCGCACCGCGCCGCCGTCTTCGCGAACATTGGCGGATCGCTGCGCGCTGGCGCCAGTGGTTCGCCGCGAAATCTGGTGAGGTTTTCTGGTTGGTTCTGCCAGTGGCCTGCCAGCCCTCGAAACCGGTCTGCTCATCGGTCCATCAGTCTGTCTCTCCTAAAGGAGGATAGACTGATGGACCGATGGCAGGGCCCGCCGGTTTTGGAGCGGACCGTGGTCTCTCTGGTCCTCGCTTTACGGCGTCATCGGATCCGTCGGCGTGGTCGGGTCTGCTGCGGGCGGGGCGGCGAGCCGGTACCCGTCGAACATCTTGTTTCCCTTGCGGGTCCGCGTCGTCGCGACCCGCCCCTGGGCGGCGAGCCGCTTCAGGGCGGTCTCGGTGCGCGGCCGGGAGAGGGGCGTGTTCTGGGCGATGCTCGTGGCGCTGTCGCCCTCGAGGCACCCGGGCGTCGCCAGGTATTCCAGGACGACGGCCATGTCCTGCTGGATCTTCTCCTCCGCAACCTCGTGCTTCGCCCGCTGGCGGACGGCGGCGGCCTGGTCCCGGGCCTCGCGGCCGTCGGAGACCGAGACCTCCCACGTGCGGCCGGTGAAGTCGTCCCGCAGCAGGCCCTCGTTGACGTCGGCGGCGTACAGGCCGCTGGCGCCGGCCGAGCCGCCGACGTTCAGCCACAGCTCGTGGCGGCCGGTCCCCGGCTCGAACGGCGACCGGCGCGAGACCAGGATCCACTGCCGGGTGACCTCGGCGACCCCGGCGAACGCCAGCTCATCGAGCTCCAGCGGCTCGTGCCGCCGGGTCAGCTCGCGGTTCTTGCGCGCGTGGTGCGCCAGCACCAGCGTCGCACCGTGCTCGGTGCAGGCGGCCGAGAGTTCCATCAGCCGGCCGCCGATGTCGCCCAGGTTGGCGATGTTCGCGTCGCCCCCCAGGCAGAGGTACAGCGGGTCGATGATGACCAGGCCCGCCCCGGTCCCCTTGACCGCCCGCTCCAGGTTGGCGAGGCCGTCCTGCTGGCCGGGCCGCGGCAACTTGACGCTCCAGTGGACCACACCATGCCCGAGATCCACGCCGCGGGCCCTGCTGACCCGCAGGGCGGTCTCCTGGATCGTGGCCAGGCCGCTCTCGGCGCAGAAGAACAGAACGGGAAGCGGCTCCTGGGGCGCCTCGAAGCGGCCCAGGAAGCACGGCGGCTCGTCGCCGGTCCTGCGACCGCCGACGCTCAGGGCCAGGTCGATGAGCATGCCGGTCTTGAGCGTCTTGAACGGGCCGCCCAGGATGCAGGACTGGCCCCGCACGAGCAAGTTCTTGATCAGCCACTCGTGGCGGTAATCGCCCGTGGCCAGGTCGGCCGAGCTCATCAGCCCGAGCCGCTCCATCGCCTTCCGGAGCTCGAGCGGGTCGGCCTCGAGCTTCGGGACGGGCACGAGTCGCGCCCGCAGGTCGGGGGGCTGCGCGGCACCGGCGGGGGGCTGTCCGGCTCGCGGCCGCGCCGGTGCCTGCGCCGGGCCGGGGATTGTCTTGGTGTTCGCGGTTGCCATGATCGGTGGCCTTCCCGCGCCTCGGCTGCGAGGAAGGCGCGGATGTCCTTGTGGTTGTCAGGTGGCAGCATGACCTTGATGTCGGAACGACCCAGCCGCTCGGCCAGGCCGCTGCAGATCTGCTCGGCACCCTCGCGACCCGGCCAGCGGGCCTTGCGATCGTCGTCGGCGGGGTGCTTGTCGTTCTCGCCCAGGATCACGATGGGCCGATCCTCGGTGGCGAGCAGCTCGGCCAGCTCGTCGAGGCCGCCGGTCGCCGAGGGCCGACCGACGGCGCAGTAACCGGCCGCGACCAGCGCGGCGGTGTCGGAGAACCCCTCGGGCACGTAGATCGGGCCGGGCAGCTCGCGCCAGCCCTCGGCGAGGATCAGGCCCCGCCGGCCACCCGGGAGGTGCCGCTTCTCGCCGTTGCGATAGCGGCGCGAGATCCCCACGATCCGGCCGCGGCCGTCGTGCTCGGGGATCGTCCAGCAGGAGCCGACGGCGGTCCCATACGGGACAGGGCGCTCGTCGTACGGCCGCCAGCCCACGCCGAACCGCTGCAGGGCCGAGACCGGCAGCCCGAGGAGCTTGGCGAGCTCCTGCAGGAGCTCCGGGGTCAGGGCCTCGGCGTAGCTGCGGGCATCCTGCGCCAGTTGCTCCAGGGTCTCGGCGTCCAGCTCGGGTCGCGTCGGGCCGACGGCCGGTGCGGCCGGTGTCAGGAGCTGGCGCCGGGCGATGCGTCGGGCACCGCCCCGGGGGTACAGGTCGCGGAATTCGAGGCCGAGGGCCTCGAGGAGGGCGGCGTTGGTGCAGCCGCCGGCGCCGGGTGGGCCGCCGTATGCGTGGCAGTAGATCAGGACCGCACCCACGGGCATCCGGCCACCCGAGGCCAGAGAACGCCGCTCGTCCACCTCGATCGCCTCGAAGTTCTCCCGGTCGCCCAGGTGATTCGGGCAGGTGGAGCGGAACCCACCGGGGATCGGGGTGGTGCCGATCCCCTGGTCTTCGAGCCGCTGCCGGAGCAGCTGCATCGGGGTCATCGGCCCGTCGTGGGACGGGCTCAGGCCGGAGTGAGCCGGTGCTGGGCCGGAGGCTGCCGCCGCGCTCGCCGGCGCGGTCTGGCACTCCGGGGCCGGATTCGCAGCGGAACCGGCATGGCCCGGCCGGGGGCCGGGTGTCTGGTGAGAGAACGGCATCGCGCGCACATCTCCGGGGACACGAAAACTGCACGGTGCCGGTCGTCAGGCACCACTGAATTCGACCCCCCGGCTCGGTTTCGAGGCTGCGGTGACCCCCGCGAAGTGGCAGCAAATCGGGTCAGCGGCTCGATCGAGTGGTTCCGAGGTCGTGTCTCGCCGGGCAGGACATCCCAGCGAAGCGTCAGTCAGCGACTCCGGCGGTCAGGAGTTGCTGGGCAGTCGTCGTGGATCGGCTTCGGGCGGCAGGCGACCGCCTGCTCGAGGGCCCTCGGTGATCCAGAGACTGATGTCGACCGCATCGACTTCTGGAGGAAGACAGGTCATGTCCCGGGAGGGGCACCCTGTCCGAAGCCGACTTGGCCGATCGGGCCCGCCCGCCAGGACGCGACCCGTACACCCCGGCCGGCAGCCGGGTCCTGACGCCCGATGTCAGGAGGAAGCCGAGGTTCGAACGTTGAGTAACGTCGGCGACGCAGGGTATGACGCTCGGGCGGCCAGATTGTTCGCGCCTTTTTTCTGGAATCCGGATCAGTGGCCTATCTGAGCGATTTCACGCATGCATGACCAGAATCGATCCGGCAGCTCGGGTCGCGGTTCGAGCGCTCCGTCGCTTTGAGGCGCTCCTGGCCCGGCAACGCTCGCTCTCGACCGCCGGCCGCGGTCCTCGCGACAGCGACTGGGAACTCGCGACCCGCGTCCCCGGTACCCGGGTCACTTCAGCGACATGGTTGGCTGCGCGGGCCCGCGGGAGCAGATTTTCCGCCCGGGATCCATCGGAGCACGCGGTCGACCGGATGGACCGGACGGCGATCGGCGGCCAGTCTCGCGGCACGGGGGTCGGTCGACAGCCGATGACCTCAGGGACTCCCGGATGCCGCTGCGCCGGTCTCGTGCCCGGGCCGGAGGGTCACGACCCTCATGCTGCCGGGACTTCCCGGGTCCTGCGAGTGCGGGACTCTCGGTGCCCCTGGGCCCTCGCGGCGCCAGGGGGCCCGGCAAGGCGGCAAGCGAAAGTGCCGGAGCCCAGACCGACCGACCAGACCACGGAGAGCCACCGGCTCCCGAGCCCGTGTCCGAGCCCGACGACCCGCACCGGGCCGGAGCGGCCCCGTTCTCGTCTGGGGTCGCCACGGACCCCGGGAGCTCGCGGCCCCGGATCCGGGAAGACCGATCCGACGCTGAAGCGGCGTGTGATCGTGATCAGGCGAAGGCCGCCCCCGTCCCGGTCGGAGGCACTGCAGGTCAGGTCACTGGCCGGGAGCCGCTCCTGCGGCCGGAGTGGGCCTGGTTCGGCGCCGCGTCGTGAACCATGCCGACTCGATGGCCGGCTCCGGCGGCACCCGAGGACCACTCGAGCTGGCCGAGGACATGGCAGGAAGCTCACAGGGCCGCACGATGCCTCGGCCTCCGGGCCGGTATCGATCGGCCAGCCCGAGCACGCAACCGGCCGTCGCCCCGCCGAGGCCAGCTCGCGAGACGTTGACGGGCGAAATCCCGGGACGACGCGTTCGCCAATGCACATCAACGCATTGTGATGACATGCGGTGAATTTGGAAAGTCCGTTCCAAATTCGGCTCGCCGATCGCTCCGGCTTCAGGGCAACAGACCTCTCCTGCGGCAGTCGCATGTCGGCGTGCGATGCCGGGTCGGCACGCCCCCACCCCCGTCCGGTTCGGGCTGGCGGGCGTGGTCGTCGCGTCCGAGGCGGGACCACGGGAAGCTGCATCGGGGAACGGCTGCGTGACCTTATCCCATTGCGGCGAGCGGCGTGGGCTCGGAGTGAAGCCCGGAACGGTTGCAGCCGCGATCGAGCTTCCACGGGGACCATCAGGCTGGCCGACTGGCGCGGCCTCCGGCGACGGCCGAACTCCCGGGCATGGTCCCGCCGCAGGCCGTGGCTTCCCCAGGCCGCCGGCCGGGGCTATGGTGGGTCGGCGGCCCTTCGCTCGCCGACGAACCCATCGGCCGTCCCGGTGCCATGACCAGGATCCTGATCGTCGAGGATGAGGCGAAGCTCCGGCGGGCCCTGGCCGCCGGCCTGGCCGCGGCCGGTTACGAGGTGGCGACCGCCGCCGACGGCCTGGAGGGCCTCGAGCTGGCGCGGGACGGCGCCTTCGAGCTCCTGATCCTCGACCGGATGCTGCCGGGGCTCGAGGGCCTCGAGCTGCTGGCCCGGCTCAGGGCGTCCGGGCGCGGGGCCCCCGTGCTCATGCTCTCGGCGCGGGGCGAGACCGACGATCGGGTCGCGGGCCTGGACGCCGGCGCCGACGATTACCTGGCCAAGCCGTTCGCCTGGAGCGAGCTGGAGGCCAGGGTCCGCGCCTGCCTGCGGCGCGCCGCCACCGCGGAGTCGGCGCCCCTCCGTCTGGGCGAGCTCGAGCTCGACCGCCGGGCGCAGCGGCTGCGGTGCGGGCCGACTCAGGTCGAGCTGACCCCGCGCGAGTCTCAGCTGCTGGAGTACTTCCTGGGCCGGGCCGGCCGCGTGGTGGCCCGCGAGGAGCTGGCCCGGGACGTCTGGGACGACCCGAACGCGGGGCTGACCAACGTGATCGACGTCTACGTCAACTACCTGCGCCGGAAGCTCGAGCGGGCCGGGGCCCCGGGCCAGATCCGCACCGTGCGCGGGGTCGGCTACGAGTTCCGGGGCTGAGCGATGATGATCCGAACCAGCATCCGCGCCCGGCTGACGCTCTGGTACGGCGGCGTGCTGATGCTGACCCTGCTGGGCCTGGGCGTCGCCGTCTGCCTGCTGATGGCCCGCGCCTCGCTGGCCCGGGTCGACGCCAGCCTCGACTTCGAGTTCCGCGAGGCAGCCGAGGCCCTGGCCGGCGGACGGCCCGCCGCCGAGCTGGCCAGCGGCCCGGCAGCCTTCCACGAGGCATACCTGCTCCGCGTCGAGGCCGGCCCGGACCAGGTCCTGGCCGAGAGCCCCCGGCTCGCGGGCCATTCGCTGCCGCGCGCCCCGGATGGGCCGACGGGGACGGGGGCCGTGCAGCACGCCAGCCTGGAGCTTGGGCCGCTCGGGGCCTGCCGCCTGGTCTCCGGGCGGGTTGGGACGCCGACGGGGCCTTGCGTCCTGAGGATCGCCACCTCAATGTCCCCCTGGCAGGCCGAGCAGGCCGAACTGCGGCGGGTGCTCTGGGCCATCCTGCCGCTGGGCCTGCTGGCCGCCACCGCCGGCGGCTACGGGCTCGCCAGCTCGTCGCTGGCGCCCATCGGCCGCATGACCGAGGCGGCCCGGCAGATCACGGCCGAGAGCCTCGACCGGCGCCTGGTCGTCGGCCACCCCGGTGACGAGCTGGGCCGGCTGGCGACCACGCTCAACGCCATGCTCGACCGGATCGACCGCGGGTTTGCCGCCGCCCGCCGGTTCACCGCGGACGCGGCCCACGAGCTGCGAACCCCGGTGGCCACGATTCGCACCGAGGCCGAGGTCTGCCTGCTGAAGGCCCGGACGCCCGAGGAGTACGCGGAGACCCTCCGGAGCGTCGTCGAGGAGGCGGGCCGACTGGGCCGACTGGCCGACCGCCTGCTGACGCTCTCGCGCGAGGACGCCGGCGCCACCGGCGGTCCTCGGCCGGTCCGGCTCGATCGATTGGTGGGCACTTCGGTGGCCGCCGCCCGCGACGCCGCCCAGGCCGCCGGGATCGCGCTCGATCTCGAGGGCGATGCCCTGGACCCGATGGTCGTGATGGGTGACGCCGAGGCGCTGCGCCAGGTCTTCGACAACCTGCTCGACAACGCCGTGCAGTACACGACACCCGGCGGCGGGGTCCGGGTCCGGGGTGGGATCGACGGCCCGTGGGCCGTCGTGGAGATCCTCGACACGGGCGTCGGGATCGCGCCCGAGGTCCTGCCCCGGATCTTCGACCGGTTCTTCCGCGCCGATCCGTCGCGGTGCCGTCGCACCGGCGGGGCCGGTCTGGGGCTGAGCATCGTCCGCGCCGTCGTCGAACGCCACGACGGCCAGGTCGAGGTCGAGAGCCGGCCGGGCGTGGGCACCCGGTTCCGGGTCCGCCTGCCCGCCGCCCCGGGCCGGCTGGCGCCTGCAGCCGGCCACGATTGATGAGAGAGAACTCATCGAGTTGCCGGCGACGGCTGGGCCCTGGCCCGGGTAGCCTCCCACCGAGTGGCCCTTGCTGTTGCCTCGGGCCGCCTCGCCCCCCGCTGGAGCCCCCGAACATGCCACCAGCCCAGTCCCGGACCGGTCACCGCCCCGGCTTCACCCTGATCGAGCTGCTGGTCGTGATCGCGATCATCGGCACCCTGATCGGCCTGCTGCTGCCCGCCGTGCAGAGTGCCCGCGAGGCCGCTCGCCGGGCCCAGTGCTCGAACAACCTGAAGCAGATCGGGCTGGCGCTGCACAGTTACCACGGCGTGAACAACACCTTCCCGCCGGTCGTCGTGCTGCCCAGGGGCCGCACCTCGCAGCCCTGGTCGGGCCTGACCCGGCTCCTGCCCCACCTGGAGCAGTCGGCCCTGTTCAACGCGATCAACTGGGACCGGGACTTCGAGTTCACCTCCAGCCCGACCGTCGCCTCCACGCGGGTGGCGAGCTACATGTGCCCCAGCGAGGTCAACGACCGGATCCGCCCCACGCCGACGCTGAACTACTACCCCAGCAACTACGGCTTCAACGAGGGCACCTGGTTCATCTACGACCCGGTCAGCGGCCAGGGCGGCGACGGCGCCTTCGTGCCCAACCAGGCGTTCTCCTCCGCGTCGATCTCCGACGGCCTCTCGAACACCCTGGGCCTGGCGGAGAACAAGGCCTACCAGGCGAACTACTGGGACTCGCGACTGCCGGCCGAGCCGGGCGTGCTGCCGCCGGTCGGGCCCGGGGGGATCGGCTCGTACCTCGGCGGCACCTTCGACCGCAACGGGCACACCGAGTGGGTCGAGGGGGACGTGCACGAGGTGGGCATCACCACCACCTTCGCGCCCAACACCCGGGTGACGGCGCTGGTCGGCGGGGTCCAGGAGGACATCGACCTGACCTCGATGCGCGACGGCGAGTCGATCACCCTGCCGACCTATGCCGCCATCACCTCGCGGAGCTTCCACCCGGGCGGGGTCTCGGCGCTGATGCTCGACGGCTCGGTCCGATTCGTCCGGAACACGGTCGATCAGCGCGTCTGGCGCGCCCTCGGCACCCGGGCCGGCAATGAGGTCATCAGCGCCGATGCGTACTGAGCTCGAACCCCGGCCCGTTCGGGTGGTCCTCCTGCGCCCGGGCGTGGCCACGATCCTTCTGGCCCTCTGCGCCCTGGTCGGCTGCGGTCGAGGTGCCGACCCGGCCACCGAGGCGGGTGGGCGCGAGGCGGCCACCCAGTTCCTCGACCGGCTCCGCGCCGGTCAGATCGAGCCGGCCTGGGAGGCGACCACCGCCGAGTTCAAGTCGCTGATGGGGCTGGAGAGCCTCCGCGACTTCGTCAAGGGCCGGCCGGCGCTGAGGAGCCCGGCCGAGCACGTGTCGGCCCGCGATGCGCGCCGGGACGGCCGGATCATGGCCGAGCACGTCTTCCGCGCCACGGGCACCGTCCGCGGCAAGCCGGCGACCGCGACCGTGATCGTGCTGGTCGCCCGCGACGGCGACCGCTGGGCCGTCGAGCAGGTCCGACCCGAGTGACCCGGGACGCGACCCGGCCCCGCGGTCGCCGTCGCGGGGCTGGGCCCGGGTCCAGGGCTCGGGGTCGGCCGCCGACCGCCCCGGGCCCGGTCCCGACTCGCCGGCGCTCAGGCGCCCATCGCCTCGAGCTCGCGGGCCGCCCGCTCCGAGTCCTGGAGCCGCCGGGCCTCCGAGCGCAGGACCAGGGTCCGCGGCACCGACGCAGGCACCAGCGTCGAGCTTGCCGGACCCGGCGGTACCGAGAGCCGCTCGAAGAAGCGCTGCAGCGCCTCGCGGCTCGTGCAGCGGCTGCCGCCGATCTGGATGGTCTCGAGCACCACGCCCCGGCACCCGGCGGTCGCCCATCGGTACAGGGTCGAGACATGGGTCTTGCGACCCCGGCGCCGGCGGGGCAGCTCGTCGGCGGCCTGGGAGAACGTCAGCACGGACTCGGTCAGCGTGTCGATCACGGTCGGTGGCCCTCCGCGCGGACGTTCTGGTCCGACGCGGTTCGCCACTCTAGCGCAGGTCCTGCAACCGGCCGCAACTCCCGCAGCCCGGATTCCTCCAGGATTGCCAGATCCGGACTCGGGAGGTCGGACCCGGGCCGACCGCCGCCGCGGCCGATCGACCCGGATCGCCTGCGCCGGGCTCAGCCCAGGGCCGACATGGCGTGCACCGCTACGGCCGCGTCGCGCTCGGCGTAGATCTCGGTGACATCCGCCGAGGCGTGGCCCAGCACGGCGCGGGCGGCGTCCAGGCCGATCTCGCGCCGCAGGCGGGTGGCGGCGTTGTGCCGCAGCTGGTGCGGGTGCCAGTGCGGCACCTCGGGCTCGCCGCGCTCGGCCCGGATCTGGTTCGCCTTGCGGATCCCGTACTCGATCGCGCGGCGGTACGAATCCACCGTGTACGACGCCCCCGGGGGCTTGGCCCGTCGCGGCTTCGCCCGGTTCTGCTGCGAGGGCTGCACCGGGGTCTTCCGCTGCTGGCGCCGCAGGGCCGAACGCTCGGCCTCGGCCTCGGCCGGAGCGAACAGGAAGGCGGACAGGTCGGCCCGGAGCCAGGGGCGCAGCACCGCCTGAGCCTGGGGGCCCAGGTACACCCGGCGCTCGTGGCCGTGGTGCTCGGTCTTGTGCGTCGTCGGCCGGTAGCACCAGATGGCCCCGCCGGTCTCCAGGTCGGCCGTCCGCATGATGCAGACCTCGCCGGGCCGCATGCCGGTGAGCCGCTGGAGCTCGATCATGGCCCAGACCTGCCGCGAGACGTACGGCTGGATGGCGTCAACGAACGCCTCGGGCACCGGCTTGACGGGCTCGGACTCGCGGGCGGCCGAGCGGCCCCGCCGCAGCCCGGTGACGGCCTGGAGGCGGTGGTGGGTCGACGGAGGCACGAGCTCCTCGGCGACGGCCCACTTGAAGGCCCGCTGGATGTGCCGGACCCGCTTGTTGACCTCGCCGCGGCACAGGTCGGCCGCGAGGAACGCCTCGCGCACCGTTTTGAGGGCCAGCGGGCCGAAGTCCCGGGCGGGCGTGTGGCCGTAGAGCTGGCGCAGGGGCCTCATGGCGAGCCGGATGTTGACCGGCTCCTTGGTGGGCTGCCCGTTCTTGAGGTAGTACCCATCCGCGAAGCGGAGGTACGCCAGGATCAGCTCGTTGATCGTCAGGTCGCGTCGCTCGACGGCGACGGGCAGCTGCCGACCGTTGGCCAGCCACTGGGCGATGAGCCGATCGTACTCGGCCCGACTCTCGGGTGAGCCATATTTCCCGAGGTAGACGTCACGCCCGTTGAGCGTGACCACCGCCAGCCCTTTGGGCCGGAACAGCCGGTACGCGGGGGTCTTGGGTTGGGATGCAGGCACGGACAAACCTCCGAATCCGGTACGGTACCGGCTTCACGAGCGTTTGGAGTGCCGCACTGCCCGGCGGGGCAGGTATCCGAAACCCAGG
The DNA here is from genome assembly GCA_964624465.1 of uncultured Isosphaeraceae bacterium. Classification (GTDB taxonomy): domain Bacteria; phylum Planctomycetota; class Planctomycetia; order Isosphaerales; family Isosphaeraceae; genus CAZUZD01. The sequence continues at coordinate 16,463 of CAZUZD010000077.1, forward strand.
ATTCGGCGAGACTTAGGAGCAGTACACCCGAGTGGATTCGAACCACTAACCTTCGGTTCCGTAGTCCGGTCAATATGTCTCGATGGGACGCTATGGGACGCTGTTTTCCCCGGGATTTTCACGGTCCGCAGCGTCCCGGGGCGACCGCCAGAGACACGGGGTGTGGGCAGGGTGTGGGCAAGCGTCGGGCCGTGCGTGCCGGTGACCACGACCGTGGCGGCCGGGGCGATCCCCAGCGCGGGGACGCCCTCCAGCCCCCGCGACAGGTCGAAGGACTGGACGTGGGTGTAGACCCCGAGCGTCATGGCCGGGTCGGCATGGCGGGCGAGCACCTGTGCGACCTTCACGCTGACCCCCGATTGGATGAGATGGCTGACGTAGGAGTGCCGCAGGCAGTGAAAATCGAACTCCTCAGCATCTTCGACGCCTGCGGCCGCCAGATCTTCGCGGATCGTGTCGGCCATCTTGTCGGTCAGGTTCCCGAAGATGCGCCGACGGGGCGGCCGTGAGGCCAGCCAGGGCCGCAGCAGGTCCGCCAGGTCGGTGCGGATCGGCTGGATCGCCTGCGTGCGGTTCTTGGCATAGGCGGCGCGGCAGCGGACGGTCGGCGGGCTGGCGTCCAGGTCGCAGTCCTCGGGGGTCAGGTTCCGGATCTCGTTGGCGCGGAACCCGGTGCCGAGGGCGAGCGCGTACAGCACCGAGCGGTCCTCGCCGGAGAGGCTGTGGACGACGGGGCGGGTCCGTGCCGTGGTGATCAGGGCCGTCGCCTCGTCGATCGTCAGGGCCCGGCGCTCGCGCTTGTTGACGACCTTCGGGGGCGAGAGGTGGACCAGGGCGTCCTCGCGCTGGCGGCCGTCGCACCACAGCCACTTCGAGAACATCTTGATGGCGCGGACGTGGTGGAACACGCTGCGATCCGAGAGCGTGGCGTTGCCGCAGCGGCCGGGCATCGACCGGACGACCTTCAAGCCGGCCTGCACGGTCGAGATGCTGAGGTGGCTGATCCGGAAGATGCGAGCCAGCTCGATCAGCCGCAGCACCCGGTCGCGGGAGAGGTCGGCGTAACTGGGGCTCGACCCCTTGGCCACCAACGAGGCGTGCCAGGCCGCGACGTGGTCGGTCAGCGGCGTGCGCTCGGCCTCGGCCCAGATCGATTCCCTCGGGTCGATCGCGCCGGCCTTGATCGCCTGCACCCGGCTTTCCAGTTCGGCGCCGATGCGCCGGGCCATGCCCTGATCCGGGCCGGCCTTCACTTCAAGCTGCTTGCCGTGCTCGTCGCGGTAGCGGACGTACCACGTCGCCCCACGCTTGCGATAGGATGCCATCGGTCTGTCCTCTGCTTGTACCAGGGGGCGGACAAGGGTGGGCGGGGTGTTACCAGCACCCCGCCCATCCGAGCCCCGAATATGCCACTCACTTCCGCGCGTGTCGATAGGTCAACCGGGGTGACGGTCAGCAGTCGCCGCCGCTCGCGCGATACCGGGCGGCCATCTCGGCGCGGAACGCGGGGTCGCGGTCCAGGTCCGGCGGGACGAGGATCGCCGGGCAGATCTCGCCGGGCCGGTGATCGGGGACATGCCCGTACAGCGAGTCCAGCTCGGCCACGTCGCGGGCGTTGCGCACCGAGCGCAGGGCCACGACCGCCGACTGGCCGTCCTCGCTGATCGTGAACGAGTAGACCTTGCCGTTGTGCTCGTACCCTTCGTCCACGCTGCGCGAGTGCAGGTTGACCATCACGTTGATCAGGTCGCCCGCCGCTTCCCGCAGGGCCGGCGGCACGCTGCTCATCATGCACGTCGATGTCTGGCCAGCAGCCGCCAGGGCCGTCTCGTACTGGTCAATCGCTTCGATCAGGTTCATGCGGATCATGGTCGGGTCCTCGGTCGTGTCGCGGGTCAGGATGGACGTTCCCCGGCCGCGCCGCGACGATCGCGGGCGGGGACGTGGTTCGTGCAGCGGGGACGCTGTACGCGATTGACGCCTGAAACGCGGGAAGGGATCAGGCGGCCGAGGGTCCGGCGTTTCTCGCGTCAATCGCGTAGGCGTGCCACCGCTCCGCAGACCGGCCGGCCGTCTCGACGGTGTCGTGCCAGGCGAGGCCGTAGCGTTGCAGCAGGGCCAGGGCGCGGGCCACGTCCTCGGCCGACTTGTTCCGCGCGAAGACCGTGTCGCGGATCTTGCTGCGGGTCAGCCCCTCGGGCTGCTCGCGCAGCGCCGCCAGGATCGCGTCGGCGTCCCGATCCCCCAGCGACCCGCCGAACAGGAACCGGGTGCTGCGGTCGCAGTACCGCCACAGGGCCAGGGCCGCCCGGACGTGCGTGTCGGTGATCTCGCCCACGCCGTCCAGGGCCGCGTAGATCAGGGCCAGCCGCAGGACGTGCGCCTCGGCGCGGCTGGTGATCGCGCCCCAGAGGCCGGGCCGGTCGTCGGTCAGCGTCGTGTAGCTCGATTCCCAGAGCCGGCGGGCGGCCTCGGTCCAGCCCATGTCCCCGATCTGGCGGGCCGCCTGCGCCGCCCCGGCCAGCCGCCGGCCGATCCTGGCCAGCTCCAGCGCCGGAACGTCGCCACCGAACGGCAGCCGCTTGGAGCGGCGCACGGCCACCCAGAGCACCCGGTTGCCGAGGCCGTTGAAGATCTCGACGTTCGACAGGTAGCGGGACAGCTCCTCGATCGTGACGTGCCCGATCACACTGACGTGCGGACGGGTCGCCCGGATCGGGTTGTTCTTCGTCAAGGTCCGCAGGGTGTCGGTGTCCCAGGCGAGCCGCAAGATACCGGAGAGGCTGTTGCCCTCCCGGGCCAGCATCCGCAGGACGTTGCCGAACTCGCCCTCCACCACCAGCAGCCGCTTGTCGATCACGCCACCATCATCCTCATCGTCCCCGGGGTCGCGGATCTCGTTGATCAGCCCCTCGCCCGAGGACAGGCCGTTGATCACCTTCGTGTCGGCCCAGTCGGCGTCAACGTGGTTCAGGACCGCCCGGACCCGGCGCCAGGACGTGCCCTTGCGGGCGCGGCTGGTGTCGCCCACGCAGACGCCGAACTCGACGGGCGGGTGCCGGTGCCCGTCGGCCAGAACCGTCAACCCGGGCCCGACGGCGGAGCCGAACCCGATCAGGAGTTGCAGCAGCAGCCCGGCGGGGTCGGCCTCGCTGTGCGGCTCGATCAGCCGGATCGCCTCGCCGGCCAGGCCGTGGAACGCCTCGGGCTCGGGCGGGGCCGGCCACTCGGGCAGCGGGGCGTCGGGGAGCGGCTCGGCGGATTTCGGGCTGGCGGCCGGCCGGGGCACTTCGACGGCGGCCTCGTCCAGATCGACCCGGGGGGCCGCCAGGATCAGGGTCCGCAGGCTGGACCGGACGCGCTCGATCGCGTGGTTCTCGACCCGATCGCCGACGACGCGGGGCAGCCAGTCGGCCACGTCCTCGCCGTCGCCCAGGTCGGGCAGCCGCACGACCTTGACGACGGGCCGAGGGTCGAGCCGGGCCAGCTCCCCCAGGACCGTGCGGCAGTACCCCTCGCCGGGCGCATCGGCGTCGGGCAGGATCACGACCCGGCGGCCGGCCAGCGGGGTCCAGTCGCTCTTGCCGGCGGCCTGCGCCCCGTGGCTCGACGTGGTGGCGACGTACCCGAACGGGATCAAGGCGTCGGCGCACTTCTCGCCCTCGCAGACCAGCACCGCCTCGTCGGGCTCGGCCGCGAGCCGGTCCAGGCCGTAGAGCGGCAGCCGGCCGGGGGGATCACCGAGTTGCCAGCCGTCGGCCACCCGGCGCAGCGGGCGGAACGTCTTGCCGTCGGTGGTGTCGAACCGGCCCACGGCCATGACGACGGTGCCGGCGGGGTCGCGGTACGTCCAGGACGTGGTCCTCGTCGGCTTGAGATGGAACGCCACCGCCCCCAGGGCCGCCTCCAGCGTCGCGTAGACCTTCGGGGCCTTGCGGCCGGCGTCCGGGGCCTGGCGACGGTCCTGCGACCCCTCGGGCCACAGGTCGCCCAGCGTCAGCCCCAGCACCTCCACGATCGCGCCGGCCGTGCAGGTCGTGGTGCCCGACTCGTCGACGTGGTGACAATGCAGAACCACCGCGCCCGTGCTGCCCACGCCGACCGACAAGTTGCGACGATCCCCGTTGTGAACGGGACAGCGGGCCTCGTAAGTGGCGTGGCCGGTCGGCCGGGGGTCGAACCCCCGGGCCTGCAACCGGCTCACGATCACGTCCAGGGGGTCAGCCATGCTGGGCCCCCTTCCCCGTGCGGCTGGCGACGTAGGCGATCACGACGGCCACCAGCACCAGCGCCAGGACGCGCACGTCGAACGCGGCGAACACGATCAGCGGGGCAGACGTGCTGCGGCCGGGCAGCCGGGGGCGGGTCCGCATCCAGCCGGCCACCGTGGCGGGCGACCAGCGCGGGCTCCGGCCCACCACCAGATCGGGACGGGGCAGCAGCCCCAGGGCGGCGGCGCGGTCGAGCGACCGCAGCGAGATTTGCATGAACGCGGCGAGGCTCTGCCTCGTGTAGCACGGGGCCGCGCCCTCGGGCAGGTCGGCCGGGTCGGTGATCGGCGGGGACAGACGATGACCGTCCCCGCTGTGGTCGAGCGGGCTGAATCGGATCATGGTGTCTGCCTCAGTTGGTGGACGGCTCGGTGCGCGACGGCGTGGCCGGGCGATCAGGGCTCACGTCGCCCTCGTCGGTGTTGCTCAGGTCCGGGCCAGCCGCCGGCGGCACGACCGCCCAGACCGTCAAGCCGTGGGCGTGCAGCCCCGACCGACGGGACCGGGCCAGATCGACGGGACTGATCAGCCCCGCACTGCGGGCCCGCCGCATCACGTTGCCGAGCCGGCGGCGATCGATGCCCTCGGGCACCTCGCCCATCCTGGCGGCCACGTCGTCCATCGTGAGGAACTCGTGACCCTCACGGACGAGGGCGACGACGACCGCGTAGGCCGCGCGGTCGAACTCGGCGGCCGACATCCGGGCACCGTCGACCTTGTCATCAGAGACATCGTCCTGGCGGCGGACATCCCAGCCCATCTCAAGCAGGGCGCGGCCGCAGCGGGCCATCGCCCGGCGGTTGCCGCTCTCGTGGGCCATCATCAACACCCCGAACAGGGCGACCGCGCGGCGAAACTGCTCTTTCTCGGACTGACTCGAACTGCTCATCGTGTCTCTCCCATGTCGATCCCCGCGACCATCGCGGACGATCTGCAATTGAGGAGAACGCGAAAAGCAGCTCGCCGGCATTCGCCGTAAACTCTGATTCCATCAGGAGAAGAAAAATACGAGGAGGAGGCGAAAGATTTCACTTCCATTTCATTTTTCGAGACTTCTCGCTGAACCCGACTGTCTGTTGGGCTGTGTCACGCGGCCTCG
>CAZUZD010000078.1:0-21537 GCA_964624465.1 uncultured Isosphaeraceae bacterium
GGCAACTCACACACCCTCGACGACATCCCGTTCGTCCTGGTCGGCAACGGCCTCGACTTCCGCATGGGCCGCTCGCTGAAGCTGCCCAAGGTGCCGCACAACCGACTCCTCATGTCGCTGGCCCACGGCTTCGGGCACCGGATCGACCGCTTCGGCAACCCCGACTTCTGCGGCGCCGGGCCGCTCTCCGAGCTGAGCTGACCTGAGCCACGCCGGACGGTCGATCCTCGCGGCGCGCCGCACTCCCGGTTACGCTGCCTCCTGACCCGCCCCGCCGGCCGTCGACCCCTCGCCGCCACCCGTGCACCCCGGAGTCGTCCCGATGCAATCGCTCTCGCGTCGCAACTTCCTCGGCGCGGCCGCCGGTGCGGCGCTGCTGGCGGGTGGATCGGTGCGGGCAGAGGACCCGCCGGCGAGGCTGCCGACCCGGGCGCTGGGCAAGACCGGGATCACGGTGCCGATCCTCGGGTTCGGCTCCGGCAGCCGGTTCCTGATGTACGAGCAGGAGGACCAGGCCCTGGCGGCGCTGACGCGGGCCTTCGAGCTGGGCATCACCTACATCGACACCGCGCACTCCTACGGCGACGGCAGGAGCGAGGAGCGGATCGGCAAGCTGATGCCGCAGCACCGCGACCGCGTCGTGCTGGCCACCAAGCTCTCGGCCCGCACCGCCGACGACGCCCGCCGCCAGATCGAGAAAAGCCTGAAACGGCTCCAGACCGACCGGCTCGACGTGCTCCACATCCACGCCCTGAGCGGGCCGGCCGACCTGGCGAAGGTCGAGCAGCCCGACGGCGTGCTCAAGGCGCTCTACGAGGCCCGCGACCAGAAGGTCACCCGCGCCATCGGCATCACCTGCCACGCCGACCCCGAGGCCCTGGCCCTGGCGCTCGATCGCCACGACTTCGACTGCACCCAGATGGCCCTGAACGCCGCGCTGGCCCGGATGGCCGACCAGCCCGGCGGCATGAAGGCCACACCCATGGCCGCCGGCGGCTTCGAGGCGAAGGCGCTGCCGATCGCCGTCCGCAAGGGCATGGGCGTGATCGCCATGAAGGTCTTCGGCCAGGACCAGCTCAAGGACACCGCGCCGATCGAGAAGCTCCTCCAGTACGCCCTGTCGCTGCCGATCAGCCTGGCGAGCTGCGGGATGCCGAAGCCCGAGTTCCTGGAACAGAACGCGACCCTCGCTCGCCAGTTCACCCCCATGACCGAGCTCGACCGCAGGCGCCTGAGCGACTCGATCACCACCGCCCGCAAGGCGGCCATGGTCGAGTTCTTCCGCGACCACGCCGACGTCTGACCCGCCCGCCGGAGGTCGTCATGCCCGAGCCCGAGCCCAGCCGCCGGGAATTCCTCGCCCGCACCGGGTCAGGCTTCGGCCTGGTCGCCCTGGCGGCCATGCTCGGGCACCCGCGCGCCGGGGCGAGTCCGGTCCCGGGCGATCCGACCGATCCGCTGGCGCCGAGGCCCCCGCACTTCCCGGCGAAGGCGAAGCGGGTGATCGTCCTGTTCATGCATGGCGGGCCCAGCCACGTCGACCTGCTCGACCCTAAGCCCGATCTCCAGCGCCTGCACGGCCAGCCGCTGCCCGAGAGCTTCGGCCCGGTGGCCACCCGCCGCAAGGTGGCGCAGAACCCCTTGCTCGGGACGAAGCGGACGTTCCAGCCCTGCGGCCAGAGCGGGATCCCGATCTCCGACTTCCTGCCGGCGCTCCGCGAGGTGGCCGACGAGCTGGCGGTCGTCCGCTCGTGCTGGGCTGACAGCGTGAACCACCCGCAGGCCGTCTACCAGATGAACACCGGCTCGATCCTGATGGGCCGGCCCAGCCTGGGCAGCTGGGTCTCGTACGGACTGGGCACCGAGGACGCCGACCTGCCGGCATTCGTCGTGCTGCCCGACCCGAAGGGCGGCATCAAGGGCGGCCCGCCGGCCTATGGCGCGGGCTACCTGCCGGCCAGCTACCAGGGCACCGTGCTCCGTTCGGGTCCGAGCCCGATCCTCGACCTGCGGGCCGCGGGCGCCTCGGCCGACGGCGGCGAGGACCGCCGCGTGCTCGACCTGGTCGGCCGCCTGAACGCGCGGCACCTCGACCGTCGCGGGCCCGACACCGAGCTGGAGGCGCGAATTCGCGCCTACGAGCTCGCCTACCGCATGCAGAGCGCCGCGCCCGAGGCGGTCGATCTGGCCGGCGAGACGGCCGAGACGAAGGCCCTGTACGGCCTGGACGACGCCCGCACGGCGGAGTTCGGCACCCGCTGCCTGCTGGCCCGCCGCCTGGTCGAGCGCGGGGTGCGGGTGGTTCAGCTCTACTCGGGCGACGTCAACGGCTGGGACGCCCACGAGGACGTCGAGACCAACCACGCCGCCATGTGCGCCCGCACCGACCGCCCCGTGGCCGGGTTGCTCAAGGACCTGCGGCGCCGCGGCCTGATGGACGACACGCTCGTCGTCTGGGCCGGCGAGTTCGGGCGCATGCCGATGTCCGAGCAGGGCAAGGGGCGCGACCACAACCCGCACGGCTTCAGCGTCTGGCTCGCCGGGGCCGGCATCAAGGGCGGCACGATCCATGGCGCCACCGACGCCGTCGGCCTCCGCGCCGAGGTCGACCGCGTGCACGTCCACGATCTTCACGCCACCCTCCTGCACCTGCTCGGCCTCGACCACACCCAGCTCACCTTCCCGCACAACGGCCGCGAGGAGCGGCTCACCGAGACCTCGGGCAAGGTCGTCACCTCGATCCTCGCCTGACCCCGGACCGCCACCCACCGCCGGCCCCGATCAAGAGTCGCCCCCATGCCCGTCCGTCGCTCCCGCCCCGGCCTGGCCCTGATCGTCGCCCTGCTGGCGACCGGGGCCCTCGCGCGGGCCGACGGGCCGACGCACTGGGCCTTCGTGCCGCCAGGCCGGCCCGACCTGCCGGCCGTGCGACACCCGGACTGGGCCCGCAATCCGATCGATCGGTTCGTGCTCGCGAGCCTGGAGGCGGCCGGCCTGACGCCCTCGCCCGAGGCGGGCCGGGCCACCCTGATCCGTCGGCTCACGTTCGACCTGACCGGACTGCCGCCGACCCCCGAGGCGGTCGCGGCGTTCGACGCGGACGACCGGCCCGAGGCCTACGAGCGGCTGGTCGATCGGCTGCTGGCCTCGCCCCACTTCGGCGAGCGCCGGGCGCAGCACTGGCTGGATCTGGCCCGCTACGCGGACACCGACGGCTTCGAGTTTGACGAGGCGCGGCCCGACGCCTGGCGATATCGCGACTGGGTTGTTCGCGCCGCCAACGCCGACCTGCCGGCCGACCGGTTCCTCGCCCTCCAGCTCGCCGGCGACGAGATCGCCCCGGGCGACTCCGAGGCGTTCATCGCGACCGGCTTCAACCGCTGCTATCCCGACATGGTCGACCTGAACGACCAGGGCTTGCGCCGGCAGAACGCCCTGAACGACATCACCGAGACGACCGCGCTGGCGGTGCTCGGCCTGACGATCGGCTGCGCCCGCTGCCACGACCACAAGTTTGACCCGATCCCCCAGACCGACTTCTTCGCACTCCAGGCGTTCTTCAGCCCCGCCCGGTTCCGCGACGACTTCCCCGTGCAGACTCCGGAGGCGCAGGCGGAGCACGCCGCCGCCGTCGCCGCCTGGAAGGCCGGGAGCGAGCGGCTCCGGGCCGCGGCCGAGGCCGCCAGCGGCGGCGAGGCCGAGGCGCTCCGGAAGCGGCTGGCCGACCGCGAGCAGGCCGGTCCGCCCCCGGGGCCGAAGGCGCGCGGCCTGGATGAGGCCGGGCCCGCCGCGGCGCCCACGTTCCTGCTGGTGCGCGGCGAGTACGGCAGCCATGGGCCCGAGGTCCGCCCCGCCTTCCCGACCGCCCTGCGACGCGCTGGCGAACCGGCCGAGCCGACGATCGCCCCGGGTCCTCGATCGACCGGCCGCCGATCCGCGCTGGCCGCCTGGCTCACCCGGCCCGATCATCCGCTGACGGGCCGGGTGCTCGTCAACCGGGTCTGGCAGCAGCACTTCGGCCGCGGCCTGGTCGGCACCGCCAGCGACTTCGGCACGATGGGCGACGAGCCCACGCACCCGGAGCTGCTCGACTGGCTCGCCACCGAGTTCACCAACGGCCCGCAGAGCCTCAAGGCGTTGCACCGCCAGATCGTCACCAGCGCGACCTACCGGCAGGCCTCGGACGATCGGCCCGAGCTGCGGCAGGCCGACCCCGAGGGCCAGCTGCTTGGCCGGCAGAGCCGCCGGCGGCTCGATGGCGAGGCGATCCGCGACGCGCTGCTGCTGAGCTCCGGCCGGCTGAACCCCGCGCTCGGCGGCCCGGGCGTGTTCCCGCCCCTGCCCGAGGAACTCACCCGGCTCAGCAGCAAGGGAGCGATCTGGCCGACGTCCCCACGCGAGTCGGACCGCAACCGCCGGTCGCTGTACGTCTTCGTCCGCCGCAACCTGCGATACCCCTTCTTCGAGGCGTTCGACCGGCCCGACACCAACGCGAGCTGCCCCAGGCGCCCGGTCACGACCATCGCGCCCCAGGCCCTCACGCTGCTCAACGGCTCCGACGCCCGCCACGCCGCGCGGGCACTCGCCGACCGGCTGGCCATCGAGGCGGGCGACTCGCCCGGGGCGCGTGTCGACCGGGCGTACCGGCTCACGCTCGGCCGTGGTCCCGACGCCGAGGAGGCCCGGCTGGCGCTGGCCTTCGTCCGCGACGGGGGCCCCGACGCCTGGACCGGCCTGGCTCTGGCGCTGCTGAACCTCAACGAGTTCGTCTACCTCGACTGACCGCGCCTCCGCAGCAGGAGCCCGGGGGGTCGCCGGGGCCTTTCCCCGCGCGCGGGCGCCGGGTAGGTTCGGGGCCAGGTCGGACCGATCCTCTCCGGAGCTGCGCCCATGAACGCGGGTTTCCTCGTGCGTCCGGCCCTGATGGGCTGCGCCCTGGCCCTCCTCACGCCGCCGGGCTCGTCGCTGCGGGCCCAGCAGTTCCAGGCGAACGAGGACGAGGCGAAGGTCCCCAAGTACACCCTGCCCGACCCCCTGAAGCTCGCCGATGGCACGCCGGTGCGGGACGCCGAGACCTGGCGCACCCGCCGCCGCCCGGAGCTTCTGGCCCTCTTCGAGTCGCAGATGTACGGCAAGGCCCCCGGCCGGCCCGAGGCGATGACCTTCGAGGTGCTGCGGGTCGTGCCCGATGCCCTGGGCGGCCGGGCCATCCGCAAGGAGGTCCGGGTCCACTTCGACGGCACGCCGGACGGCCCGAGCCTCGACCTGGCGGTCTATCTACCGAAGACCGGCGCGGGGCCGTATCCGGTGTTCCTGGGCCTGAACTTCGGCGGCAACCACGCTGTCGACCCCGACCCGACGGTCCCCCTGGCCCGGGGCTGGGTCCCGAACTCGCCCAGGTCCGGGATCACCGGGAACCGGGCCACCGAGGAATCCCGGGGGAATGAGGCCTCGCGCTGGTCGATCGGCGCGGCGATCGAGCGGGGGTACGCGGTCGCGACGGCGTACTACGGGGACATCGACCCGGACTTCGACGACGGCTTCCGCAACGGCGTGCACCCGCTCGCCGCCCGGCCGGGCCAGCAGCGCCCGGAGCCCGACGAGTGGGGCTCGATCGCCGCCTGGGCCTGGGGCCTGAGCCGGGCTCTCGATTATCTGGAGACCGACGTTCAGGTCGACGCCAAGCGGGTCGCCGTGATGGGCCACTCGCGGCTCGGCAAGGCGGCGATGTGGGCCGGGGCGCGTGACGAGCGGTTCGCGATGGTCGTCTCGAACGACTCGGGCGAGGGCGGCGTCGCGCTGGCCCGCCGCCGGTTCGGCGAGACGACCTGGCGGATCAACACCAGCTTCCCCCACTGGTTCGCCGGCAACTTCAAGCACTACAACAACCGCGAGGACGACCTGCCGTTCGACCAGCACGAGCTGGTCGCGCTCGTCGCCCCGCGCCCGGTGCTGATCCACAGCGCCACCGAGGACCTCTGGGCCGACCCTCGCGGCGAGTTCCTGGCCGCCCAGGGGGCCGACGCCGTCTACCGCCTGCTCGGCACCGACGGATTCGCCGCCCGCGACCTTCCCGGCCCCGGCGTCCTGATCTGGAGCCGGATCGGCTACTTCCTCCGCGCCGGCAAGCACGACGTCACCGACGCCGACTGGGCCTCCTACCTCGACTTCGCCGACCGGCACCTCCGGCCTTCCCAGTCCTCCGGCCACTGACCCGGCCGCCCCGCTTCAGGCCCGCGCCGGGCGCATTCCGCCCACGAACCGGGCCATCAGCAGACCGAGCACGAACGCGATTCCGAGGGTGGCGAGCATCGCCCCCGGCGGCTCGGGAACCGAACGGACGCCCGGCCCGCCGCCGACGTGGACCCCGGTCCCCGTGCTTCCCCCTCCCGGCCCCCCACCGCCGGCACTGTCCCCCGGCAGACCTGGCAAGGTGGCCGGGTTCGTGCCACCTGAACCGGCGCCACCGCCGCCCGCCGGACCCGTGTCATCGCCGGGGCCGCCGGGGGCGTTGGCGCTGGCAAGGGCCTCGCGGACGCGGGCGTCGCGCTCCACGAGTCGTCCCAGGAACGGGTGATAGTGGACAAATCGGCCGGCATTGGCCTCGTAACGCACGCGAAGGTTGTCCCAGTACGGGGTCACTGGCATCAGCCCGGGGGTCGTCGACGGCTGGAATAGCCCGGCGAGGATCGGGTGCGCGGCGTCGAACCGGCCCGGATCGAGGCCCGCTCGCCGTGCGAGCGCGGTCCAGACCGGTGTCTCGGGCAACCGCCCGGTCTGCGAGTACGCGTCCAACCCCCGCGCCAGGACCAGGCCCATGAGTTCGTCCCCCTCCGGAGTCGCTTGCCCGCGTCACGGTCATGCCCCACTGCTCAACGACTTACTCCGGGTGCCGAGGCGCAGGACGTCGGATGCAAGCAATCACCAAGCTGAGGTCGGAAAGTCGTTCAGGTTGGCCATTCGTGTGGGTCAAAGACCTCCCGGGGGTCACGCCGCCCGGTGTCGGGGCGTAGTGGCGAGCTTTCCCACGATCGACGACGCGGGACCGGAACGGGTCGCGGGCCGGGGCTCGCTGACTCCTCGAGTCCCGCCTTGCGGTACGATGGCGCACCGTTGCGGGATTCGAGAGCGCGACGAGGCCTCCTCGGGAGGTGCCCGAGGTCCAGGACCGGAGTCCCACCAGCGTGCCAGCGCCCAACGCCCGCGGCCGATCCGCCCGCCGGTCGAAGCCGGCTGCTGTGGCGCCCGTCGTCCTCGGCTTCGTGTGCTGCGTCCTGCTGCCGACCTTCATCACGCTGATCGCCCCGATCAGCGTCGTGCGGCTGGAGCGGGATGGCGAGCACGTTTCGGCCACGGTGACGCGGCTGGCGTACATGGTCGTCCCCTACCGCACCGAACGGCTCGGTCAGGTCCTGCGCGCCGAGCAGACCAGCCGGAGCGGCAGGGTCGAGCGAACGTACTCGACGGAGCGAGGCAATCACCCCACCTACGTGGAGGGCGAGGCGACCCTGATCCTGTCCGGCCCCGGGGGGACGATCTTGACCCCGGTCTCGCCGGTGAACATCGACTCCGTGACCCGACGGGCCCAGGCGTTCATCGACCGCCCCACCGCCGAGGGCGAGCGCTTCCTCGTCGTGGCCAACTGGAAGGTCAGCGTCCTGGCCGGCGGGCTCTTCAACCTGCTGATGGTGCTGTTCGTCGGCGGCTCGGCCGTGTCGATCGGGCGTTGGGTCGCCAGGCGCGCGGGCGCCCCGCGATGACGTGGGAGGGGCCGTCCCTCGTCAAGCGGAGCCCGCGAACCGACACGACTTGCCGGAGAGTCAGGTCGCTCAGGCCCCCAGGCGGGCGCCGGCGAACTTGACCTCGACGCCCTGCTCGTTCAGGAAGCCCAGGCAGCGCCGGGGCAGGCGGCAGTGGACCCGGACGCGGCTGTCGTCGTAGATGCGGTCGCGGACCTGGGCGTGCTGCGCCAGGTAGGCGAGCACCTTGCCGTTGGCGACCTCGGTCTCGATCTCGGCCTCCATCGCCTGCTCGGCCAGGAACTCGCGGACGGCCAGCTCCAGGCGGTCGAGGCCGTCGCTCTCGGCGGCGCTGATGGTCACGCTCATGGCGTGGTGGGCCCGCAGCACGTCGAGGTACGAGCGGTCGGGCACCTTGTCCGCCTTGTTCAGGACGAGCAGGGTCGGGTGGTCGGCCAGGCCGAGGTCCTCGAGCACCGCCTTGACGGCCTCGATCTGCTTCTCGGCCTCGGGGTTGGCGGCGTCGACGACGTGCAGCAGCAGGTCGGCTTGCCGGGCCTCTTCCAGGGTGGCCTTGAACGAGGCGACCAGGGTGTGCGGCAGGTTGCGGATGAACCCGACGGTGTCGGAGAGCAGCACGTGGCCGCCGCCGCGGAACTGCCAGCGCCGGGTGCGGGTGTCGAGGGTCGCGAAGAGCTTGTCCTCGACCAGCACGCCGGCGGCCGTCAGGGCGTTCATGAGCGTGCTCTTGCCGGCGTTGGTGTAGCCGACCAGCGACACGGTGGGCACCTCGCCGCGACCGGCGACCTCGCGCTCCTTGCGGGCCTGGATCTTGTCGAGCTTGGCCTTGAGGTCCTGGATCCGGTGCACGACCAGCCGGCGGTCCTCTTCGAGCTGCTTCTCGCCAGGGCCGCGGACGCCGATGCCGCCCTTGTAGCGCGACAGGTGGGTCCACATCCGCTTCAGGCGCGGCAGGGCGTACTCGAGCTGTGCCAGCTCCACCTGGAGGTGGGCCTCGTGGGTCTGGGCCCGGCTGGCGAAGATGTCGAGGATGACCTCGGTGCGGTCGATGACCTTGACCCCGAGGGCCTTCTCCAGGTTGCGGGTCTGCGACGGCGCCAGGTCGTTGTCGAAGACGACCAGATCGGCCTCGTGGGCCTCGACCAGCTCCTTGAGCTCGTCGACCTTGCCCGAGCCGATGTAGGTGGCGATGTCGGGGTGCTGGCGCTTCTGCGTCAGGCTGCCCACGACCACCAGGCTGGCCGTCTTGACCAGGCCGCGGATCTCGTCCAGGGGATCGTCGGGGTTGAAGTCGCCGTCGGGGAGCAGGAGCCCCACGACGATGGCCCGTTCACGTCGCCGGACGCCGCCGGTGCTGGTCAGATCGGTCAAGGTGGTGCTGATCCTCGCCTGGAGGGCTGCGGCGGGGGCCCCGGACAGTTCCGTCCGCGACCGATCCTCCGCAGGGGTGGTCACATTCGTCGATTGCAAGTGCACTGCCGGCCGACTGGCCTGGCCGATTGTAGGACCCCCGCGCCCGGCCCGTCAACTCGGCCGTCGGCGCGTGGAAGTGGAGACACGGACCCGTCCTCAGTGGTTCGTCCGCCACGGCCCGTCGGTTCACCGAATTCGCCCCGGATCACGCCCCGCCGGCGGGTTCGGGCGGGCCGGCCGGGGGCTCGGTTCCGAAGGGGATCCAGCGGCCGTCGGGCCCGAGGACCTCGCAGGGGTGGAACCGGCACTTGTACGCCAGCGACGGGCAGCCCGCGACGTAATAGCCCAGGTACAGGTGCGACAGTTCGCGACGGGCCGACTCGGCGATCAGGCTCAGGACGTTGAACGTGCCCAGCGACCGGTCGCGGTGCGCGGGGTCGTGGAAGAAGTAGATCGCCGAGAGCCCGATCGGTACCGGATCGACGTAGCCGACGCCGACGAGCTCGGACCCGAGCCAGTAGCGCCACTCCTCGGTGGCGATCGGGTTGTCGACGAACGACTCGCGGTAGCCGAGCACATCGTCGCCCAGATGAGGCGGCCAGCCGCGATGGTCGGCCTGGTACTCGTGGAACCGGTCGTGCAGCTCCAGACGGCGATCGTCGACGCGGGGCGAGCCGATCTCGAGGCGGAGCGTGTCGGCGTTGGCCGCCCAGGCGCGGCGCTGGCTCCGGTCGGGCTGGAACCGGGCGACATCGATCCGCAGCGACTGGCAGGCGGTGCATCGCCGGCAGCGGGGCCGGAACAGCACGTGGCCGAACCGCCGCCAGCCTTCGAGCAGGAGCGTGCCGTACTCGTCCGGCGACAGCTCGCTGACGTGGTCGTACTCGTGGCGCGCCAGCTCATCGGGCAGGTAGCTGCACTGGGCGTCGCTGCCGACATAGCGGAACTGCGACTTCATGAGCGGGCCCGTGGGTCATGCGGCCGGGACGGGGCGGATCGAGCTTCGGGATCGAACGCGGGCGAGTGGTGGGAACGCGACCGGCCGGCTCAGGGGCGGGGGGCCGGTCGGGGCGCCGCGGGGGCCGGGGCCGCCGGAGTGGCCGGGGGCTCGGGCAGCGGGGCGTCGAGGTGCCGGATCGCGATGGTGCGGAACTCCACCTGGCCGCCCTCGGCCACCAGGCCGATGTGCCCCCGGCCGGGCTCGATGGTCGCCGACGCGACCGGCGCGTTGTTCAGGGTCATGCCGATGTCGGCGCCGTTGGCCAGGATCAGCAGCTCGTTCCACTGGCCGGCCGGCCGGCGGGCCTTCCGGACCTCGTCGACGGCGTGCAGCGAGTCGGCGACGTTGCGGCCCACACCCGAGAGCTTCCCGACCGTGTCGCGGTCGCCCAGGGCGATCCGGTACCCCTTCTGGGTCGTGGCGGTCCCCTCGCGCGCCGAGCGGATCAAGAGGCCGGCCTCGGCGCCCGGGGTGATCACGCGGTAGACGACGAACAGCTCGAAGTCGCCGTAGGTCTTGCCGCTGGCGATCCAGCCCGGCCCCTTGCTCATGCGGAGCAGGCCCTGATCGTCGACGGCGAACTGCTTCTGGGCGTGGTCCTGGTTCCAGCCCTTGAGCGACTTGTTGTCGAAGATGGCGCGGAAGCTCTCGGCCTCGGCGACCGCCGCCTCGGCGGCCTCGGCGACCGTGGGCGGAGCGTCGGCCGGGTCCTGTCCGGCCGCCGGGGCCTCTCCGGCCTTCGGGGCGACCTGGGCGTCGGCCGGCCGCGCCAGACCGACGAGGGCGAGCAGGAGTGCCAGCGCCAGGCCGGGGGTGAGCGGATTGCGATGGCGAGGGCCGGTCGGGCTCGGACTGGGGCAGGTCATGCGCGGAGGGCTCCCGGACGGCGCATCATGGAGAGGTTGCGGTCAGGGCACGGGCCGAGTCCGCGGGCCAGTTATGACCATCCTAGCGGCTGGGAGGGACCGGTTCCAGGCGATCGGAGCTGCGGGCTCCCGCGACGGGGCCGGGGCGGGTTGAACCGCGAGATGGATGGGTCCATAATGGGACGATCGTGCGAACCCGGGCCCGGCGCCTGCCGGCCTCCCGGGCCCGAACCCGGATCTGATCTAATCTGATCTGTTCTCGCCCCGCCCCGTCCACCACCCCACCCGCCACGAGCCCCGGCGCCGTGCCCCCACGGGTCGCGGCCGCCCGCTCCCGCTAGCCAAGGTGACTGCCCCCATGCCCGCCCCGACCCATCCGCGACGCGTTGGACTCTGGCTCATCGGCGCCTTCGGCGGGGTCGGCACCACGATCACCCTCGGCCTGACCGCCCTGACCCGTGGTCGCACGGCCACGACCGGCCTGGTCACCGAGTCGCCGCTGTTCGAGGGCCTGGCGCTGCCGGCCGCCTCGCAGTTCGTCGTCGGAGGCCACGACATCCGCCAGACCTCGTTCGTCGAGAGCGCCCAGGAGTTCCGCCGCAACTCGGGCGCCTTCAGCCCCGAGCTGCTGGCCGACTGCCGCGCCGACCTCGAGGCCGCCTCGGCCCGCGTCCGCCCCGGCACCAAGCTGGGCTCGAACGCGACCGTCAGCAAGATGGGCACCTGGGGCGACGACCGCCCGGCGCGCACCCCGGCCGAGGCCATCGAGCGCATCCAGACCGACCTGGCCGCCTTCGTCGCCGCCGAGAAGATCGACCACCTGATCGTGATGAACGTCGCCAGCACCGAGCCGCCGTTCACCGTCACGCCCGAGCTGGCCGCGACCACCGACCTGACGCCGCTGCTCCAGAACGGCGGGCCCGAGACCCTGCCGTCCAGCACCCTCTACGCCATCGCGGCCGTGCAGCTCGGCCACACCTACGTGAACTTCACGCCCAGCCTGGGCGCCTCGCTGCCCGCCATCTCCGCCCTGGCCGAGACGACCGGCTCGCTGCTGGCCGGCAAGGACGGCAAGACGGGCGAGACGCTGATGAAGACCGTGCTCGCCCCGATGTTCGCCGCCAGGAACCTGGAGGTCATGAGCTGGGTCGGCCACAACATCTTCGGCAACCGCGACGGCGTGGTGCTGGACGACCCGGCCAACAAGGCGGCCAAGGTCGGCACCAAGGACTGGGTCGTCACCCAGATCCTGGGCTACAAGCCGAACACGCTGGTGACCATCGAGTACATCCCCGACATGGGCGACTGGAAGACGGCCTGGGACCACATCCACTTCAAGGGGTTCCTGGGCACGCCGATGACCTTGCAGTTCACCTGGCAGGGCTGCGACAGCCTGCTGGCCGCCCCGCTGGCCATCGACCTGGCCCGCCTGGCCGAGTTCGAGAAGCAGCGCGGGGGTCGCGGCCTGATGCGGCACCTGGCCGGCTTCTTCAAGAGCCCCGAGGGCGTCGTCGAGAACGACTTCTTCAAGCAGTCGACCATGCTCGCCGAGTACGTCGCGAAGGTCCGTGGCTGAGCCCCACCGACCCGGATTCGCTCCCTCCCCGACCCGATCCCACGACCGAGCCCGACACCCATGCGCCTGGCCTTCAGCACCAACGCCTACATGCGGTTCCCCTTCGACGAGGCGGCCGAGCGCATTGCCGCGCTGGGCTATGAAGGCCTGGAGCTGATGGCCGACGTGCCGCATGCCTGGCCCAACGGCCTGCTGCCGTCGGTCAAGCAAGCGCTGAAGGATTCGATGAGCCGGCACGGGCTCGTCTTCTCGAACGTCAACGCGTTCATGATGAACGCGATCAACGACTACCGGCAGCCGTACTGGTACCCCTCGTTCATCGAGCCCGATCCCGGCTACCGCCGCACCCGCATCGACCACACCAGGCGGGCCCTGACCCTCTGCGCCGAGCTGGGTGCCCCGCACATCACCACCGAGCCGGGCGGTCCGCTGGCCCCCGGCCAGAGCCGCGCCGAGGGGATCGACCTGTTCGTCGAGGCCCTCAAGCCGCTGGCCGAGCACGCCGAGAGCCTGGGCGTGGGCCTCCTGATCGAGCCCGAGCCGGGCCTGCTCATCGAGACGACCGACGAGTACCTCGAGGTCTGCGAGCGGGTGAACTCGCCGGCCATCGGCCTGAACTTCGACGTCGGCCACGCCTACTGCATGAGCGAGGACCTCCCGGTCCAGATCGCGAAGATGGCCCGCTACACCCGGCACTATCACCTGGAGGACATCGCGACCACCCGCGTTCACCACCACCTGGTGCCGGGCAAGGGGGCGATCGACTTCGCCGAGGTGATCGCCGCCATCCGCCGGACGGGCTACGACGGCTGGCTCACGGTCGAGCTGTACCCGAACGTCGACGACCCCGACTCGGCCGCGAAGCAGGCGTTCGAGGTCCTCAAGCCCCTGGTGCACCCGGCCCGCTCCTGACGCCGCCGTCCGGAGATCCCGAGCCGATGCGCCTGAAACCGTACCTGCAACTGGTCCGCCTGCCGAACCTCTTCACCGCCGGCGCCGACAGTCTGGCCGGCTGGCTGATCGGCGGCGGTGCCCTGGCCGCCTGGCCCCGCTGGTCGCCGGTCGTGCTGGCCTCGATGGCCATCTACGCCGCCGGCATCGCGCTCAACGACGTCTTCGACCTGGAGCTCGACCGCACGGAACGCCCGTTTCGCCCCCTGCCCTCGGGGGCCGTCGGCGTCGGGTTCGCCCGGCTGCTGGCGGTGACCGGCTTCGCGGCGGGCCTGCTCCTGGTGGCACAGACCGCGAAGCTGCCGGCTCTGGGCGTGGTGGTGGCCCTGATCGCGGCCGTGCTCGCCTACGACTTGGGCCTGAGGCGCACGGCGGCCGGCCCGGTCGTCATGGGCCTGTGCCGGGCACTCAACCTCGCGCTGGGCCTGGTGCTGGCGCAGGCCCCACCCGCATGGCCGCTGGCCGTGATCCCGGTCGGCTATGGCCTGTTCGTGATGGGGCTGACGATCACGAGTCGGTCCGAGACGCACACCGGCCAGACCGACCTGGTGCGGCTGGGCCTGGCGGTGCAGAACCTCGCGCTGCTGTTGCTGGCCGGCCTGGCGGGTGGCCTGAGCCTCCTGCCCGGGGTCCTGGAGCCTGGCGGGCTTGACGCGTCGGGCCGGACGCTGCACGCGCTGGTCGGCCTGTCCGCCCTGGGCGCCGTCCTGCTGGCGGTCGATCGCGCCGGCGCCCGGGCGCTGAGCACCCCCGAGCCAGCGACGATCCAGCGGCTGGTCAAGACGAGCGTGCTGTCGCTCGTCTGGATCGACGTGGCGCTGGTGGCCGCCGTGCGGGGCCCTCTGCCCGCCCTGGCCGTGGCCGCGCTCTGGGTGCCGGCCTTCGCCATCGCCCGCTGGCTGTACGCCACCTGACCGAGCAGCCCGACCGACCCGGTTGATCGCGCGGGCCGCCCCCGGAATCCGCAGCGGCGGCTGGGCGCCTGCAGGCGGTCGGTTCGATCATACTGGAGTCTGGAGTCGGCCCACCCCGCTCACGCGTCGCCGTCGCCAGGAGGCCCGCCGCGTCATGCTCCTCGGCTACAACACCAACGGCCTGGCCCATCACCGCCTCCTCGACGCCATCGCCCTGCTGGCCGAGGAAGGGTACCGGAGCGTGGCGCTGACGCTCGACGCCGGCGCCCTCGACCCCTACGACGACCCGGCGCACCTGGCCCGGCAGGTCGCGGCCGTGCGGCGGGCGCTGGCCGACCATGGCCTGCGCTGCGTGGTCGAGACCGGGGCCCGCTACCTGCTGAACCCGCGCCGCAAGCACGATCCGACCCTGCTCGACCCCGACCCCGCGCGGCAGGCGATCCGGGCCGACTTCCTGAGACGATCGATCGACCTGGCCGCCGAGCTGCAGGCCGATGCCGTCTCCTTCTGGTCGGGGGCCCAGCCCGACGCGGCCACCGTCGCCGAGACGGCCGCACTGGACCGACTCGTCGATGCGCTGGCGCCGGTGCTCTCCCACGCCCGCGCCTGCGGGGTACCCGTGGGGTTCGAGCCCGAGCCGGGCATGTTCATCGACACGTTCGCGCGGTTCGCGCGCCTCGACGCCCTGCTGGGCGACCCCTGGCTGGGGCTGACCATCGACGTGGGGCATGTGCATTGCATCGAGGCGGGCCCGGCCGAGACTCACGTCGCCGCCTGGGCGGACCGCGCGGTCAACGTGCATATCGAGGACATGGAGCGCGGGGTCCACGAGCACCTGATGTTCGGCGACGGTACGATGGATTTCCCGCCGATCCTGGCCGCCCTGCGAGGCGCCGGCTACCGTGGCGGCCTGCACGTCGAGCTCAGCCGCCACAGCCACATGGGCGTCGAGGCCGTCCGGCGCGCGGCGGGGTTCCTCCGCCCCCTGCTGATCGACGCCGACCGGCCGGTTCCCCCGGCCGGCGCCTGAGAGCCTCCGGGTCGAGCCCGGTTCCGGTCCGAAGCGAAGCGATCGAGGCGCCCCCGATGCCCGAATCCCTGCTCGTGCTCTCGATCCCCCAGCTCCGCAGCCGGGACATCACCCCCGGCGGCCTGGCGGCGCTGGATGCCCTGGCCGCCCGCGGCGCCGTCGCCGATCTGGTGCCCGCCGTGCCTGGCCTGGCGGCCTCGGCGTTCGCCACCCTGGTCACGGGGCTCACGCCCTCGGACCACGGCGTGATCGGGAACACCTACTTCGACCGCGAGCGCGGACGCGTCGTCCGCCCGCCCCTGACCGACGCCGACTGCGCCGGGACCAAGCTCTGGGAGCGGCTGGAGCGCGCCCGCCCCGGCGCACGCTGCCTGCTCTGGTTCGGGCCGAACACGGCCGGCGCCCCGGTGGCCGCCCGGGCTGGGCTGGGGGCCCACGGCAACCTGGAGACCGAGCCGGGGACGCTGGCCACACGACTCGTCGAGCGCTTCGGGCCGCCGCCGGTGCCGACGGCCGCGACCGGCGAGCCGCCGCGGCTGGCCAGCACGGCCTGGATCCTCGACACCGCCGCCCTCGCCCTGGCCGAGGTGGCCCCCGAGCTGGCAATCGTGCGGGTCCCCTATCTGGGCCAGGTCGCCCGCCGCTACGGGCCCGATGGTCGCGAGGCCAATCGCGCGGTGGGCGAGCTGGACGCCGTGCTGGGCCGATTCCTGGCGACCCTGCCCCGGAACCTGGCGGTGCTGGCCGTGACCGAGTCGCTCACCACCCCGGTGACCGCCCCGGTGGCCCCGAACCGCCTGCTCCGGGCCCTGGGCCTGCTGGCCCTGGTCCCGGCCCCCGGCGGCGGGCTGGACGTCGACCTGGCGGCCAGCTCGGCCTTCGCCCTGGCCGATCACCAGCTCTGCCACCTCTACCTCAACGACCCCGGCCAGGCCGCCGCGCTGGCCGCGGCGTTCTCGGGCCCCGACGGGGACGGCATCGCCCTGGTCGCCTGCGGGCCTCAGCGCCGGCGGCTGGGACTCGATCACCCCCGGGCCGGCGACCTGGTCCTGGTCGCGGAGCCGGACCGTTGGTTCTGTCCCGACTGGTGGCTCGGTCCGGCCGAGGCCCCCGATCCCGCGCGGGCACTGTCCGGTCTGCGGTCGGCCCACCCCCTGGTCCCGATCGATCCGGCGCACGTGAGGGGTTCGCTGGGGGCCCCCCTGCCGGCGGGTCCGGAGTACCACGGCGTGGCCATCGGGTCGCACCCCGGCCTCGTCGCGGGCCCCGAGCCACTGGCCGCCATCGATCTGGCCGGCCGGATCGCGCGTCACCTGCGATCCTGAGCCGACCGACCCATTGTCGCGCCGACGTGCATCGATGCCCAGAGAACTGGCGATCCCGGACCGTCGGCAGGATCGGCTCGACCAGCGCGGACGCCGGGTCGGGGCACAAGTCCGAACTCTTTCAGGGTGTTGCGGTGAAACCCCCCGACCGGGATCGCGGCGGTACCCGGGTTGCGATCACCAGGAAATTTGTTGACGCTGAGGGTCGTCGTGCATAATTTCGATGAGCGCGACTCTATGAAGATTCCATGACCTTCGCGTGCTCAGGAGGGGCGGCTCAGAAATCCTCTGTCTCTGGCAGTGAATTTGCTGACGTCGGACCCCCGTCTTCACCTGGCCGACCTGGCTTCGTGACTCAGCCGCCCTGGACGCGCGACCCACGCCTGGCGTGGTTCCTGCCTTCGCGTCCGCTTCCTCCCCCGGGACCCGTCCCATCCTCAGGAGTGTTCAAGCCATGATTCGGGCGTCCCGCCCTGCGCTGGTTGCGGCAACCTTGCTCGCGTTGACCGTCGCGGGTTGCAACTCTGGTGGCGTCGAAGCCCCCGGTACGATCAAGCTCGAGGGCGACCGCGACTCGGTCCGTGCCCAGATGATCAATCCGACCGCGGCCAAGGAAGACGCCAGCAACCCGGACAAGAAGTCGAAGGGCACGCTCAGCCCTGGTGGCAAGGGCGCCCCGACGCCCTGAGTCCCGACCCGCCGGGTTCCGGCCGACGGCCCGCGTCGGACCGGACCGCCATCCTCCCCGCGTCCCGGCCAGGCGTCGGGACCGGGGCCATCCGCGGCGGTCGCTCGACGACCGCCGTAACAAACCGCTCCTGCCTCTGTATCATCAGTACGGTCCTTTTTCTCCCTCCGTTCTCCGTAAGTCTTGCCAGAGGAGTCCTGAGTATGCGCAGAGTTCGTCGTCGCGACAGCGGCTTCACCCTGATCGAGCTGCTGGTCGTCATTGCCATCATCGGCGTCCTGATCTCGCTGCTGCTGCCGGCCGTGCAGAGTGCCCGTGAGGCGGCTCGCCGCGCCCAGTGCACCAACAACCTCAAGCAGCTCGGCCTGGCGATCCACAACTACATCGATCGCTGGCAGGCCATGCCCTCCGGCTACCGGTGGGATCCGCTCTCGGGCTCGCTGCAGGGCTTCGTCGGCACCAGCCATGGCGCCCTGCCGCCGATCGCCTCCGAGATGGAGCAGGTCGGCATCTACAACGCCTGGAACGCCAGCCTGAACATGTTCTACAACGAGAACCTGACGGTCTGGCGCGTCGGCATCTCGTCGCTGTGGTGCCCCAGCGACGGCACCATCAACCAGGTCGTCAACTACGGCCAGGTCGGCTGGTTCCCGCTGCCGGCCGGCCAGCAGGGCCTGCTCGCCTACTCCAGCTACAAGGGCGTCGGTGGCCCCTGGACCAACAACTGCTACGTGACCCGCCCGAGCTTCTCGGCCGTCCAGGCCAATGAGAAGGGCCTGTTCAGCTGCTTCAGCCAGACCAGCCTGGCCCAGATCACCGACGGTACCAGCAACACGATGCTGTTCGGCGAGTTCGCCCGCGGCCTGCTCAGCGACGCCGACCGCCGCGACTGGGGCTGGTGGATCTCGGGCAACTGGGGTGACACGCTTGGCACCACCATGTACCCGCTGAACCCGCACCGCAAGACCGCCAACTCGGCCGCCGGCGTCAACGCCGCCGTCTTCACCGTCTCGTTCTCGAGCTTCCACCCCGGTGGTGCCAACTTCGCCTTCGCCGACGGCTCGGTCCGGTTCCTCAAGGACTCGATCGACAGCTGGGGCATCAATGCCTCGACCAACCTGCCCGTCGGTGTGACCACCGCCGTCAACGGCAGCAGCGCGTTCTGGGACACGACCTACGTCGTCCAGCCCGGCTCGAAGATCGGCATCTACCAGGCCCTGTCCACCAAGGACGGCGGCGAGGTGATCAGCGCCGACGCCCTGTGATCGACCGTCCCTCCGCGATCGTGGTCCGGGGCGGTCCTTGCGACCGTCTCCGGACCGCCTGACCAACGCAAACGGCCCGCTCCTCTGGAGCGGGCCGTTTCGTTTTGCGCCCGGCATCATCCGGCCGGACTGCGACCACCGGCGCTCAGGGTCGGGAGGTGGCCTCGGGCCGGGGGGTGAACTGGAACCGGCGGCACTGGGCGAAGAAGGTCAGCGGGTTGTCGAAGACGACCCGTCGGATCGTGGCCTCGTCGTGGCCCCGCGACCGCATCTCGAAGATGAACTCGGGCACCGCCATCGGGTCGCTGTGTCCCCAGTCGCCGGCCGAGTTGACCATCACCCGCTCGGTGCCGTACTGCTCCACCAGGTCGGCCGCCCGCGCCGGGGTGCATTTGGTGATCGGGTACAGGGTCATGCCCACCCAGTGCCCGGCCTCGAGCGCCGGCCGGATCGTGTGCTCCTCGACGTGGTCGATCAGGATGCGGTGCGGCGGGATCCGGGCCTCGCCGGCGCACATGTCGAGGATCATCCGCGTCCCCTTGAGCTTGTCCTCCAGGTGCGGGGTGTGCACCAGCACCAGCTCCTCGCTCCGCGCGGCCAGGTCGAGGTGCTCCAGGAAGATGGTCGCCTCGTTGCGGGTGTTCTTGTTGAGCCCGATCTCACCGATCCCGAGCACGTTCGGCGCGTCGAGGAACTCCGGGATCATCGCGATCACCTCGCGCGACAGGCTCACGTTCTCCGCCTCCTTGGCGTTGATGCAGAGCCAGGTCCGGTGCGCGATCCCGTACAGCGCCGCCCGCCTCGGCTCGTACTGCGTGAGCTGCCGGAAGTAGTCGCGGAACCCCTCGACCCCCGAACGATCGAACCCTGCCCAGAACGCCGGCTCGGAGAGCATCACGCACCCCGCCAGCGCCAGCCGCTTGTAGTCGTCGGTGGTCCGGCTCACCATGTGGATGTGCGGGTCGATGTAGTTCATGACGGTCCTCGCTCCGGGGTCGGCGTCGATGCTCCCAATGGGAGTATCTTATCCCCTGCCCACACCGGCGCCAGGAGCCGACCCGGCCGGCCAGGGGTCCGAACCCGGCGCCACACCGGTGTGTCCGAGGCGGAACCGGGCCACCCTGCGACCCGGTCTGGGCCCGTCGACCCCGATCCCCCGGACGACGCCGGAGGGACGGGACCGGGGACACCCGGGGGCCAGGGAGGAGGACCGCACCGTGCAGTTGACGATCACCACCACGCACCGGCCCGCGACGGACCTTGGCTACCTGCTGCACAAGCACCCGGATCGCTTCCAGTCGTATGACCTGAGCTTCGGCCAGGCCCACGTGTTCTACCCCGAGGCCACGGCCGAGCGATGCCGGGCGTGCCTGCTGCTGGACCTCGATCCGGTGGGCATGGTGCGCGGCAAGGGGCAGGCGGAGGGCCTGCTCGACCAGTACGTCAACGACCGGCCGTACGTGGCGTCGTCGCTGCTGAGCGTGGCCATCGCCCAGGTGCTCGGATCGGCGCTCCAGGGGCGGTGCAAGGATCGGCCCGAGCTGGTCGAGACGCCGATCCCGCTGGAGGCGCGGCTGGAGGTGCTGCCGGTCCGCGGCGGCGAGCGGTTCCTCCGCGCCGTCTTCGAGCCGCTGGGCTACACCGTCGTCGCCGAGCGGCACCCGCTCGATGAGCAGTTCCCGGAGTGGGGGCAGAGCCCGTACTTCGCGGTCACGCTCACCGCGACCCGGCCGCTGGCGGAGCTGCTGGGGCACCTGTACGTGCTGATTCCTGTCTTCGACAACGGCAAGCACTACTATGTGGGCGAGGACGAGCTGCAGAAGCTCCTGACGCGGGGCGCGGGCTGGCTGGCGAGGCACCCCGAGCGCGAGGAGATCACGCGCCGCTACCTGCGGTTCCAGCCCGGCCTGTACCGCGAGGCCCTCGCCCGCCTGGTGCGCGACGAGGAGCCCGCCGAGGCCGAGAGCGCGACCGTCGCCGGTAGCGAGGCTCCGCCGCCGGTCGATCGGGCCGAGGAGGCGCTGGAGCGGCCGTTGAGCCTGCACGAGCAGCGGATCGGCGCCGTGCTGGCCGTGCTGCGGGGGCTCGGCGCCCGTCGGGTGCTCGACCTGGGCTGCGGCGAGGGGAAGCTGTTGCGGGAGCTGATCCGCGACCGGCAGTTCGCGGAGATCGTCGGGATGGACGTCGCCCTGCGCACGCTTGAAACCGCGCGCGATCGGCTCAAGCTCGAACGATTGCCCGAGTCTCAGGCTGACCGGATGCGGCTGATCCACGGTTCGCTGATCTACCGCGACCGTCGGCTGGAGGGGTACGACGCGGCGGCCGTGGTCGAGGTCGTCGAGCACCTCGACCCGCCCCGGCTGGCGGCCTTCGAGCGGGCCCTGTTCGAGTTCGCCAGGCCGGGCGCGGTCGTGCTGACGACGCCGAACCGCGAATACAACGTGACGTGGGAGAACGTCGGCCCCGACCGACTCCGGCACACCGACCACCGCTTCGAGTGGACCCGGGCCGAGTTCGCCGCCTGGGCCCAGGGCGTGGCCGACACGCATGGCTATCGCGTGCGGCTGCTGCCCGTGGGGCCGGTCGACCCGACGCTCGGGCCGCCGTCCCAGATGGCCGTCTTCGAGCGGAACACCCCGCCACCCGAAGCGACCGCCAGTCTGCCCGCTCACTGAGCCCGATCCCGAGGCCGCCGAGAGACGTGCCGATGCAGATCCAGGTCCCCAAGCTCAGCCTCGTCGTGCTGATC
>CAZUZD010000079.1:0-21062 GCA_964624465.1 uncultured Isosphaeraceae bacterium
GCCCGCGACGGCTTCGTCATCGGCGAGGGGGCGGCCGTGCTGGTGCTGGAGAGCCTGGCCCGCGCCCGCCGCCGCAAGGCCCGGATCTACGCCGAGGTCGCCGGCTACGGCTCGTCGTTCGACGCCTACGGCCTGACCCGCCCCGAGCCCGACGGCAAGGGGGCCGCCCTCTCGATGCAGGCCGCGCTCCGCGAGGCCCGCGTCGACCCGGCCGACGTCGACTACATCAACGCCCACGGCACCAGCACCCGGCTCAACGACCTGATGGAGACCGTCGCCGTCAAGCGCGTCTTCGGCACCCGCGCGAAGGGCATCCCCATGAGCTCGCAGAAGTCGATGGTCGGCCACCTCATCGGCGCCTCGGGCGCCCTGGAGGCCGCCGCCACCGCGCTGTCGATCGAGCGCGGGGTCGTGCCCCCCACCATCAACCAGCACGTGCCCGACCCGGCCTGTGACCTCGACTACGTGCCCAACACCGCCCGCGAGCTGCCCCTGGAGACGGCCATCTCCAACAGCTTCGGCTTCGGCGGCCAGAATGCCTCGCTGGTGTTGACTCGCTATTGATCCGTGCGAATCATGCTGACATCCCGCAGCCTGGCCCGGTGCCGCGAACCCTCGCGGCCGGGCGGCTGTCTGACCGGGAGGATTCGCCAGGCGGACTCGCCCGCCCGGCCCCACCCGGACGCCCGCACCGAGGATCGGCACCCCACGATGGCCAGCACCGAGAGCCTGACCCTGGCCAAGGCCCTGGCGGTCAAGAACCGCCTGGCCGGCCGGCTGTCGCAGACCCGCACGAACATCGAGGCCTACAACAGCGTCCTCGCCGGCCAGCGGAGCGCCGCCGGCACCGTCGACGTCCGCGCCGAGTTTGACCGCTTCCGCGCCCTCCAGGAGGCGCTCATCGCCGTCAAGAGCGCCATCCAGCGCGCCAACGTCCCCATTGCCGACGCGATCCTCCGCCTCGGCGAGCTCAAGAGCCTGGTGCAGATGCTCAACGGCCTGAACACCAAGCACGGCACCGAGCCCGGCTACAACGGCGCCGAATTTTCCTACGACGCCGTCCTGCGCAAGCCCGACGTCCTGGAGCAGGTCCGCCGGCTCGAGGCCGAGATCGACACCACCCAGGACCGGCTCAACCAGCACAACGCCGCGACCCGCATCGAGCTGCCCACCGCGCTACTCGACCTGGCGCGGTGACCCGTCCACACGATCGGTCGGCCCAGGGGCCGCGGCTTGCGGCTTCGGCCGCGCTGATGGCCCGAGAGGGCCATTACAAACCTCATCACGATGCCGGTGCCGTCTCAAAGTTCACCGCTCATCGGGTCAAGGTTTACCGCTCACGGCTCAACCCTCGTTTGCCAACGCCATCCGAGGCCGGCCGGTCGTGTGATCTGAATCGCGGGCTCGCGGGCCGCCCCGTCCCGCCCGGGTCGCGGGATCTTCGGGCGATCGGGCGGCCGTCCGCTTAGGATGGGGGCCGTCCGGTCCCCTTCCGTCGCGACCCGCGTGGGCCCCTTGCCATGATACGCCCCGGCCCCCTGCCCCGGCTCGCCCTGATTCTGCTGGCCGGCGTCGCCCCGGTCGCGGCCGACGAGCCGCCCGAGCGTGACCGGATCACCCAGGTGTCCGTCATCAACGCCCTGATGCTCGGGCAGTACGACGGCGTGAAGCCGATCGGCGAACTGCTGCGCTGGGGCGACTTCGGCGTCGGCACGCTGGACCACCTCGACGGCGAGCTGATCGTCCTCGACGGCCGCGCCTACCAGGTGCGCGGCGACGGCGCCGTGCTCCCCGTCGGCCCCGGGCGCTCGACCCCGTTCGCCGTCGTCACCCCGTTCGACGCCGAGGGCCAGCTCCCCTGCCCCGAGGTCGACTCGCTGGCCGAGCTGAACCGCCGGCTCGACGCGGCCATCGCGCGGCCGAACCAGTTCCTCGCCGTCCGGATCCGGGCCCGCCCCGCCTCGATCACGCTCCGGAGCGTGGCCCGCCAGGAGCCCCCCTATCGGCCGCTGGCCGCGGTCGCCGAGCACGAGTCGGTCTGGACCCACGCCGACCTGGCCGGCACCCTGATCGGCATCCGCAGCCCCGCGTGGGCCGTCGGGATGAACGTCCCCGGCTACCACTGGCACTTCCTCAGCGACGACCGGACCATCGGCGGCCACATCCTCGATTGCCGCCTCACCGCCGGCCAGGTCGAGTACGACATCTGCCACACCTGGCAGGTCCTGCTCGACGACTCCCCCGCCTTCAACGCCGCCGACCTCGCCCGCGACCAGAGCCGCGACCTGAAGCGCGTCGAGAGCGCCCGCGAGCCGGGCCAGCCCTGAGCGCCGGCAGTCCCGAGCGGACGGCCCTGCGACCGACCCGGGATCACCCCCGACCGCCGCGACCCGTGCCGGTCCGGCGCGGGCTCCACCGCGCGCCCGCCGTCGCGGCCGGGAGGCATGTCGATCTCCCGAAACATGCGTCCCGGAAAACCCTCATCGAACCGGAACATACTGGCGATTTTCGCATCCGATCACGACTACTTGGCTCTCGATCTTGACCACGCAGCCAATGAAATCAATTCTATCAATGAGTCTAATGACGTCACGGTTCTCGATTTCAATTCTTCGAGGCTCGAATGATGGCTCACCGTCGTCGGCTGGCCTGGACTGCGTCGGCGCTCGCCCTGCTGATCCTCGGATTCGCCGGGCCCGCGAGCGCCGGAGTGGCGTTCACGATCGACAACCTGGAGGCGGGTGGCCTGGGCAATCCGCCGTTCACTCTCGGCTTCCGGTTCACTGCGAACGCGGCGGTCATCGTCACCCACTTCAGCGTGTTCGATAGCGGGCAGGACGGGCTCGCCGAGAGCCACGAGGTCGGGCTCTGGGACGGCGATGGCACACTGCTCGTCACCGGGACCATCGCCGCCGGGACTCTCGACCCGCTGGTCAATCAGTTCCGCTCGATTGCAATCCCGGAGGTGGCGCTCGTCGCCGGCCGCAGCTACAGCGTGGGAGCCCTGTTCCTGACGGGCGCCGACGGCCTGATCTTCGCGGGCGACGCGATCAACTTCGCGACGGCGCCGGAGATCACCTTCCTGTCGTCTGCCTTCGAGGGGGGACCGAACCTGGCGTTCCAGACGGGGTCGGTCGGCACCGAGCCCGGCTACTTCGGGCCGAACTTCCGGTTCCGGGCAGTCCCCGAGCCCTCGACGCTGGTCAGCGGCGCCACGGCCATCCTCTGCGGACTCGGCGCTTCCCGGGCGCGTCGCCGGCGGCAGACCGCCTGATCCGATCGGGGCGCATTCCGCTCCTGCCCCGATCGCCGGCGTCGCCGGGAGGGCGATCGCACCAACCGCGCGATCGATTCCGGATCGAAGGCCCGGTGCGGTTCGTCGACCCTGCGGGCTCCGGACCCGGGGCCGTCCGGGCGGGACCCGTCGTCGTGGCGGCCCGTCGGCCGAGTCCCCGGGACGGCAGGAGCCACCGGGTCGCCCGGGCGACTGGTTGATCCGGGTAACC
The DNA here is from genome assembly GCA_964624465.1 of uncultured Isosphaeraceae bacterium. Classification (GTDB taxonomy): domain Bacteria; phylum Planctomycetota; class Planctomycetia; order Isosphaerales; family Isosphaeraceae; genus CAZUZD01. The sequence continues at coordinate 3,507 of CAZUZD010000079.1, forward strand.
CACTCGACCGGAGGCGGGTTCCCGGCCCAATTACCGGTGTTCTCGCGCTTCGGGTTCCCGCGTTGGCCTCGACGTGATCCCTGCCGGTGGCGGTTTCTGATTGACCCGATCCGGGGCTTCGTCCAAGCTGGCCAGGGGTTCCCCTGTTCCCCCCGCCAGGATCTGACCATGCCGGACACGCCCGATCCCGCGATGCACCGCCGCGAGTTTCTTCAGGCCGGGGCTGGTGGCTCGGCTGCGCTGGCCCTGGGTGCGGGCGCGAGCCCCGCGACGGCGGCCGAGGATCCGCCGGTGGAGCGGAGCCAGCCGATCCCGACGCGGCCGCTGGGGCGCACCGGGGTGGACGTCTCGATCCTGAACCTGGGCACGTTTCGCGGCAGCAGCCTGCAGAAGGTGCTGCGGTTCGGGTACGCCAGCGGCATCCGGGTGATCGACACGGCAGACACCTATGGCTCGGAGCCCGGCATCGGCGAATGGATGCAGACGGACCCGGCGATCCGCAAATCGCTGTTCCTGGTGACCAAGGATCATCCGAAGCAGCCGAAGGACCTGATCGCGCAGCTCGATAAGCGGCTGGAGAAGCTCCAGACCGACCACGTGGACCTGTTCCTGATCCACGGCATCGGCGGCGAGTACCCGGCCGAGTCGCTCGACTGGCCGAAGAGCGCCGAGATGAAGGCGACGGTCGAGGCGATCAGGAAGTCGGGCAAGGCGAAGCTGGTCGGCTTCTCGTGCCACGACGGCAAGCGGGCGCAGTACCTGGAGTCTGCCGCCGAGGGGAAGATCTTCGACGCGGTGATGATCCAGAACACGGCCTGGCTCGACCAGAACACGCGGCTGAACAAGGCGATCGACCGGTGCTATGAGGCCGGCATCGGGCTGATCTCGATGAAGCAGATCGCCGGCCCCAGCCCCGCCGACTTCCTGGCGCAGGTGGCGAAGCGCCTGCCCGACCTGATCGAGCAGGGCGTGAGCCCGTACGGCGCCCTCCTGCACGCGATCTGGAGCGACGAGCGGTTCGCCACCGTGTGCGTCTCGATGCAGAACACCGATCAGATCACCGAGAACACCCGGGCGGCGAAGACCTTCGCGCCATTGAAGGCCGCCCAGATCGAGGCCCTGCGCGCGGCGTTCCTGGCCTCGCGCCCGAGCCTCTGCGCCGACTGCGACGGCCGCTGCTCGGTGGCCGCCGGCACGAAGGCACCGCTGGGGGACATCACCCGGTACCTGACCTACGCCGAGCGGCACGGGCACCGGGTCCGGGCGCGGGCCGAGTTCGCCGCCCTGCCGGCCGAGGCCCGCGACTGGTCGGACGCCGACCTGGCCGCCGCCCGCGAGGCGTGCCCCTCGCGGCTCGACTTCGCGGCCCTGCTCGACCGGGCCCGCGAGCAGCTCGCCTGACCGCCGCGATGGCCGCGGGGGCGTCGGCCGGGCGCCGACGCCCCCGCGGGCCTCACCAGTCGTCGGTGCGGAACGGGGCGGCGGGCAGGCCGTCGCGGTTGGCCAGGTTGGCCCCATCCGGGTTCATGCGGAAGGCGTAGCGGACGGCAACCGGGTGGGGTACGTCGGGCGAGCGGACGACGACGGTGTCGCCGTCGATCGTCGCCTCGGCCCACGCCCACTTGCGGTCGGCACCGGCGATGGCGAACTGGTTCAGGCGGTCGCCGGGCGTCGTGATCGCCAGGCCGGAACCGATCGACCAGGGCTCGAAGCGGAGCCGGATGCGGTCGCCCTCGACGATCTGGTCCCGGTAGATCGGGCCGCTGTAGACGAGTCTGGTCTGGCCGTAGTCCTTCGCCAGGGCCCAGAGGGCGAGGCGCTCGCCGACCTCGCGCTTGCGGCGGGGGTGGATATCGTCGGCGTCGCCCAGGTCGATGGCGACGGCCATGCCGGTGCGCGGGACGGCCAGGCCGCGGAGCTGGCCCATGCGGGTGAGGTTCCAGTCGGGGCCGCCGCCCGAGGGATCGGCCGGGTTCGGCTGCTGCCAGGCGGCGAGCTGGACGTAGTAGAAGGGGAACTCGTCCCCCCAAAGGGCGCGCCACGACGCGATCAGGGCCCGCTGCCGGGTCGCATACCCCTGGTCCTGGCCGCTGTTGCTCTCGCCCTGATACCAGAGGGCCCCCTTGATGGCGAACGGGGTGAGGGGGTGGACCATGCCGTTGTAGAGCGACTGGGTGCGGACCCAGCGGGCGCGATCCTCGTTGGGGTGGGGCGAGACGACGGGCATCGGCGGCAGCACGCGGTCGCCGCGGACCAGGGCGGGCCGGGTGGCGGCGATCCAGCGCTCCATGGCGTCGAGCTGCGCCGGCAGCCCCGCCCGCCAGGCGGCGACGGCCTCGTCAAGGGCCTTCGCGATCGCGGCCGTCTCGGGCGCGGCGGCGAGGGCCTGCGGGGGCATCCAGCACTCGATCTCGGTGCCGCCGACGGTGCATTCGAGCAGGCCGATTGGCACGCCGGTCTCGGCCTGCACCTTGCGGGCGAAATACAGGCCGACGGCCGTGCAGCCGCCCGCCGTGGCGGGGGTGACGCGGTGCCAGGGCGTGAAGGCGACGTCGGCGCGCGGCTCACCGGCGAAGCACTCGAAGTAGCCGCGGTAGCGCACCTCCGGCAGGTCGAGCGCCGCGATCTCCTCCGGGGTGGCCACCGCGCCCAGGCCAATGGCCATGTTCGACTGGCCGGAGCAGAGCCAGACGTCGCCGACGAGCACGTCCGTCAGGGTGACGGCACTGGCCGGTCCGGTCACGCTCAGGTCACGCGGAGTTCGGTCGAGGGCCATCGGTTCGAGCGTGATCCGCCAGGCGCCGTCGGCGCCGGCGGCGGTCGAGCGCTCCTGGCCGGCGAACCGCACGGTCACGGCCTCGCCGGGCTCGGCCCGGCCCCAGACGTTCACCGGCCGGTCGCGCTGGAGGACCATGTGGTCGCCAAAGGCCCCGGCCAGCCGCACCTCGGCCCGTGCGGGGGCCGCGGCCAGGAGCAGGAGTGCCAGGGTCCCGAGCCAGGGCGCACGGCGGTCGATCATGGGGAAATCTCAGGTTGGGGGGAGGGAGCGGGGCCCCGGGGCGCCTCGACCGGCGCAGCAACGCGGGGCAGAGCCCTGGAGGACGGCTCAGGATCGGCGGGCCGCCCCGGCCGGGTCAAGGTCGTCGGGCCGGCACGGGCTGCCCGTCCGGGAGGACCAGCGCCCGGAATGCGGCGAGGCCGGCGCGGCGTCGGGGGGACGCCGGGCCGGCCTCGGGGGTGTGGGCGGGGGTCACCGGGCGGGTGCGGCCCGGGTGGGGTCACTTGTAGGAGTCGAACCGGACCAGGACCTGGCCGAGCAGCGGGGCCTGGATCTCCCGCAGCTCCCGGAGGGTCTGGCGGGTCTGCGTGTGGTCCTGCGAGTGGCCGTCGTTGATGGTGATGACGCCGTGGGCGAGGGCGCCCAGGATCTGGAGGTCGACGGTGTGATGCAGCGACGGGCCGTGAATCAGCACGAGCGAGTACCGCTGCCGCAGGTCGTGGAGCAGCTCCGTCATGCGGTGGGTGGCGAACACCTCGGCCGAGACCGGCACGGTGCCGACGCCGAGCCGGTCGATGGACGGGTTGTCGGTCTGGGTGCAGAGGTCGTCGAGCTCCTGGACGGTGAAGCTCAGGTAGTCGGTCAGGCCGGGCGCCACGAACCGCTGGCAGACGGCCAGGACCTCGGGGTTCGAGGGGTCGCTGTTGGTGACGACCGTCGGGCCGGCCGCCTTCTCGAGGCCGACCCGGTCCAGCCTGGCGTCGATCAGCAGCACGCGCTCGTCGCGGAGCGCCAGCAGGTGGGCGAGCTCATCGAGGACCAGATCGGCATGCCCCTCGTCGGTGGTGGCCGCGAAGACGGCGACGTCGCCGGACTGGTGCAGGTGCTGCCGGAGCCGCAGCGCCAGGGCCCGCAGCGCCCGATGCCGCTCGATGCCGCTGTGCGCCGTGATCTGGGCCAGCATCGGTTCGCCGAGCCGGTTGCCGCGCGACTCGCAGCCACGGCGGTGCGCCAGGGTCTCGGCGGCTCCGGCCAGCCCGAGGGTCAGGAGCATCCCGAGCCCGCCGGTGGCGGCGATCAGGAGCTTGACGTTCGAGGCGCTCGGGTACGGCGCCGGCCGCGCCGGGGCCGCGACCACGAACTCGCCGGTATTCAACGAGATCAGGTTCCGCATGCCGGCCAGGAGCTGCTCGAGCTGGATCCGCTCGCTGGCGATGGCCTCGTTCTTCTTGGCCAGGGCCTGATAATCCCCGTTGAGGGAGTCGAGCTTGGCGATCTTGTCGCGGGCCTCGGCGATGTGGAGCTTGATCTGGTCCATCTCCTTCTGGTTGGAGATCTGATCCAGCTCCAGCTCGAGGCGGCGGAACAGCACCTGGACGATGATCGGGGTGACGCCGCCCTTCTTCTTCTTGTTGCCGAGCAGGACGTCCTTGTCGAGCTTCTCGAGCTCTTCCTGGTACTTCTGGATCCGCTGGTTCTTGTCGATCTGGGCGCGGAGCACCCCGATCTCGGCCTTGATCGCCTCGACCTGGGTGACGGGGATGAGCTGCTTGGACAGCAACGCCTGGGCGCGGGCGAGCTCGTTCCGCTTGGCCACGAGCTGGGCCTCGGTCTCCATGATCACCCGCTCCTCGGTGATCATCTCCTTGAGGCGGCCCTGCCGCATGCGATTCTCGTTGACCGTCGAGGTGGCGGCGTCGAGGGCGGCCTCCTCCTCGGTGGCCGTCTCCTGCTCCTTCTTGACCAGGTCGAGCTGCTGATCGATCCGCACCAGCTGGGCCGCCAGGTCGCTGGAGCGGCGCTCCTCGCTGGAGAGCTGGCCCTGGAGCTCGACGATCCGGAGGTTGGTCCGGTTGAGCTCGTCCTTGTAGTCGGTCAGGCCGTGGAGCTGGTGGAACTTCCGGAGGTCGTCGACGGCCTGCTGCTCCCGCGCCTGGACCTCGGAGAGCTGCGTCTTGAAATCCTCCATGTGCTCGGAGAGCTTGCTGCGGCGGATCCGGGTCACGTCCTGCACGAAGTTCTCGGTGAGCGCGTTCAGCATCTTCGCCGAGTTCTCGCCGCTGTCCCAGGAGAAGGCCAGCTGGAGGATCTTGGTGCCGCTGGGCACGGTGACGGTGAGGGCCTTCTTGACGAGCTTCAGCGGCAGCTTGATCTCGAACTGGCTGCGCAGGTTCTCCATCATCTCGTCGGAGTCGGCCAGCCCGGCCAGGGTCTTGAGGTCGGGCTGGGTGTAGAGGCTCTTGGCCACGTCCGGGATCGGCAGCGGCGTGTAGATGAGCGTCGTGGTCGACTCCCACGACCGCACCGCCAGGAACTTGACGGCCGCGGCGGTGGCCAGCAGCGTCAGGAGCAGACCGGCGGCCAGCACCTTCCAGCGCCGCTGGAGGACTCGCAGCAGGAGCGCCGGGTCGAGCGCCGGGCGATTCGCCGCCCTCGGGTGCGAGACCGGGCCGGGACGGGCCAGCGCGCCGAGGGCCTTGGGCGGGACGGTCGCCATGTCACACTCTCCGTGAGTTCCGGGGCCGCGCAAGCGGAGCGCAGCCCGCACCCTTAAGGGTGCAAAGCCCACGCCAAGACTTCAATGGATGGCCGGGGGAAATAATGCGAACGCCCGGCACGCCGACCGGGAGACGGTCGGCAAACCGGGCGGGCCAGGGCAGAGGGGAGGAGCGGGGTGCGGCAGCCGGTGCAGGGCCGGATCGGAGCCAGATCCGACCCGACCGACCGGATCAGGCGGAGCGGACCGAGGAGCGGGTGTCGTGGCCGGCGAGGGCCACCAGACGGGGCACCCGGGCCAGGAACCGCTCGAGGCGGGGGCTGACGCCGATGATCTGCGGCGGGGTCGCGGCCCGGTCGGCCACGGCACACAGCAGGCTCAGGCCGGCCGAGTCGATGAACTCCACACCCGTCAGGTCGACGACCAGCCGGTGGCTCTCGATCGCGAGGGCCATCAGGGTCGGGCGAGCGATCTGGGCGGCGGCAGCGTCGAAGTTCCGGACGCCGGCCCGGTAACGGGGCTCGGTGGCGACGCCGACAGACCGCAGTGTCATCGTTTCGATCATGGCTTCAGTCCGGCTCTGTGGCTCTTGGGGTCACCGAAGGGCGGCGAGGCAGACCGTGAGGCCGCCTCATTTCGACCGCCGATTCTCACTTTGAGGCAGCTTCCGGCCGTCTCGGAGTGAGGCATGAAGCACGCGGGCGACTTCTGCGGCGGTTTTTGACCAGGAGTACCGCGGAAGCACATACTCGCGGGCCGCCAGGCCCAGTGAACAGCAGACGGATCTCTCATCAAGCAAACCCCGGACCACAGGGGGCCAAAGTTCCAGATTTTCTGCCGGGAGCACCCGGCCGCACCGGCCGCCGTCCAGCAGGCGGGGGATGTCCCCCTGGTCCGAGGCCACCACGGCGCAGCCGGCGGCGGCGGCCTCCAGCACCTTCAGGGGGCAGAAGTAGAAGGGGCCGGCGTGCGGCGGGTGCGGCATCACCGCCACATCCAGCAGCGCCGTGAGCCGGGGCACCTCGTCGGCCGGCCGGCGGCCCAGCCAGATCACGTCGGGCCGGTCGGCCAGGCTCGCCTGCAGCGCCGGCCGCTCGACGCCGTCGCCGATCAGGAGCCACTGGGTGTCGGGCCTCGGCCCCACGGCCCGGATGATCGCACCCAGGCGGTCGATCCCGTGGAACGGCCGGAACGAGCCGACGAACCCCGCCACCCGGGGCGCCGTGATCCCCAGCGCCCGGCGGGCCTCGACCCGCTCGGCCGCCCCCATCGCGGGAAACCGGGCCGGGTCAACCCCATTGGGCACGACCGTGATCGGCGTCGAAAGTCCATAGCGGCCCAGCAGTTCAGCCGCCGGGTGGCTGACCGTGACGATGGCCCGGCTCCGCCGCAGGGTCCAGCGCTCCAGGGCCTCGACCAGCCCGGGCGGGTGGAACCGCGACTCAGGCACGGCGCGGGTCTCGTGGGCGACCGGGGCGTCGGCGTAGGTGACCAGCGGCATCCCGGCGGCCGTGGCCGCGCGGGCCATCGAGATGCAGTACGCATCCTGCCGCGCCAGAACGACTTCGGGCCCAAATTCGGCCAGAACCCGGCGGTCGCGGGCGAGCATCCCCCGGTTCCGGGCCAGGGCCCTGGCGAACCAGACCGCGTCGCGGAGCCGGCCGCCCCGGCGCGCGGCCGGCGCCGCTCCGGCCGGAGGGGCCGGGCTGGGCGGGGAAACCGGGCCGGCGCTGCGGTGGATCAGGACCTCGTGGCCCTGCTGGCGGAGCTCGCCGGCGATCGAGTGGACCATGCGGACGGCCGGGTGGGCGTCGTCGGCGAGGTAGTGGCTGTAGAGGATCCGCATGGGGGCTCGCCGGGTCAGCGGGGTCGGTCGGGGCGGGGCGGGTCAGGGACGGCCGACGACCCGGCCGGGGTCCTCGAGGCCCCGGAACGCGGCGCGGATCAGGAACCAGCCGTTGCGCCAGTAGCGGCCGAACAGGCGTCTGGGTTCGAGGACCAGCCGGAAGACCCACTCCAGGCCGACCCGGCCGACCCACTTCGGGGCCCGGGCCACCCGGCCGGCGAGGAAGTCGAGGGTGGCCCCGATCTGGAAGGCCGCCGGCACGCCCATGCGGCCGAGGTGCTCGGCGATCCAGAGCTCGCCCCGCGGCTGCCCGATGGCGACGAACAGCAGGTGGGCCCCCGACGTACGGATCTGTGCCATCAGGGTTTCCGTCTCGTCGGCCGTCAGGGGCCGGAACGGCGGGCAGGCGGTGCCGGCGATGATCAGGCCGGGGTTGTCGGCCCGCAGCCGCTCGGCCGCCCGGTCGGCGATCCCCGGGGCCCCTCCCAGGAGGAACACCCGATGGCCGCGCTCCGCAGCGCGGCGGCAGAGGGCCGGGACGAGGTCGGAGCCGGCGACGCGGCCCGGCAGGGGTCGGCCGAGGTGTCGGGCGGCCCAGACCAGCGGCATGCCGTCGGCCAGCACCAGGGCGGCGCGCTCGTTGAAGGCGGCCAGCCCGGGGGTCTCGGCGGTGAGCATGGCGTAATTCAAGTTGGCCGTGACGCCGTAGTTCGGGCGACCGTCGGCGATCATCCGGTCGACGGCGTCGAGCGATTCGGCCATCGACAGCGGCGACAGCGGCAGGCCGAGCACGCGGACCGGCTCGACGCGCGTATAGTCAAGCTGCGGCGGATTCTGCGCCGAGGCGCCGGGGGATGGCATGGTCATCGCTCTCGGGGAGTCTCATACTCGGAGCCGGGGCCGACGCGTCGCGGTCGGACGGCACGGCCCAGCCTGAGGCGAAGCCCATGCCGCGCCGTCGCATCGCCATGATCCTCCCCGGCCTGGGCCGCGTCCAGCGGGGGGCCGAGACCGCCTTCTTCGAGCTGGCCAGGGCCCTGGCCGCGCAGCCCGACATCGACGTCGAGCTGTTCGGGTCCGGCACCGAGGGGCCCGAGGGCATCCCCCTCAGGACCGTCGGGCTGATCCCCCGCGAGCGCTTCGAGCGCTGGCCCCGGCTGCCCGCCCTCCGCAGCGAGTCTCATTATGAGGAGCTGAGCTTCGTCCTCAGCCTCATCACGAGAGGGATGTATCATCCCGATCAATTCGATGCGACGCTGTCCTGCACGTACCCCTTCGTCAACTGGTACCTCCAGCGCGCCGGGGGCCGTCAGCGCCCGAAGCTGATCTTCGTTACCCAGAACGGCGACTGGATGTGCTACGCCCGGAGCCGGGAATATCGCCTGTTCCGCTGCGACGGCCTGGTCTGCATCAACCCCCTGTATTACGAGGCCCACCGGAACCGCTGGCCCTCGGTGCTGATCCCCAACGGCGTCGACCCGGACGTGTACCGGCCAGCGGAGGGCGTCGCGGCCAACGGCGTGGACCCTGGCCGGCTGCGGACGGTGTTCATGGCCAGTGCGCTCATCCCCTCGAAGGGGGTCGACGCGGCGATCCGGGCGGTGGCGCGGGTGCCGGGGGCGCGGCTGGTGGTGGCCGGCGACGGCCCGGAGCGGGCGGCGGTGGCCGACCTGGCGCAGGCACTGCTGCCGGGCCGGCACGAGCTGCTCGGCAGCGTGCCCCGCGCCCGCATGCCCGAGCTGTTCCGCGCCGCCGACGCCTTCCTCCACATGAGCCGCGACGAGCCGTTCGGGATCGTGTACCTGGAGGCGGCCGCCAGCGGCCTGCCGATCGTGGCCCCCGACGGCCCGGTCGCCCGCTGGATCCTGGGGGACTCGGCGCTCTACGCCGACCCATCCGCGCCCGAGTCAGTGGCCGACGCCCTGGGCCGGGCCCTGGACCCGGACGCCGCCCGAACGCTGGGCGCGGCCGCCCGGAGCCGGGTACTCGACGGCTGGAGCTGGCAGCGTCAGGCCGGCCGCTATCGCGACTTCATCGAGCAGATCCTCGCCGCCAGGACATCCCCTTCATGACCGCCGCCGCCGCCGGACCCCGACCCCGGCTCAGCCTGATCATCGTCAACTACAACACCCGCGACCTGCTCTGCCAGTGCCTGGCGTCGATCGCCCAGCACGAGCCGGGCGCCGAGGTGATCGTGATCGACAACGCCAGCCGCGACGGCTCGGCGGCGGCCGTCCGCGAGGGGTTCCCGACGGTGACCTGCCTGGACATGGGCTGGAACGCCGGCTTCGCCGCCGCCAACAACGCCGGCCTGGCGCGGGCGCGTGGCGATTACCTCGTGCTCCTCAACAGCGACACGGTGCTGGAGGATGACAGCCTGTCGCGGTGCGTCGCCTGGATGGACGCGCACCCAGACGTCGGCGCCACCAGTCCGAAGCTGATGGGCACCGACGACCGGCCGCAGCTCTGCCTGTACCCGATGCCCAGCGTCGGCGTCCTGGTCCGCCAGGCGCTGCGACGGCCGGTGCTCGAGGGCCCGGTGACCGAGGGCTGGCTGGCGGGCACGGCCCTGATGCTGCGACGCGAGGCGCTGGCGGCCATCGGCGGCGGGCTCGACGACGGCTTCTGGATGTACTGGGAGGATGCCGACCTCTCGGCGCGGCTGCGGAAGGCGGGCTGGCGGCTCGAACCGTTCCCGGGCGGCCAGATCCGGCACCACGGCGGGGCCAGCGGCGGCGGCGACGACGCCGCGCGGCGGGCCGACCTGCACGCCTGGTACCTGTTCGGCAAGTACCGCTGGTTCGCCAAGCACGGCGGCTTCGGCGCCCGCGCGGCGGTGCTGATGCTCGACACCCTCGACGTCGCCCGCAAGGCGGTGCGCGGCACGATCTACCCGAAGCGACGCGCCGAGCGGACGCACGCCGGGGTCATGCTCCGTGCCATCGGGAACCACCTGCGGGGCGTGGCCCCGCCGATCCCCGGCGGTGGCCGGCGGCCCGACCCGTCGGCGACGCCGGGAGCGGCACCGGCCTCGCCCTCGCCGCGCTGAGGCCAGGGCGTCCGGCTCAGGCGAAGGCCCAGAGGGCGGCGCCCAGGCCGACGGCGGTGGCGGCGCAGATCGCGGCCAGGCCGCCGAGGCCGCCGCCGGTGCTGCGGGTGACCTGCCAGTTCTGGACCGCGGTGACGGCCGTCGTCGACCCGAGCGCCGCCAGCGCCAGGCCCAGGGCGCCGTACCGCGGCACGAGCAGGAAGAACAGGCCGGCCTGCACGGCCAGGCCCACGGCGTAGGCGCGGGTGGCGAGGTTCACGCTGGCGCGGGCCAGCAGGTCCTGGAACTCCAGCTGCCCGAAGGCCCGCACCACCAGCCTGGCGATCAGAATCGCGAACAGCGGCGCGGCCGCGCGGTAGCGGCGGTCGTAGAGGATCCAGATCACCACCGGGCTGAGCGCAATGCCCACCGCGCCCAGCGGGGCGCCCAGGGCGACCATCCGGCGCATGGCGGCGCGGTGCCAGCGGTCGCGCTGATCGAGGTCGGTGTTGCGCACGAGCATCGAGAAGTACACGTCGAAGGCGCGGGCCATCAGCAGCTCGAAGACCGCCGCCAGGTTGCCGGCCACCGCGTACAGGCCCATCTCGGGCAGGGCCACGAATCGCAGGCCGACCAGGCGGTCGATGTTCAGCCACAGCGCCATCACGATCGTGTTGATCAGGATCTGGCGGCCGAGGTGCCCAAGGTCGCGCACGGCCTCGGGGTCGAGGGTGAACCGCGGTCGCATCGGGGCCAGCACGTAGGAGATCACCACCGCCGAGACCGTGCCGGCCAGCGTGCCCGCGACGATCGACCACAGCGAGTGGGTCCACCAGGCCAGCAGGACCGTCACGGCCGAGCCGACGACCGTCTGCACGGTCTCGTCGATGAAGACGCTGCGGTAGTCGAGCCGGCGCTTGATCGTCGGCACCGCCGGACTGCGGAAGTCCCAGATCAGCGGCCGGAACGCCAGCGCGAACAGCACCCCGGCCAGCGCCGGCTGCCGGGTGAACAGGGCCATGGGCACGGCCAGCAGCATGGCCACCAGCGCGACGCCGGCGCCCCGGATCAGCGCCAGCGACCAGCCGGTCTGGAGGAACACCGGCTCGAGCCCGCGGGGGTGGCGCATCAGGGCCGGCTGGATGCCCAGGTCGGAGAGCCAGTCCAGGGTCGTCAGCACGGCCATCGCGGTGCCGAGCAGGCCGTAGACGTCGGGCGCCAGCAGCCGCGCCACGATCAGGTTGCTGGCCAGCCGCACGGCCAGGCCGATGAACTGGCCCAGGCCCATCCAGCCGAAGCTCTTGAGCCCGGCGCGGCCCTCGTCGGAGACCCGAGCGAACCGGCCCAGCCCGATCCGCCGCAGCACGCCCATCAGCATCGCGAGACCCCAGCGGGCCGCGGCCCGGTCGATGGTCCGCTCACGACGCCGGCGCCTTGCCGGGCCGCCGCCAGAGCCGCCGCAGCGGCGCCGTCGCCTGCCGGGCCAGTTGCCGACGCTGCCAGCCCCTCAGGTGGGCGCGGAACCCCGGCGCCTCGTACCGGGGCCGGCGCTGCACGGCCGCCTGCACGTAGCCGCCCAGGATGCAGAGCCCGCCCAGCACCCAGGGCCGCTCCAGCATCCGGTAGCCGGTGATCGCCAGCAGGTAGCTGGGCGCCGTGCCCATGAAGTACTGGCCGCGGCCCCAGCGCATCCGGCCGTGGAAGATGCTGTGCGACGACGAGCCCATCATCCGCAGGTGGATCAGCCGCAGCTTCGGCTCGTCGTAGCTGGCCGCCTCCCAGCCGAGCATCCGGCAGCGGTGGCAGTCGATGCCGTCCCACATCACCTCGCGCACGAACCCGCCGATCGCCTCGAAGCACTCGCGGCGGAACAGCTTGGCGGCCCCCAGCGAGAACTCGTCGCTGGTCCGCTCGGGCACCAGCACGTCGCCCATCGGTAGATACGGCTTGCCGCTGGCGGTCCCGAGCTTCGGGTTGGCGGCGAACTTCGCCATCAGGGTGCTGAAGTACTCGGCGCCGAACTCCAGGTCGGTGTCGAACTTGCCGACGTAGTCATACTCGGCGAGGTTCGCCAGCGCCAGGCCGTCGTAGAACGCCTCGACGACGCCGGGTCCGACCCGGCGCGGGGTGCCGGCCGGGCGGTGCAGGACCTTGATCCAGGGGTGCGCCGCGGCGGCGGCATCGGCCAGCTCTCCGGTACGGTCCGAGCTGCCGTCGTTGACGATCACCCAGAGCGCCGGCCGGACGACCTGCGCGGCCATCGAGGCGATCGTGCGCCCGATGAACTCGGCCTCATCCTTGGCCGGCGAGATGATCAGGATCCGGGGCGGAGCGGCCGGCGTCACGTCGCGAGTCATCGTGCTGCCTCGGGGGCCTCGGGCGGGCGGCGGATCGGCGCGTGCCCGGCACTCAGCCTGCGTTCGCGGGCCGGCGCCGGCAGCGCCAGCGGTGCTCCGGGACGCGGCCGGGGGGCGCCCGGCAGCGGAGCCGGTCGCTGGAGCACGACGGCCGGAGTCGGCTCCCAGTCCTCCTCCACCACTTCGACGTCGATCACTTCGGCGCCGGTCGCGGGGTCGGGCACCGGTGCCGGCAGCGGCAGCAGCCGCAGGTTACTCGCCACGCCCACGGTGAACAACCAGCCGGCGCCGAAATCCGACGAGAACCAGACCGAGAACAGCATGATCGTGACCGAGATCACGGCGCCGCAGAGGCTGCCGGCCAGGAAGGCCGCCGGGTGGTCCTTCCGGAGGCCAATCCGCCCGAGCTGGTAGATCCCGACCAGGCCCAGCGCCCAGAACAGCACCAGCGCCGCGTTGCCGTGCTGGAGCTGGAACAGGACATAGTGGTTGTCGATCGAGGTGAACCGCAGCTCGATCGACTCCTCCAGCGTCACCCCGATCATCTCGGCGCCGTAGCCGAACCAGCCGGCGTTCTCGATGTAGTCCTGATACGCCTTGTACAGCAACAGCCGATGCTTGGTGCCGGTGTACTCGTACTCCTCGCCCTTGATCTCCAGCAGGGTCACGTCCTCCTCCTTCTCGCCGGCCATGGCCGCGAGGGCGGAGCTGATGACGTCCCTGCCGGCGTAGCCGACGACGCCGCCGACCAGGGCCAGGCTCAGCAACAGCACCCGCAGCCGCGGCAGGCCGAAGAAGGCGGTCACGGCCAGGGTGATCAGGGTGGCGATCTGGGCGCCCCGCGAGACGGTCACCACGATGGCGCCGCACATCAGCACCGGGGTCACCACCCACCAGCGGGGCCCGGCCCCGCGCAGGGCGCGGCGGGCGGCGTCGAGGGTCCAGGGCAGGATCATCACCAGCATCATCCCGAAGAAGATCGGGTGGTCGAGGGCGCCGTGGGCCCGCTTCAGGCCCCAGCGGTATCCCTCGCTGGTGTCGAGCAGGCCGAAGCTGGTGCGGCCCAGCATCCGGTTGACCAGGTTGACCTGGGCCACGGCCTCGAAGATCGCCAGGCACGAGACCAGGGTCATGATCCAGACGATCACGACCATGGCGCGGTCGATCTCGGCGATCGAGGCGAAGAACAGCCGGCCCATCACGTAGGGCAGGAGCCAGCGGCGGGCCAGGTCGGGGATCGTCAGCGGCGAGAGCCGCCCGCAGTTGAGCTGCGAGATGATCATGCAGAGGAACAGCAGGCCCATGAGCGCGTCGCTGACCAGGAATCGCTGCCGGGCCCGGGGCTCGTCCGAGTCGTTCGGGTCGGGGGCGATCGCCAGGCCGACCAGCGCCGTCAGGCCGGCGACGGTACGCAGCTGGAGCAGCAGCGACCCGATCGACATGCCGATCCAGTTCGGCAGGATCAGCATCGAGACCAGCCAGCCCCCCCGGAGCGCACTGCGCCCACCGCTGCTCAACGCAGCGAGGAGGACCCCAGCAGCCGTGACGAAGGCGATCGCCAAAAACATTCCGTTTTCGCGCGCCGGCAGGAGGCTGTTGATGACATTCGGGAACTGCATGATCGGGTTATTGGCTCGATCCAGCGTACTCGGTGGTCGTCGGGATGGCGAGGGCGGAGGTGGGCCGGTACTCCAGGGGCGCCTGGCCGGGGGTCGCGGCGGCCTCGCGGAACAACCGGGCCAGCCGGCGGACGGTCTCGTCGCGGCCGAAGTGGGCCTTCGCCCAGACCTCGGCCCGCCGGCCCAGGGCGACCGACCGCTCCGGGTCGCCCAGCAGGTCCTGGAGTGCATCGGCCAGGGCGGGCACGTCGCCAGGGGCGACCAGCAGCCCGTTGTCGCCGTCGCGGACCAGGTCCGGAATGCCGACCAGCACGGTCGAGACGGCCGGGACGCCGCAGGCCATCGCCTCGATGAGCACCTGCGGCAGGCCGTCCATGTCGCCGTCGCGGTCCCGCACGCAGGGCAACGCGGTCAGCCGGGCCGACCGCAGCAGCCCCGGCAGCCCCTCCTGGAGCACGGTCTGGCCCGGCAGCTCGACCCGATCCGCCAGGCCGGCCCGCTCCACCTGGGCCCGGAGCCGATCCAGGTCGGGCCCCGAGCCGGCGATCACGCACCGGAAGTCGACGCCGCGGTCACGCAGCAACGCACAGGCCTCGATCAGGTGGTGGAACCCCTTCTTCTCGACCAGCCGGCCCACCGCCACGATCACCGGCCCGGCCGCCGGCGCCCCGGACTCGGGCCCGAACCGCGCGGTGTCGATGCCGCAGTAGACCACCGGCAGCCGGGCGGGATCCGCCCCCATCTCCAGGTAGAACTGGCGGTGGAACTCCGAGATGCAGACCACGAAACGCGCCCGCCGCACCTTCGCCAGCAGCCCGACGCGGTGCACGAACAGGTCGTTGGCGTGGCCGGTGAAGCTGAACCCCACCCCCAGCAGCGCCGCGGCGTGCATCGCCACCGCCGTGGCCGTGTGGGCCCAGTGGGCGTGGATGTGGCCGATGCCCCGGCGCCGCCAGCGGGTCGCCAGCACCAGCGCCGGCAGGAACTGATACAGCAGCGTCAGCCGCTGCTTCAGCCCCTCGGCCGGCAGGACCACCGCCCGCCAGGCCGCCCACGGGAACCGCCACCCGAACCGGAATGGGGCGCCCAGGATCGCCCCCAGCACCTCGGCCGGCCGCAGGGGGGACAGGTCCTGGATCGAGGCCCGGAGCGCCTCCAGCGAGGCGTCCTGATAGAAGGTCGCCGACGCGTGCCGGTAGACCGAGCAGACCTCCAGGGGCACGCCGGCGGCCAGCAGGCCGGTCGCCTCGTTGCAGACCGTGGCGTTGTTCAGCACATCGACGCCGATGTAGCCAATCCGGGGCGGCGGTTGCGACATCGCGGTCGATTCCTCGGTCGGGGGCGGGCTCAGCCCGAGACGGCCAGGGTCGGAGACTCGATCAGGTGGCGGTACCGGTCCGGGTCGATCGTCTGCTTCGACGACATCATGACGGCGACGTGCTGCGGCTGCACCTGCCCCATGAACCGCTCGATGTCCGCGTCGCTCTCGATCGCATAGTCCCAGCTGATGTGGCAGAGCGGCACGTCGGTGAACGCCTGCTTCCCGTACGGTCCCAGCGCGTGCTCGACGAAGACGCCGTAAAGAATGTACTCCGAGAGGTGCCAGTGCCGGCAGACCTGCTGGAGCCAGGGGCGTCCCGAGACCGCCTCGATCCGGCGGTACATCTGCTTCAGGTGGTCGTGCCGCCAGGTGATCAGGTTACCGATATACGTCGAGCCGAAGTAGTCCGTCGGGGGTAATCCGAGCAGGCTGGCCGCCGTGCGATGCCAGCGCCGATGCCCCGGGATGTTCGCCGCCCCCGGCACCCGGAACAGCCGGAGCTGCCCGTCGGGCGCCAGCTCCTTGACGTCGAAGGGCCGGATGAACGACACGTCCGAGTCGACGAAGCAGTACGCGTCGGCGTTCAGGTACTCGGCCGCCGAGAGCTTCACCAGCTGCTGCAAGATCCAGTTGCGGACCGGCAGGCCCTTGAAGTTGAACCACCACCGCCGGGTCGCCGGCAGCCGCCGCAGCCACCACGGCATCACCGACTCGACCGTCACCACCCGGGTGCGGGGACCGGCCAGCTGGCTGAACAGGGCCTTGTCCCGGGCATCGACGATCAGGTGATGCTCGAACTCCCCGGTCACATGCCGCTCCACCGTCTGGCAGAGCAGCCGGCAACGCTCGAAGTCCGGACCGTAGCTCGGGGTGATCAGGGCATACCGCATGGCGCTCACTCCTCGTCGCGGGTCCGTACCGAACCAACCCGGGGCACCGCTCACTGAATTCACTTCGGACCATAAAACAATTGATGCATGTCGCGTGCCGAACCTCCGGAGGCCGCCCGGAAACCGCGATCAGCCTGAGAAACCCGGCACGCCTGCCTCAGTGCCTCAGATTGTCCGTCTCAGAGTGAGGCAGCCGGCGCCGGGTTTCTCGCCCTGGCCTCGAAAATCCCCCGGAGAATCGCGACCCCGGCCGCCCCCCGGGGCTCTGGCACGCCAGATGCATCTGAGTGGGTCGATCGACGCCTGACAGACGCCGTCAGGGAGGGTCGAGAACCCAGTGCCAGTCGCGACGCCGCGAGGGATGCGATGACCGCTCTGAACCTCGGAACCTACGAGCGACTCCTGACGGCCCCGGCCACCGCCGACCTCGGGACCTCCGCCTTCCGGGACCAGCTGGCCCGCTCCGAGTCGCTCAAGCGGCTGGTGGACGTGGTGGTCGCCGGTGCGGCCCTGATCGCCCTCTCGCCCCTGTTCCTGGTCCTGGCCTGCCTCATCAAGCTCGACGGCGGACCGGTCTTCTTCCGACAGAAGCGGGCCGGCAAGGACGGCGTCACCTTCGACCTCTTCAAGTTCCGCTCCATGCGGACCGACGCCGAGCAGCTCCGCCAGGCCCTCCTGGCCAGCAACCAGCACGGCGAGGCCGGCATCACCTTCAAGATGAAGCACGACCCCCGCGTCACCCGCATCGGTCGCCTGCTCCGCCGCCTGAGCCTCGACGAGGCCCCGCAGCTCTGGAACGTCCTCCGCGGCGAGATGAGCCTGGTCGGCCCCCGACCCGCCATCCTCTCCGAGGTCGCCCTCTACGACCGCCGCCAGCGCCGCCGCCTCGAAGTCGCCCCCGGCCTCACCTGCCTCTGGCAGGTCAGCGGCCGGGCCGACCTGCCCTTCGAGGTCCAGGTCGAGCTGGACATCGAGTACATCGAGCGTCGCTCGATCGGCT
>CAZUZD010000080.1:0-21025 GCA_964624465.1 uncultured Isosphaeraceae bacterium
AGCCCCGCCGCCGGCGCGGCCAGCGGGGCACTGGCCAGCGCCCGGGCCGGCCCCCGGGCCGCGGCGGCCAGGAGCAGGCGGGCGGCGGCGGCGATGGCTCGAGGGCGCATGGCCGTCCCGGGAGTTCTGGGCCGGGGCGACGGCCGGCCGGTCTGGCCCGGTCGCGCCACCGGGAGCCCCTGGCCCGGTCGCGCGGCGGCCCGTTCCATTCCCGGCTCGCGGCGGGCCCACCCGGTTGACCCTAGGTCATGGCGCGGGCCACGGCGGCGATCGGGTTCGCGATCGGATCGGCGTTCACCCTAGGCGACTGCTCGTTCGGGTCGGTACACTACGGTTTAGGTAGGCCGACGTGTGCCCTCTCCGATGTCGTGGAGGGCGGTGCCCTTCCCCCTGGCGTCGGCCACCGCCCGGCTCTCCCGGTCCGCTGTGTGGGCGGCCCAGGGGGTGAGGCTTGCCCGGGACCCGTGGGCAGGCGCCGGCGTCCCGGGTGGGGACCAGCAGCATGAGCGAACCCGGCGAGCGGGACACCTCGGTGAGCCTCTTCGAGCGGCTCCGCGACGATCGCTCGCGCGAGGTCGCCTGGGCCGAGTTCGTCGACCGCTACGGCCGGCTGATCTACCGCTGGTGCCAGCGCTGGGGGTTGCAGGCCAGCGACGCCGAGGACGTGACCCAGGAGACGCTCCTGACGCTGGTCCGGCTGATCGCCGAGTTCCGGTACGACCCGAGCCGCAGCTTCCGCTCGTACATGAAGTCGATCGCCCACAGCGTCTGGTATCACACGAACCAGAAGCGGAGCACCCGCCTGGCCACCGCCGGCGGCAGCGCCGCGCTGGAGGCGCTGGCCTCGACGGTGGCCCGCGACGACCTGGCGGAGCGGTTCGAGGCCCTGGCCTGGCGCGAGCTGTACCAGCAGGCGTTCGACCGGGTGAAGGGCCGCGTCGCCGCGCAGACCTGGTCGGCGTTCGAGCGGAGCGCCCTGGAGCACCAGCCGCTGGCCGAGGTGGCGCGGCAGCTCGGGGTGCGGATCGAGCAGGTCTACGCGGCGCGGAACCGGGTGCAATCGCTGCTCCGCGAGGAGATCCAGCTCCTGGACCCCGAGCCATGACGCTCCCGACGGTCCCCGCGCCGCCGGGCCCCTGCCCCGACGACCCCGCGCTCCGCCGGTTCCTCGACGGCCATTCGGACGCCGCCGAGGCCCGCACGCTGGGCTCGCACCTCGATGGCTGCGACGGCTGCCAGCAGCGCCTGGAGCGCTGGAGCGTCGACCGCGAGCTGGCCGCCCGCCTCGGCCCCGATCGCGACCCGCTCGTCGCGGATTCGACCGTGGCGGAGGCCGAGGCGCTGGCCACGCTGAGGCGCGCGGTGCTGGGGAAGGTGGGCGCCGTCCCGCCGCCGCCGGCCTCCGGGCGCGAGGGGGCCGCGACCCCATGGCAGGCCCCCGTCCCGCCGCCGGGCCCCTGGCCCGGGCAGATCGGCGTGTACCGGATCGAACGGTGCGCCGGCCAGGGGGGGATGGGCACCGTCTACGAGGCGGTCGACACCCGCCTGGCGCGCCGGGTGGCCCTGAAGCGGCTCCGGTCCGACGCGATCAGCTCGCAGCCGGCGACCGTCCCCGATCGGTTCGCCCGCGAGGCCGCCGTGCTGGCGGCGCTGAACCATCCGAACATCGTGCCGGTCTACGAGGTCGGCGAGCACGACGGCCAGCCGTATCTGGTGCTGGAGTTCATCGCCGGCGGCACCCTCTCCGGCTGGCTCTCGGGCCAGCCGCAGCCGCCGGCCGTGGCGGCCCGCGCCGTGGCCACCCTGGCCGATGCCGTGCAGCACGCGCACGAGCGGGGCGTGGTGCATCGCGACCTCAAGCCCGGCAACGTGCTGCTGAAGCCGATCCTGGGCCGGGACCGACTCCCTCCGGCCCCCGACGCCGGCGCCGGGGTGCTCGGCGACTACCAGCTCATGATCGCCGACTTCGGCCTGGCCCGCTTCGACGGTGACCTCTCGGACCTGACCCGCACCGGCCACCCGATCGGCACCCCGGCTTACATGTCGCCCGAGCAGGCCGCCGGCCGGGCCGATGCCGTCGGGCCGGCTGTCGACCTCTACGCCCTGGGCGCCATCCTCTACGAGCTCCTGACCGGCCGGCCGCCGTTCACCGCCGACACCGTCGCCGCCGCCCTCGGGATGATCCAGGACTGCGAGCCGGTCTCGCCCCGGCAGCTCCAGCCGGGCGTGCCCCGCGACCTGGAGACGATCTGCCTGAAGTGCCTGGAGAAGGACCCGAAGCGCCGCTACGCCACGGCCGCCGCGCTGGCCGAGGACCTGGGCCGGTTCCTCGACCACCGCTCGATCGTCGCCAGGCCCGTGCGGCTGCCCGGCCGGCTGGTGCGGTGGTGCCGCCGCAATCGGTCGGTCGCCGCCCTCTCGGCGCTGGCGCTCGGCCTGCTCGTGGCCCTGGCCGCCGGCGGCCTGACCAGCGCCCTGGTGCAGTCGGCCCATCGCCGCGAGGCGGAGGGGCTGCGGGCCGAGGCCGTGCGGGCGGCGCTGGCGGCAGACCGGAGCCGGGCGGAGGCCCAGGCCGCCTACGACCGCTCCAATCGCGGCCTGCTGCAGGCGCTCGAGGCCTTCCATGACAACACGGCGGTCTTCAACGACCTCCGCGAGATTACCGACGCCCGGGTCGTCACGCTCCGCGAGCGCGGCTTCGAGCGGGCGGCCCGCTGGTGCGAGGAGTATCTGAACTCGGTCGACCTCGCCGACGCCCCCACCGACACCGACCTGCGGGTCGCCCAGCTCCTCGTCGAGAACTGGATGGCGCTCGGCCTGTATCCCCAGGCGCTCGGCCTCCAGGGCCAGCTCTGCGAGGTCTGGCGGCGCCGGACCCAGGCCGACCGCACCTCGGCGTACGACTTCAGCGTGCTCGTCGGCACCGAGATCTCCCTGGGCAACCTGTACGAGGCCTGTGGCCGGCGGGCCGAGGCCGTCGACGCCACCCGCTCCGCGCTCCGCTCCATCGACCGCGCCCTGGCAATCCACCCGGAGGACCATCACCTCCTGCGCGCCCGCTTCGCGGCGCTGGGCAACCTGAACCAGCAGCTCACGTTCCTCGGCCGGCACGAGGAGGCCCTCGACGCCGCGCTCGCCAGCATCGCGACCAAGCAGGCGCTGATGCCGACCGAGAGCGACCTGGCGCAGGCCGCCCTCGAGGTCGGCGACCGCTGCACCCGCGCGGGCATCACGCTGGCGATCCTGGACCGCTGGGACGAGGCCGAGGCGCGCCTCACCGAGGCGATCGACTGGCTCGAGCACGTCCCGGCCGGCCACCCCGGCCAGGACTACGCGCGCGGCCACCGGATCAACAGCCTCCAGACCCGCGCCAAGGTGCGCGCGCAGCTCGGCGACCGCCCGGGGGCCGACGCCGACCGGCTCGCGCTCGAGCCGCTGCTCTCCGACGCCGCCGCGCGGCGGCAGGCGCGGGTGCAGCTGGCCGAGACCCTGATCCAGCTCGGACAGCCCGCGCTGGCGCTGTCCGAGGTCCAGGCCGTCCTGGCCGACGGCGAGCCGCTCGGGCGGCTGACCCGGCGGCTCGCCAGCGTCCTCGCCCGGCTGGCCGGCGAGCCGACCCTGTCCCAGGACGTCCGGTCCGAGGTGGGGGCGAGGGCCGTGGCCCTGCTGGACGTCGTCCGGCTGGAACGCCTGATCGAGCCGGCGCGGCTCCATGAGATGCTGCTGCAGGCCCCCGAGTTCGCCCCGCTCCGCGACCGCGACGACTTCCGCGCCCTCCAGGATCGCCTGGCCCCGGCCGGCTCCCCGTGACCCCGGGCTCAGCCGGCTCCCGCCCCGCCCCGCTGGCGATGCAGCTCGGGGCGGACGGCCCGCGCCATCGTGGCGGCCGCCTCGGGACCGAGCATCAGGAACCGCGACAGCTCGGCCGCCGCCGCGGCCGGCTCGTGCACCGTCCTGGCGAACGCCAGGGTCTGGAGCGCGACGTCGGGCCGTCCGCGCAGCTCGGCCAGGCCCTGGCGGAGCTGGTCGGACCAGTAGCGCGCCAGCCGCTCGTCGTCGAGCGCCGGCCCGGCGCCGGTGAGCATGCGGGCCATCACGCGCTGCGAGGCCAGCACCTCGCCCAGGTCGCGCTCCAGGAACACGACCCGGTACGGCGGGCCGGCCGGCAACCGGCGCGCCAGCGGGAAGACGACCTTGAGGGCGTGGCCGCGGACGGCGGCCATCGCGACGGGGTCGTTCAGCAGGCCGGCGAGGTCGGCGTGCTCGTGGTAGCCGTGCGGGTTGTGGGCGTCGGCGGGGCGCCGGCCGTCGGTCCAGAGCGGCAGGCCGGCGGTGTGCAGCATCTGCATGACCAGGCTGGTGCCCGATCGCGGCAGGCCGGCGACGACGGTGACCCAGTCGGCCGAGGGGCTCGTCATGCCGGGGCCGCCGTCGGGCGGGCGGGGGCGGCGGTCGCCTCGACGGCCGCCCACTCCTGCCGCAGGGCCGCGACGCCGACGAGGTTGCCGTGCGCCTGCTCGATCGCCGTGGCCAGGTCGTAGGCCGCCCGGAACCGCGGCGACTGCGCGATCGCCACCCGTACGGCCGCGCGGGCACCGTCGGCGTCCTTCGCCTGCCAGAGCGCGGCGGCCAGGTGGTAGTGGGCCGCCGGCAAGAAGTACTGCACGCCGAGCGCGGCCCGGAAGTGTGCGGTCGCGGTGTCGAGGTCCTGGCGGCGCAGGGCGCAGACGCCCAGGCCGTGCTGGGTGGCGGCGTGCGAGGAATCCAGCTTCGCCGCCTGGCGGAACGCCTGCTCGGCGGCCGGCCAGGCGTCCAGGCCCATCGCCTGCTCGCCGAGCATCCGCCAGACCTCGACGCTGGCCGGCGCCAGCGCGCGGGCCGCCTCGAGCGACTGCCGGGCCTGGTGCGTCTGCTTGAGCGCGTGCCGAGCCGCCGCCTGGATCAGCAGCGCCTCGACCGCCACGGCGGGATCGGCGGCCCCCTCGGCCGTCAGCGGCTCCAGCTCCGCCAGGCACTCCGCGTGCGCGGCGAGCCGGTGGTGACAGCGGGCCAGCGCCAGCCGCAGCCGGGTGTCGTCCGCCCCGGGCTGGCTGGCCCGAAGCGCCTCCAGTACGGCGAGCGCCTGGCGCGGCCGGTCGTGGTGCAGGTGCACGCTGGCCAGGTTGAACTGCGACTCGCGCACGGCGAGCTGCACCCGGGCGGCCGTGTCGCCGTCGGTCGCCGGCAGGTAGCCCAGATCGATGAGCTGCTGCAGGGCCACGGCGGCGGCGGCCGGGTCGATGCGCTGCTCGGCCGGGTGCAGGCCCGAGGCGCCCGGCACGGATTCCCAGTCGTCGATCGGCGGCGGACCGGCCGCCTTCGGGTCGAGCCACGCCTCGCGGAGCACCCGGCCCGGCATCCGGCGATCGGCCGGCAGGCCCAGCAGCGCCAGGGCCGTGGGGGCGATGTCCAGCAGGGTCGCGCCGGCAATCCGCGTGTCGGCCGCGAGGCCGGGGCCGCTCAGCGCCACGATCCCCAGCGAGCGGTGCCACTCGGCGGCACCGGGGTCGAGCCCGCGATCGGAGGTCGCCCACGACGGCCGCCGCAGCCCGCTCTGGAACCCGTGGTCCGAGACGAGCATCACGTGCGTGTCGGCCCCGGCGCTCGCCAGCAGGCCGGCGAGCATCCGATCATAGAGCCGGTACAGCCCGGTCATGACCCCCTGATAGAGCGCGAACTCGCGGTCGGGCACGCCGGGGGCCTGCGGCGGGTGGAACGGCATGAAGTAGTGGCCGGCGGTGTCGAGGCCGGGGAAGTAGACCGCCGCGAGCTGCCACGGCTCGCCCGCCAGCAGCGCGGTCGCCACGGCCTGGGTCGAGAGGTCGCGAGCCAGAACCTCCGCCAGCCGCAGCGGCCTGGCGTCGTGCCGCAGGTCGATGGAGCCCAGCTCGGGGATCAGCTCCTGGAGGTCGGCCCCCTGAAGCTCGCCGGGATGCAGCCGCAATTCCGCCAGCGGCTCGGCCAGCTCGGGCGGCCAGACCGACCCGGCCGGCGGCGGCCCGGACCGTTCGAGCGGGACCGCCGGAGTCTGGAAGAACGCCTCCGAGACGCTGATGCCCGCGATCGGCTCGGCCGGGTGGCTGGCGTACCAGCCGACGACGATCGATTGCAGGTCGCTCTGCGAGGCCAGGTTCCAGAGCGCCTTGCAGCGCCGGCTGGTCGAGGCGCAGGGCCGCACGCCATCCCCCTCGGGCGTCGGCTCGATGAACCCGAGGATGCCGTGCTGGTCGGCGGTCCGGCCGGTGGCGATCGAGGTCCAGAGCAGCGGCGACAGGCACGGCTGCAGGGTCGCCAGGTTGCCGATCACTCCGGCCTCGACCAGCGCCTGCAGCGCCGGCAGCTCGCCGCGGTCGAGCATCGGGCTCAGGAATTCCCAGTCGGCGCCGTCCCAGCCGATCAGGAGCAGTCGCGGCGGTCGCAAGGGGGGCAGTCCTGCGGGCTCGTGGTGGGGCCGGGAAACGATGCGACCCCGGGCGCCTGGGGAGGAGCGCCGGGGGTCGTGGTGTGGTGGTGGGGGGCGGTCGTCAGGCGACGGTGGGGGCGTCGGCCACCGGGGTCGGCTCGGGCCGGCGGCGGAGCCGCCAGGCGAGCAGTCCGGCGGCGCCGCTGGCCATCAGCGCCAGCGAGCCCGGCTCGGGCACGGCCGAAGCCCGGCCGGCTCCGACGGTGATGCCCACGCCGGCGACGTCCTCCCAGGCCAGCTCCTTGATCGAGCGGATCAGGTTCGACGCGCCCACGTCCATCCGGCCCCAGCCGAAGTGAGTCTGGCTGTCGGAGGCGGTGAATCGGAAGCCGAACAGGTTCGAGTCGTTCAACTTCCACTCGCCCGCGCCGGCGCCGAAGACCACGGTGCCCGCCGCGTCGGTCGAGTAGGTGCTGGTTGCGTCGACGGTCGTATTGAGGGCCAGGTTTCCGGTTTTCGCGGTCGCGAGGTTGCCCGGGTAGACCATCATCGTACCGCCGGCGGGGGTGTTTGCTTTGAACCAGCCCAGAGTGGAGGAGCCCCAGGGGTTGAGATCCCAGCCCGGCACCGCACCTGGATTCGCGTTCGTGGCCAGGGTCTCCACATTGATGTAGAGGCCGGCGGTCGTAGCCGGGACCGTGATGTCGACCATGTTGTAGACGACGCCGGCCTCGACGGCCTCGGTCGTCGGTCCGACCATCCCGGAACCGGCCAGCGCGGTGGCCGAGGAGGCCCCGGCCAGCGCCACCTGCCGCACCCGTCGCCGCGTGCTGCTTGCCTGCGTCATCGCTGTCTCCCCATCGAGGAATCCGAACCCTGGGCCCCGACCTGCTCCGAGTCGCCCGTCGGGATCTCGTGGAACAGATTTAGCAGACAAATGGTCGATTGTGAAGTTTTTTGGTTATCAATGTACTGGAATGTTCGCGTAGGCGGGGCTCTGGTGCGAGCTGGCAGGCGATGCCGGCGGTGATCGCCCGCCGTCGCCTGGGGGCCGCTCGGCCCAAAGGCCCGGGTGGCTCCACCCCTTCAGGCCCGCGAATCCGATCGTTCCGCGAGGCCCCGGACGCGCCGGTCAAGACCCGATCTCGAATCGTGGCGCTCGGGGCCGCGGGCGCTCTCCCGGCCAGATCCTGGCGCACTCGCGGTTTCGCGGTCCCGCCATCGGACCTGGCGGCGGCTCGGCGCGGATTCGAGCGTGGGGGGATCCGGCGGTGGCGGTGCGATTGCCGTGGGGTCGCCTGGTCGGCTACGCTTGGAACCGACTCCACCGGGCAGATCCGCTGGATCGGGTGCTGGTTGGGTCGCGAACGCCTGGCGCCTGGACTGCGGCGGCGCGGATTCACGGACCTGGACGTCCCCTGGCGATGGCCGACCGCAGCTTCAACTTCACCTTCAACCCCGAGCAGGCGCGGCGCCGGGCGGTGCGGCGGGCGCAGATCGGCCTGCTGGCGGTCGCGGCCGTGGTCGTGCTCGGCGCCGCCGGCTATGTCGGGCTGGGCTGGACGGTCAGCGACGCGCTGTACATGGTCGTGATCACGATCTCGACGGTCGGGTTCACCGAGGTCCGCGAGATCGACACGTCGTGGTTGCGGCTGCACACGATCCTGGTCATCCTGTTCGGCTACGTCGCCGTGAGCTTCACCCTGGTCAGCTTCCTGGCGCTGGTGACCGAGGAGGAGGTGCGGCGGCTGCTGGGGCACCAACGCGTGAAGCGACAGATCGAGAGCCTGCGCGGGCACACGGTCGTGGCCGGCATGGGCCGCATGGGGGCCCTGGTCTGCGCCGAGCTGGAGGCGGCCGGGGCGCCGTTCGTGCTGATCGAGCGCGACCCGGCGCGGCTGGCCGACATCGAGCGCCGGGGCTGGCTGTTCGTCGAGGGCAACGCCACCGAGGAAAAAGTCCTGCTCGACGCCGGCCTGCCCCGCGCCGGCGCGCTGGTCTCGGCGCTGCCCAGCGACGCCGACAGCGTGTTCCTGACCCTGACGGCCCGCGAGCTGGCCCCGCAGGTGCAGATCGTGGCCCGCGCCGAGCAGCCCAGCACCCAGAAGAAGCTCCGCCAGGCGGGCGCCGACCACGTCGTCTTGCCGGCGGCGATCGGGGCCCAGCGGATCGCGTCGATCCTGACGAACCCCTCGGCGGTGAAGTTCACCGAGCTGGTCACGCACCGCTCGAGCCTGGCCATCGAGATGGCCGACGTCGCCGTCGCCGACGGCGGCCCGTTCGCCGGCAAGACCCTGCGCGACCTCGACATCGGCCGCCGCACCGGCGTCATGGTCATCGCCGTCCAGCGCGCCGACGGCCGCGCCGAGTTCCCCCCCTCGGGCACCGAGCCGTTCGCCGCCGGCGACACGATCGTGGTGCTGGGCCGGCCCGACACCCTCGAGCAGTTCCGCGCCGAGTTCGGCGCCTGATGGGATTCGCCGGCCCGTGACGTCAGACCCCGATGCGATCGCGGAGCCGGCCGGCGAGCGAGGCGTCGGCCTCGGCGTCGCGGGTCAGCGGCCAGGCGACGAGGACCCCCGCGATGGCGCCGCAGAGGTGGCCGTCCCACGAGACGTTCGAGCCGAAGCGGGGGATCACGCCCCAGAGCAGCTGGGTGCCGTAGAGGAAGAAGACGATCACGGCGACGACCAGCGGCACGATCCGGCGCTCGCGGAGGCCGGCGGTGATCAGGAACGTGGCCAGGCCCGAGACCAGGCCGCTGGCCCCCACGTGCACCGCCCGCTGCCCGACCAGCCAGAGCATGGCGCCGCCGAGCACGATGATCGTGCCGACGACCTCCACCGAGTTGGCCCGCGACCCGGCCAGCAGGCTCAGCAGCACGGCCAGCGGGATCGTGTTGCCCAGCAGGTGCAGGAAGTTGGCGTGCAGGAACGGCATGGTCACGATGCCGATCAGCCCCCGGAACGTGCGCGGGACCAGCCCGAAGCCGTCGATGACCGGCAGGACCAGGCTCAGGCCGTAGAGGACCCAGATCGCCGCCAGGAACAGCACGACGCCGTGCAGCTCCTCGGGCACCGTGTGGACGTTGGCCCGCGACCCCGACTTGACCCCCAGCAACCGGCTCGCCATCGCCCCGCCCCTCTCGCGCGTCTGCGCCGCCCGTCCGTCGGTCCCGTGGCGCCTCGGCCTCGCCACCAGGCGACCAGCCTACCACAGCGGCCCCCGCCCCGGCGCCCGGCCGTCCTCGCATCCATTGCACTCCAATCCACCGCACTGCACACCCCGGCGGCCCGACTCTCCACCGGCCTCGGTCGGACTCGCCCCCGCACCGCGGCCGGGGGCGATCGGGCTCTGGCCGATCCGGGTTGGATCTGGTGGTGCTCGCAGGGGTTGTGACGATCGGCGGCGGACAAATTTTCGCGGGCGCGTTGACGGCGTGGCGGGGGCGGGTTAAGAGCGTAGGAAGATGTTCCCGTGTTGCCGGCGCCCGAGGGGTGCGGCGGGCGGGGATGTTCCTGCTCTTTGATCGACCGACAGGCAGCCAGCTCCGGGGGGTGGGTCCATCCAGGCCCGCCCCTTCGGAATGGAAGACGGTGCAATTCCGTCGCGGGACCGCCGCCGTAATCGGTGAGGCCCGGACATTGATACCACTGCGACCCGCTCCCAGGGTGGAGCGGTCGTGGGAAGGTGGTCCGGGCCGCTATCAGCCGAGAGCCGGAAGACCGCTGACTGCCTGTGACCCATGCGGCGCCTCGGCCTCAGGCGTGCGGTGGACTGGTTCTGGCATGCGCCGCGCGCCGGGTCTGTTTCGACAGACCGGGCGAACGGGTCGGGCATGCCGGGGTGGTTGCCGTTCGATCCCTGCGCCGGGCGCTCCCGTGATGGAGCGACCGACCATGATCGCCCGGCGACCGACGTTCCTGGACCGACCGACTCTGGCCCCCGCCCCGGTGCGCCGGCGCGGCTTCACGCTGATCGAGCTGCTGGTGGTCATCGCGATCATCGGCGTCCTGATCAGCCTGCTGCTGCCGGCCGTGCAGGCGGCCCGCGAGGCGGCGCGGCGGATGAGCTGCACCAACAACCTGCGGCAGATCGGCCTGGCGCTGCACGGCTATCACGACCTGCACGGCACCTTCCCCGCCGGCGGCTGGGTCGAGGTCTTCGGCCAGCCCCTGACGAAGACCCTGAATTCCGGCTGGTCGACGGCCGTGCTGCCGGGCCTGGAGCAGCGGGCGCTCTACGCGGCGCTGAACCTGGACGTCGTCTACGACGCGCCGGCCAACGCCACGGCGACGCACACGGTGGTGCAGAGCTACCTCTGCCCGTCGCAGCCGCGCAAGAGCCTCTGGAACCGGGGCCCGAGCGACGTCTTCGAGCACGCCGACGCCGACTACGGCGGCATGTACGGCGAGCGCGGGCTGAGCCATCCCAAGGCGAACAACAACCCGCCCCGCGGCCTGATGATCTTCAATCAGCCGATCCGCCTGGCCGAGGTCTCCGACGGCACCTCGCAGACGATCCAGGTCGGCGAGGCGCCCGAGGCGATCAACGCCATGTGGGCCAGCGGCCGGAACGTCTTCGACCAGGCGTTCCCGCTCAACGCCCGGCCCCCCTTCGAGCACGGCCAGGAGCTGACCAGCGCGCACCCCGGCGGCGTCAACGTCCTGTTCGCCGACGGCTCGGTGCACTTCCTCAAGAACTCGATCAGCCGCACCGCCCTGGGTGCCCTCTGCACCCGCGACGGCGGCGAGGTCCTCTCGGCTGACGCCTACTGAGGCCGACCCGAACCCCCCGATGGCGGCCGATCTCCGGCCCCACGACCCCCTGCGCCCATCGACTGTGGTGACGACTTCGCACCGCCCGGAACCGAGGACCGTTTGATGCCCACGCCGACCCGCTCCTGGAAGACCCGCCCGTTCGCTCCCGTGGTGATCCTGGCCCTGGGCCTGCTGGCCGCCCCGGCGGCCCGGGCGGGGGTCGTGACCGGCACGTTCGAGGACGTGAACCCCGGCGTCGACACCTACCGCAACGACTACCGCCCCACGAACCAGTTCGACACCGGCGGCTTCACGCTCAACAACAACTATGACCCGACCTGGAGCGTCTGGTCGGGCTTCACGGTCTCGAGCAAGATCGACAACGTCTTCACCGGCATCAACTACGAGCGCCAGTACGGCGCCTACGCTCCGCTGGGCGTCAATGGCACGGGTGCCGGCGGGTCGGCCACGTACGGCATCGCCTTCAACTTCAGCGAGGGCGACGCGCTGATCAACCTGCCCGACGCCACCGACCCGCTCTCGATCGACGTCACCAACACGACCTACGTCGCCATGTCGGTCGTCCAGGGCGACAGCTTCGCCCGCGCCTTCGTGAAGGGGGACTACCTCCGCCTCGACATCCTGGGCTACACCGGCCTGAACGGCACCGGCGGCCTGGTCGGCACCCGCGAGTTCTACCTGGCCGACTTCCGCGGCGACGCGCTGCAACTGGTGAGCGACTGGACGACCGTCGACCTGGCCAGCCTCCTGGGCGCCCGCAGCCTGGCGTTCCGGATCACGACCACCGACGTCGGGATCTTCGGCCCGAACACGCCGACCTACTTCGCCGTCGACAACCTCCGCGCCACCACCCGCGACGCCGTCGTGCCCGAGCCGAGCACGGTCGTGGCCGCCGGCCTGGGCCTGGCCCTCCTCGCCATCGCCCGCCGCCGCCGCGCCGCCTGATCGGCCCGGCGGATGGTCTCATTCGTAGGGCGGATCAGCGGAGCGTCATCCGCCGCGCCCGAACCTCGGCCGCTCGCGGGATCGAGGCCGCACGTCGCGCGGATGTCTCCGCCCCGGCCCGGCGGATGACGCTCCGCTGATCCGCCCTACGAGAACCTGGGAGTCGACCGGGTGCCCGGGACTGCGGTCCGCCGCAGGCCCGACCCGGCCGCGCTCGCCGGCCTTGACGCCCGGCGGGGGGGCAAGCTCTGATGGAGGGCTCTGCGGCGCACCGACCGCTGGCCAGGGGCCGCCTCGATCGCGAGGGGCTCCGGCCGGCCGGTCGACCGCCGTCTCCACGATCCCCCCGGAATGTGAGCACCCATGGCGCTGCGCGTCTCGTCGGTTCCGCTGGGCCTGGAAGAGTCGGAGGCCGCCCTGCCGGCGAAGCTGGCCGAGCGGCTGGGGGTGGCGCCCGAGGCGATCGGGCGGTGGCGGATCCTCCGCAAGAGCATCGACGCGCGGCGGCACGACGAGATCCACTTCGTCTACTCGGCCGAGGTCGAGCTGCCCGGCGACGAGGCCCCGACCCTGGGCCGCGGCGTCGAGCCGTTCGAGGCCGAGCACTTCGACTGGCCCGAGGCCCCGGGCCACGAGCCACTGCCCCGCCGGCCGGTGATCGTCGGCGCCGGGCCGGCCGGGCTGTTCGCGGCCTATTACCTGGCGCGCGAGGGGTTCGCCCCGCTGGTGCTGGAGCGCGGGCAGGCCGTCAAGGAGCGGGTCGCCAGCGTGCGGGCCTTCGACGGCGGCGGCCAGCACGACGCCGAGAGCAACTACCTCTTCGGCGAGGGCGGCGCCGGCACCTTCTCCGACGGCAAGCTCACCTGCCGCGGCAGCGGACCCGACGTGCAGGAGGCCCTCCGCCTGCTGGCCGACTGCCACGGCAAGCCGTCGATCGTCTACGAGCAGCGCCCGCACCTGGGCTCCAACCGCCTGCCGCTGGTCGTGCGCACGCTCCGCCGCAAGATCGAGGAACACGGCGGCGAGGTCCGGTTCTCGACGCGAGTCGAGGATGTCGAGATCGGCGACGGCCGCCTGAAGGCGCTGGCCACCAGCGGCGGTCGGATCGCGGCCGACGTGGCTGTCTTCGCCATGGGCCACAGCGCCCGCGACACCTACCACATGCTCCTGCGCCGGGGCGTCCCCCTGCAGGCCAAGGCGTTCCAGCTCGGGGTGCGCATCGAGCAGCCGCAGGGGCAGATCGACGTGGCCCGCTACGGCGGGGCCGCCGGTCATCCCGCGCTGGGGGCGGCCGACTACACGCTGAATGTCCGCGTGCGCGACCGCGACCTGTTCACCTTCTGCATGTGCGCCGGCGGCTACGTGATGCCCAGCGTCAGCGACCCCGGCTACTTCTGCACCAACGGCATGAGCGAGAGTCGCCACGACTCGCCGTTCGCCAACAGCGGCCTGGTGATGACGATCACGCCCGAGGAGACCGGCAGCACGCACCCGCTGGCCGGCGTGCACTACCAGCAGCGGGCCGAGCGGCTGGCGTACCTCCTGGGTGGCCGATCGTACAAGGCGCCGATCCAGCGGGTGAGCGACTTCCTCGCCGGCCGGCCCAGCCGCGGCACGATCCCGTCGAGCTACACGGTTTACTCGCGCGGGGTGGTGCCGGCCGACCTGGGCCTGATCCTGCCGCCGCAGATCCTGGAGACCCTGGAGCGCGGCCTGCCGATGATGGACCGCCGCCTGGGCGGCCGGTTCCTCAAGGACGCCACCCTGGTCGGCCCCGAGTCCCGCGGCAGCTCGCCCGTGCGCCTGCCCCGCGACCCGCACACGCTGGAATCCACCGGCGTCGCCGGCTTCTACCCGTGCGGCGAGGGCGCCGGCTACGCCGGCGGCATCGTCAGCGCCGCCGTCGACGGCCTCCGCGTCGCCCGCGCCCTCGTCCGCCGCTTCGCCCGCCCGGCCGGCTGAGCGGCTGCCGGGTCTCGGGTCGTCGGGTGGATTCGCCGCAGGATGCGGAGCAATGCACCACACCGGGCGGGAGCCTCCCGACCCCGCCCGGCGGATGACGCTGCGCCGATCCGCCCTACGAATACGGCCGCCGGTCTCGGCCTGTGATCCGGTGTGGCGTGGCCACGCTGCGCTCAGGCCACGGCACACCGATGAGGAAGCCGCTCCCGTCGGTCGGATGAGCGCCGCGAACTCCAACGGTCTCGGAGGCGCTCGCCTGTCGGCCAGCCGATCCGGCTCCTGCGGCGGGCCCACGCCGCGGCCCGTCGGATATCGCGGCGCTCATCCGACCGACGGGAGGGAGAGGGCGGGGGCTCAGCGGGCGGCGGGCGCGGCGCGCCAGAGGTGGACGCCGTCGTTCTCGTCGCGGGAGCCGCCGCCGGCGGCGAGGGCGGAGCCGTCGGGGCTGAAGGCGGCGGTCGAGGCGCCGTAGTGGAGGCCACCGAGTCGGAAGAATGTCTCGCCGGTGGCAGCCTGCATCAGCACGAGGTTCGAGCCCTCGCGCAGGGCGAGCGTCTGGCCGTCGGGGCTGAGCGCCACCAGGCCCGAGGCGCTCTGGATCGTCCAGCGGGGCTCGCCGGTCGCCAACTCCCAGGCGGCGATCTGGTTGCGGCCGGGCGCGCCGGCGATCACGGTCATCCCGTCGGGCGTGAGGAACAGCCCCGACCCGGCGCCGGCGTCGATCGTGAGCGGCTCGGCCGCCAGGTCCTTCAGCTCGCGCACGAGCAGGCGACCCTCGGCCCCCGCCGACACCAGCCGGCGACCGGTGGGGTCGAACGCCACCGAGCCGGCCGGTCCGGGCCACTCGGCGCGCTTCGTGAGGGTGGCGACGTCCCAGAGTTGCAGGCCCTCGAACGGCGGGGGCGGGTCGGCCGGGTCGTCGTCGGTGGCGAACCCCTCGTCCGCGCGCACCGTGACGGCGAGCAGCGTGCCGTCGGGGCTGAAGGCCAGGCTGCGGACGGCCTGCGTGCCGGGCCCCGGTCGAATGATCGCCTTCACGACGCCGCTGGTCGGGTCGACGAGGTGGATCACCGCCGGCTTGCCGCCGCCGGAACCCGTCTCGCCGCCGAGCGCCAGCAGCGCCCCGTCGGGACGCAGCGCGGCGGCGAAGATCCAGGGCTCCACCTCGAAGGCCCCGAGCTTGCGGCCGGTCTCGACGTCGAACCGGGTCACACTCTTGTAGTCGACGGCGAGCAGGGTGCGCGAGTCGGGCGTGAACAGGACGGTGCCGATGGCGTAGCCCAGCTCGTCGAGCACCTGGACCTCGGGGTCGGCGGTGGCGTCGAAGACGGCGACCTCGCCGCTGGAGTCGGCCGCGTAGAGGGCCCGGCCGCCGTCGCCGAAGGCCAGCGCGGTGAGGTCGCCGTCGAGGCCGCGGAACGTGCCCAGGGGCCGGCCGGCCTGCCCGCCCCAGAACCGAGCCGGGTCGTCCCGCAGCCGCCAGAGCCGCACCAGGCGATCGGTTCCGGCGGTGGCCAGCGCCTGACCATCGGGTCGGACGGCCAGGAATTCCACGGGCCCGTCGGGCGCGGCCAGCCGGAGCGCGGGGCCGCCCGCGGCCGGGTCCCACACCTCGACCAGCCCCCGACGCTCGGGGGTGCCGTCGGCGCCGGCGACGATCAGGCGGGTCGGGTCGCCGGTCAGGGCCAGCGCCCTCACCGTGTCGAGCCCCGGCGCCACCGTCGCCAGCCGCTCCCCCTCGGCGAGGTTCCAGAGCGTCACCTGCGCCGGGGCCTGGGGCGCATCGACGTCGGCGTCGTCCGGGGGGATCGGCCGGCCGCAGACGGCGAGGGTCTGGCCGTCGGGCCCGAAGGCGGCCGTCGTGACGTCCATCCGGTCGGGCAGCGTGAGCAGGGTGCGGCCCGTCGCCGTGTCGAGGACCACCCCGCCGGCCGTGGCGCCAACGCCGACGGCCAGCACCCGGGCGCCGTCCGGGGCGATCGCCAGCAGTTGCAGGTCGGCCGCCACGGCCACCGGCCCGGTCACCGCCGGCGGCGCCGTGGGTCCGTGCCAGAGGCCGTCGGCGTCGAGCGCCACCCAGCGGCGGCCGTCGGGGGTCAGCCGCACCGACCGGGCGGTGGGCGACGACCAGGCGATCGCTTCCCGGCCGGTCGGGTCGGCCGTCTCGTTGGGGGGCCCCAGCACCACGGCCCCGGCGCGTGGCGGGGTCCGGAGGTCGGCGCCCCACGCCGCCCGCAGCGCGAACGGCTGGCCACCGGGGGCCGCCAGGGCGGTGATCGGCGGGGCGCCCGGCTGCACCGTCAGGCGCGAGACCGGCTCGGTGACCCGCTTCAGGTAGCGCCACTCGAAGCCGTCCGGCACCGGCTCGCCCACCGGCCACGAGCGGTGATCGAGCCGCGCCCGCGCCGCCGCCAGCCGGCCGGCCTGCCAGTCGTGGTGCGCCTGGCGGACATCGCCCGCGTACCAGCGCGGGATCACCCGCTGCAGGGCCTCGGTGGCCAGAGTCAGTCGCTGCTCGGCCCCGGCCCGCCGCTGCTCGGTCGCCGCCACCAGGTCCAGCTTCCGCCGCACCTCGGCCCGCGCCGTCAGGTAGTACATGATCGACGCCGTGCTGACCAGCAGCAGGATTGGCCAGGCCAGCCGTTTCAGCCCCGACGCCCGGTCGCGGGCGGGCTCGTTCCGGGGTGGCAGCGGACGTTCAGCCGGCGTCGCGGGATCGTGGGGTGCCATGGCGGTCCATCAGAACCGAACCCGGGCCCGCGCGTCCAGCGCCCGGGTCCGGGCCGATCCGGGGGCCCGATCAGGCGGCCGCGACGGTCGCCGGCACCCGGTCGAAGTGCGGCGCGGGCACGACGCTGGGCGGGGCGACGGCCTCGGTCAGCAGGAACGGCGCGAAGCCGCGGTGGACCTTCTGCTCGATGCCGACCAGGCCGGCGTCGGTCATGAGGCCGCGGAACCGGGCCCGGCTGGCGTGGTGCACGTTCCCCTCGCGCAGGGCGACGCAGACGTCGTAGATGAACCACCCATACGGGGCGTCGCGGTAGCCGTCGATGAGCATCAGGCGGCCGCCGGGGGCCAGCACCCGCCGCATCTCGCCGATGGCGCGGTCCTGATGAGGGTAGTGGTGGAATGAGTTGGCGCAGGTGACGACGTCGAAGGCCCCGGTGGCGAACGGCAGCCGCTCGCTGTCGCCCTGCACGGCCTGCGCGGTGTCGCGGAGCTTGTGCCAGCGGTGCCGGCCCTTCTCGAGCATGCCCGAGACCAGGTCGACGCCGCAGACCGTCGCCTGCGGCAGCGCCTCGCGGACCCGGGCGGCGAACAGGCCGGTGCCGCAGCCGATGTCCAGGATCCGGATCGGCCGCTGGGTCCCGAACCGCTCGGTCATCCGCGCGATCAGGGCGCGGTGCGAGGGGCCGAAGATCAGCCACTGCAGGATGCAGCGGTCGTAGCTCTCGCTCCAGCGGGTGAACTCGGCCGTCGCGTGGTGCCTGGTGTAGCTCATGGTGAGGGGCCTCCCTGCCAGCCTCGGGGCGGATACCGGAACCGGGCCGGGCGACGCCCACGGGGGGCGTCTCCCATCGGCACGCGCGTACTCTTATCCCAATGGCCGGGACCCGGCAACCCGGAAATCGGCCGGCGGCCGGGCGGGCCGGGGTGGGGCGGCGCGGGTGATCCTGGTGGCACGGGGTCGGAAAACTCTTGACGGGGCGCCGCCGCTGGGTACGATGGGCGTTTCGCCCCAAGGGATGGCGACCCGGGTCTGTCCGCGCCCGCGTCGGACGCGGCCCAGCGGCCCCAGTGTCGCGAGGGTTCGGACGGCCGGAAATCGGGTGACTGACCCGACTTCCGCAGTGCCGACCCCGTGGCGACTCCAGACCCATTGATCCCGCCGCACGCAGTGGATGGTCCACGCACGATGAACTGTTTTCAGGCGAAGGCGGGGCAGATCGCCCCGCAGTGGTATGTGATCGATGCGACCGATCAGGTCGTCGGCCGCCTGGCCGCCCAGATCGCGCCGATCCTCATGGGCAAGCACCGCCCCACCTACACCCCGCACATCGACACCGGCGACTTCGTGATCGTCACGAACGTCGACAAGGTCGTGTTCACCGGGAACAAGTGGGAGCAGAAGACCTACCAGCGCTACAGCGGCTATCCCGGTGGCCAGCGCGATGAGGTGGCCTGGAAGCTCCACAAGCGCCGCCCCGAGCAGGTGCTGCACGAGGCCATCCGCCGCATGATGCCGAAGAACAAGATCGGCCGGCATATGATGGGCAAGCTCCACCTGGTCGTCGGCTCGGTGCACCCGCACCAGGCGCAGCAGCCGCTGGTGCTCGAGCCCAAGAGCGGCCGCCCCAGCGCCGCCGGCATCATCCTGGCGCCGCCGGTCGTCGTCAACCCGCCGCGCCGCCGCCGCGCCAAGGCCGTCACCACGGCCCCGGCCGTCACGCCGCCGGCCGGCGACGAGGCCTGAGGCCCGACCCGCTCACTCAACGGTGGACCCCCGGGACCGGATTCCGGGGGCCGACCGCGACGGCCCGAACTCCTGAACTGACCCGAACCCGAGGACGAACCGAACGCCATGGCCACGGCCGAGAAGACGTACATCTGGGGCACCGGCCGCCGCAAGACCGCGGTGGCCCGGGTCCGAATTCGTGAGGGCACCGGCCAGTTCCTGGTCAATGGCCTGCCCATCGAGCAGTACTTCGTCGAGAGCACCCAGGCCACCGAGGCCCGCAGCCCGCTGGTCCTGACCGACATGGGCGGCCGCGTCGACGTGTTCGTCAACGTCAAGGGCAGCGGCAAGAACAGCCAGGCCGGCGCCGTCATCATGGGCCTGGCCCGCGCCCTCAAGGAGTTCCGCACCGACCTGGATGAGGTCCTCCGCGGCAGCGGATTCCTCACCCGCGACCCGCGCATGGTCGAGCGCAAGAAGTACGGCCACAAGAAGGCCCGGCGCAGCTTCCAGTTCAGCAAGCGCTGAGCCCGGCTCGCTCGCCCGGTCCGGCCCTGCCCCGGCGGCCGCCGGACCCCTTCCCGACTGCTCACACCGTCCCGCATCGTGCCCCCGCCCCGGGGTGCGATCGCGGGACGTTGTGCATTGGTGGCTCGCGCGGACCAGACGGGCCCCTTCGGGCCGGCCGAGGCCCATGCCGGCCGTGAGACCGCGAGCCGGCTCGGCCGTCGAGAATGGATGGATGGGGCCAGACCGGCCAGGCGCGGCGTCGGGGGCCACCCGCAACCGACGCTCGACCCGCACGCGCCCGGGCACCCGGTGGCGCCGGTCGGTGCAACGCCGAAGCCGCGGCCACCCCACCCCGTGGGGGGTGGGCGGCCGCGGCTTCGGGATCGATCCACGGGGTTGCACAGAGCCGGCCTCGAGGCCGGCCGCGGGGGCCGGGGCGGTTCAGCGACTGGCGACGGCGCGACGCTGGCGGCGCCGGGCCAGGCCGACGAGCAGCGCACCCAGGCCGGCGGCCGCCAGGGTGCCCGGCTCGGGGACGGCCGACACGAAGGCCGCGCCACCCAGGTCACGCAGGCCGGTGAGCCCGCCCGGGACCGGCGCCGTGAAGCCCGCGATCGAGGTGGCCACCCCGGTGCCCAGGTCCACGGTGTACCACTGGGCGTCGGTGAAGTCCTGGCCGTAGAGGACGGTGTGATCGGCGTTGAACGACAGCTGCAGGCTCGGATTGCCCGTGCCCGCGGCCTTGATCGCGTTGAAGCTGCCGGCGATGTTCGCCGGCACCGACAGGTCCACCGAGTAGAACGCCCCGCTGACCGTGGCGGCATAGAGCAGCCCGGTGTCGAGGTCGATCGCGATGTCGCCGAAGAAGTTGCCGTCGGGGTTGGCCGAGGGGGCGCCGGCGATCGTGTAGTTGTTCCGCGAGCCGAAGAGCGGCAGCCCCGAGCTGTAGTCCAGCTGGATCTCGGTCAGCACGTTGGAGCCTTCGGGGAAGAACCAGTACGAGTCGTTGTAGAAGGCCGCGTTGGCCGGCTGGGGCCCGACGTTCGTCGGGAACCCCAGCTCCAGGGCCGTCGCCACCTGGGTGATCGAGGCCAGGTCGCGGTTCCACGAGTACAGGTTGGCCCCCCCCAGGGCCGGGCCCACGAACAGCATCTCGTTGCGGACCCCGTCGTAGGCGAACGCGTTCGAATTGCCGGTCCCCACCGCCGGCACCGCATCGAACACGTCCTGGATCGTCTGGGTCCCGGTGTTGACCTCGTAGATGTGGTTGTTGCTGCCGATTCCGTAGATGAAATCGGCCGACGCTGGGGCGGCCGCCGTCGCTAACCCCAGCAGCGCCATCGCGATGGACCGCATCGTCATCGTTCGTCCTGTCCCTGGTCCGGCCCCACGCAGACCGTCGCCGACCTCCGGCGCGGCCCCCTAAGGTTTCCTGTGCCTAGTCTATACGATCAATTAAGAACAATTCTGAAGGCCTCAGGTCAAAAACGGCGAACAAAAATTATCCGTAGCATTCAAAGCCGTCGGCCGGGGGCTGGCCGGGGTCGGGGCGAGAGGGGGCGTGAGCCGGTCCCGGGGGCGACGGCGGTGGCCGGAACACGGGGCTGATTGGCCCTGGAGTGGCCTGGGCCGCAGGGGCGCCGGGGAGCAAGGCGACACCGGACCCGGGCCGGCGGGCGGGCGCCGGCGGGGAGCGGCCCACCCCGGGGGCCGCGCCTGCCGGCTGGCTCACCGCGGGTGTGGCGCGGAATTGCGGGACCCCCTCCGGGGCGAGGATCGTTGATGCCCTGCGCCCGGGTCGGGCGGCGGCCCGGCGCCTCAACGACCCGGCCGCCGGGGGCGGGGGGGGGGGGGGGGGGGCGGGGCCCCCCCCGCCGCCGCGGGGGGGGGGGGCGGGGGGGGCCCGGGGGGGGGGGGGGGGCGGGGGCG
>CAZUZD010000081.1:0-20837 GCA_964624465.1 uncultured Isosphaeraceae bacterium
CGGGTGTGGGCAAAGTATTGCTTGCCCCGGGTGGCGGGCCGGCCGCCGGCGGCTACGATGGGCAGGCCCCGGCCGGGGCGGGGCCCCCTCGCTCCCGCCGCCATGGCCCGGGATGCGATCGCGAAGGTCTGCCGCATGCGCCCGCCCCGCTCGCCCGCCCCCCGACGCTCGCACGGCCCGCGCGCCGGCGTCACCTTCATCGAGGTGCTCGTCGTCGTCGCCATCCTGGCCGTCGGCCTGCTGATCCTGTTCATGGCCCTGCCCGCCGGCCGCGAGACGGCGCGGACGAACCGGTGCATGTCGAACCTCAGACGCGTGGGCGAGGCGTTCAAGCTCTCCGACAACGCCGTCGGCCACCTCCCCGGCGTCCCCGCCCCGGCCGACGACCCCGCCGACTGGGGCCCCGGGCCGCTGGCGCAACTGCTCGGCGAGCTGGGCGTGAGCGACTTCTCGGCACTCGACGTGGGGCCCGGCCAGAAGCCGCCGCTGGGACCGCCCGGCACGCCGCCGCCGGCGAAGTTCCTGGCCGACCTGGTCTGCCCCAGCGATCCGACCGCGCTGGCCGAACGGACCCAGGCGACCGTCAGCTACCGCGCCTGCACCGGATCCGACGCCGGCGGCCTCGACGGGGCCTTCGCCCTGGGCCGCACCCGCTCGATCGCCGAGGTCCAGGACCGCGACGGCACGAGCTACACCGCGGCGTTCGCCGAGCGCACCGTCGGCAACGGCCGCGACGAGCCCGGTGCGGCCAATTACGCGCTGGTGGCCGGGCCGCTGGGTGACGACCCCTGCGGCGCGGTGCCCCCGACCGCGTGGCGCGGCGACGCCGGGTCGAGCTGGGCCCGCGCCGGCTGGGCCGCCAGCCTGTACAACCACGCCCTCAGGCCGGGCGCCTCGCCGTCCTGCATCGCGACCGACGGCCGCACCGCCCGCATCGGCACCGCCAGCGGCCATCCCGACCGGATCCACGTCCTGATGCTCGACGGCAGCCTCCGGCCGGTCACCCCCCGCATGGCCCCGCCGATCTGGCAGGCCCTGGCCCGGATCGATGACGGCACCCCGACCGCGCCCGCGAGTGCCACCCCCTGAGCACGGGTGGGCGCAGCGCAGGCCGATCCGGTCCGATCGGACGCCGGGTTGCTCGTCGGTGGCGCCTCATGGTCTGATCGGGCGCCGGCCGCCGGGCGGGGCTCGGAATTCGGGGGCAGGGGACCGAGGCACGCGATGACCGACTCGCACGCGACCGCAGGGGCCGGCCAGCCGGCGCTGATCTTCGATTTCGGCAACGTGGTCGCGTTCTTCGACTACGCCCGCGCCTGCGAGGTCCTGGGCCGGCCGCTGGGCCAATCGGGGCCCGAGCTGCTGGCAACGGCCCGCGCCGGCGGCCTGGCCGAGGTCGTGAAGGCGTACGAGGCGGGGCAGATCCCCGCCGAGGAGTTCGGGCGGCGGTTCGGGGCCCTGATCGGCCGCGAGGTGCCGCACCCCGAGTTCGCCGCCGCCTGGTCCGACATCTTCTGGGCCAACGAGCCGGTGGCCACGCTGGTGCACTGGCTGGCCGACCGCGGCCACACGCTCGTGCTCGGCTCGAACACGAACCCGCTGCACGCCGCGCAGTTCCGTCGCCAGTTCGCCGGCACCCTGGGACGGTTCCACGGCCTGGTGCTGTCGTACGAGGTCGGCCACAACAAGCCGGCGCCCGAGTTCTACGCCGCGTGCGTCGCGGCGGCCGGCCGCGAGCCGGCCGATTGCATCTTCATCGATGACCTGCCCGAGAACGTCGAGGCCGCCCGCGCCGCCGGGCTCCAGGGCCTCGTCTACCGCGCCGACGAGCACGCGCGGCTGCTCGCCGAGCTGGCCGCGCTCGGGATCGCCGTGCCGCCGGCCTGATCCCCCGCGAGGCGAGAACGACCGAGGCCGACAGCGGCCACCGCACGGGCGGCGGCCGCTGTCGGCCTCGAGCTTTGGGTCCCGGATCCAGCCCCCGGAGCGGCTCAGCGCAGGCCGGCGGGGCCGCCCGGGGTGTTGATGATGCTGTAGTAACCGCCGGGGCCGAACGGGAAGTCGCCGGGGCTGGTGGCGCCGACGGCCTGGCCCGGGGCGGTGAGGGCGGCGGGCGCGACCGCCACGGGCCGTGCGACCGTCAGGGCCGGGAGGCGGAGGCCGCGGAGGCCTGCGGGCCCGCCCGGTGTGTTGACGATGCTGTAGTAGCCGCCTGCGCCGAACGGGACGTTCCCCGGGAAGGTCCCCGGCCGGCCGGTGGCCAGCGCCTGAGTCGGCCGCGGGGCGGCGAAGTAGTTGATCGGCCCGCGCGGGCCCTGCGTCCCCAGCGGCGTGCCACTGCCGGGCGCGAACCCGTCGGAGGGGGCCACGGGCCTCGGGGCCGAGCGGAACGGGGTGCCGGGTCCCATCATGGTGATGAACGGCCGGTGGCCGAACGGGCCGGGGTAGAGCGTGGCGGGCACGTCGCGACGGTCAAGGGCCTCGAGGGCGGGCCGCAGCGCGGTCCGACGGAGCCGGCGAAGCATCCAGGAGCCGAACATCGGTGGGTTCCTTGAGGATTGGGGAAGGTTGGCGCCCGAACCGCGGGATCTCGACCCGCGTAGAGCAGCAGGTCCAGGCCGGCGGGCCACGCCCGTCGCAGCCCCAGGAAGGCGCCTCACGAGATGAGCCTAATGCAGCCGCCGTGCCGAAATCGCGCCGAACCTCCCGAGCAATCGCGCCCATCGGATCGCCGCGCCTCGCGGCCGCCGGTTTCGCCGCCGGCCGGTTTGACAACCCCCCCCGACGGTTCACACTCACAAGTGATCGGCACCTCATGCGCCCACCCTCCCGCCCCGATCGCCTCACCTCGCGCCGCACCCCGGTTGTCTTTTTCCCCCAAACGGACTTGACAGGGAACGGGAGCCCCCGCGATGATTCAATGCGTGCATGGAGTGTGAGTCGCCACCCGGATCAACCCGCATTCATGCCAGCCCGGTGTGCGCCGCGGCGGGGTCGTGGCGGGTGAGCCGGTGGCGGCGGGCACTCCGGGTCGGTCGGCCGCCGGAGCCGACGGCGTGGGGCGGGGTCCGGGTCGAGCCGGACGGGTGCCAGGGCGGTGGAGGCAGGACGCAGCCAGTCAGACCGTGACGGGCCGCCCGAGGGGCGGACCCGGG
This sequence comes from uncultured Isosphaeraceae bacterium, assembly GCA_964624465.1. Lineage (GTDB taxonomy): Bacteria > Planctomycetota > Planctomycetia > Isosphaerales > Isosphaeraceae > CAZUZD01. The sequence continues at coordinate 3,156 of CAZUZD010000081.1, forward strand.
CCGTGGTGCGGGTCGCCGACTGGCGGACCCCCGCGGCGCCGCGACGGCGGCCGGCCGTCTCGGACGGCAGTCAAAATTTCGTGCGATCGCGACGGTGCCAGTTTCGAGTTCAGTGGACGAGCCTTCCACCCGCCACGCCCCCTGTGGGGCCTGGCCGACCCGCGAGGGGCGGTGGCGGGACAATCCGGGGAGCCTGTCGATGGGCAGCTTCAAGAGCGACGGGGAAGATCGGAACCCGGGTCGGCGGCGCGGCTCGAAGCCGGGCCGCAAGCGGGTGGTGCCGCGGCTGGAGGCCGAGAGTCTGGAGGCCCGGCAGCTGATGGCCGGACCCGGCGATCAGGCGCCGGCCTGGCGGCCGACGAGCCTGGATCCGGCCGACCTCAAGAATGGCCCGCTGGCCCGCGCCGGCCAGGAGCTCGCCGGGGTCTACCGCGAGTTCCAGTCGTTCCAGATGAGCGGCCGGCCAGTCGAGCAGTTCCAGTCGTCGAACCCCTCGCTGCGGGTCCGGAACGGCACGGTCGCGGTGACGATCAACGCGTATGGCGACCTGACGACCTACTCGAACGCGGCCAACGCCGCCACCGGGTTCAACGAGTCGGCCCGCAGCGCCAAGAACGGTCTGCTCGAGGGCTGGGTCCCGATCCAGAACCTGCCGGCCCTGGCGCAGCTCTCGCAGGTCAACCCGACCACGGGCAAGCCGCTCTACCAGACCGTCGGCCTGTTCCCCAACGCCACGCCTGAGACCCGCAGCCAGGGCAGCGTGGCCAACCAGGCCGAGCAGAACTTCGGCCTGACCACGGCGCTGACGCAGTTCCCGGGCGTGACCGGCAGCGGCATCACCTACGGCGTGCTCTCGGACAGCGTCAACCGCTTCGGCGGCGGCCTGAACGCCTCGATCGCCACCGGGGACCTGCCGCCCCTGAGCCGCATCAACGTGATCCAGGACGAGCCCGTCGGGGGGAACAACTCCGACGAAGGCCGCGCCATGCTGGAGCTGATGTACGACCTGGCGCCGGGCGCCAACCTCGCCTTCAACACCGCCTTCAACGGCCAGATCGGCTTCGCCGACGGCATCCGGGCCCTGTCGGCGGCCGGCTCGCAGGTCATCGTCGACGACGTCGGTTACCGCGACGAGCCGTTCTACCAGCCCGGCCCGATCGAGCAGGCGATCACTCAGGTCGTCCGCCAGCAGAACCGGATGTTCTTCAGCGCCGCCGGCAACTCCGCGGACAAGGGCTTCGAGACGCCGTTCCGGCCCACCCAGGCGACCGTCGCCGGCATCACCGGCACGTTCCTGGACTTCGACCCGGGCGCCGGCGTGGTCACGTCGCTGCCGATCACGGTCACGGCCGCCGGCCAGTTCACCATGCAGTTCGACCAGGCCTGGTACACCGCCAACGGCGTGACCAGCGACGTCGACGTGCTGGTGCTCGACGCCAACGGCAACATCGTGGCGCAGGGCAACCAGAACAACGTCGCCACCCAGACGCCGCAGGAAGTCATCACGATCGGGGCCACGGGCAACTACACCGTCGCGATCGTGGTCCGCAGCGGCTCGGCCCCCGGCCGGGTGCAGATGGTCTCGTGGACGGCCGACATCGACTTCTCGAAGCAGTTCGGCAGCACGGGCGGGATCACGTACCCGACGTCCTACGGCCACTCGGCCAGCCCCGACGCCATCGGCGTGGGCGCGGTCTTCGCGTATGACGCGGCCCCGCTCGGCACCCAGAACCCGCTCCAGAACGAGACGTTCAGCTCGACGGGCCCGGCCTATCGCGCCTTCGACGCCAGCGGCAACCGCCTGCCGGCGGTGCAGACCCTGCAACGCCCGCAGCTCTCGGGCATCGACGGCACCGACACGACCTTCTTCGGGCAGGTGATCCCGCAGGACGGCAACCAGTTCCCGAACTTCTTCGGCACCTCGGCCGCGGCGCCCAACCTGGCGTCGCTGGCGGTGCTGATGCGGCAGATCTCGCCGAACGTCACGCAGGACGCCGTGCTCCAGGCGTTCATCGCCTCGGCCAAGCCGCTCAACGGCTCGGCCGCCGGCACCTGGAACGCCCAGGGCGGCTTCGGCCTGCCCGACGCGCTCAAGTCGTTCCAGGCCGTCGACCGCCTGCGGGTGCAGGCCGTCAACGTCCCGAACGGCTCGACCCAGGGCGCGCTGCCGACGGAGATCTCCTTCGTCCTGAACAAGAACGTGAACCCGGCGACGGTGCAGGCCTCCGACCTGCAGTTCACCGCGCTGCCGGCGGGCGTGACCGTCCAGGTCACGGGCACGTACGTCCAGGACAACATCGTCGTCTTCCTGGTCAAGTTCAACCGGGGCGCCGGCACCAAGGCCAACGGCAACTACGCCTACCGCCTGGCCGACAACTCGATGTCGACGACCGACGGCAAGGGCCTGGCGCAGTTCGCCGGCACCTTCGCCGTCTCCGACCTCGTCTCGCCTAAGGTCACCAGCACCGCCTACAGCGGCCGTCTGGTCCGGGTGACCTTCAGCGAGTCGATGGACCCGGCGACGATCAACGCCGCCAACGTGGTGCTGCAGCGCACGGGCAGCTCGGGCACCTGGAACAACCCGTCGAACGTCACGCTCACCAGCCTGGCCGGCGCGGTGGTCAAGCTCGAGAAGCCCAACGTTGCGCTGATCGACCTGAGCGCCCTGCCGCAGTCGCAACTGCCCAGCGACCGCTACCGGCTGGTCGTCTCCGACTTCGTCACCGACCTGGTCGGCAACCGGCTTGACGGCAACTTCGCCAACGGCGTCTTCCCCAGCGGTGACAACAAGCCGCTGCCGCAGGAGGACAACGACGCCGACCCGTTCGTCCAGGACCTCGGCTTCGTGACGCTGCAGGCGCCCCAGATCCTGTACCTGAGCCTGGACGCGGCCAGCGACAGCGGCCTGAAGCCCGACCAGAACACGAACGTGACCCGGCCGTCGTTCATCGGCCAGCTCACCGCCGCGTTCCCGGGCACGACCGCCGGGCTCCAGGTCGTCGGCCAGTTCAACGCGCTGCACGGCGGAACGTTCGACCTGGCGCGGGACCCCAGCGGCCGCGGCTACCGCGTCGGCAGCTCGATCGACGTGAGCACGATCACCGCCGCCGACGGCACCTTCCGGTTCCAGGCGCCGGCGACCCTGACCGACGGCTTCCACGTGCTGCGGATCGTGGCGATCAACCAGCCCGACCAGCCGCCGCTGCCGGGCTTCTCGACGCAGTTCGATCAGGCGTTCCGGATCGACACCACGACCCCGAACCTGGCGCCGATCAACGTCCAGCCCAACACCAAGCTCTCGACGCTCAAGGGTGGCATCTCGCTGCGGGTGACCGACCCGGTGCAGCCGACGGCCACCGGCAACTTCCTGGCGGTGCCGACGCAGTTCGTGGTGCCGGCGCTCGACCCGTCGCGGGCGACGAACATCAGCAACTACTCGCTGATCAACCTGGGCGCCGACGGCGTGCTCAGCCCCGGCGACGCTGACCTCTCGAACTACATCACCGGCGCCGTCTACACCGACACGACCAACCGCCTGGTGCCGGGCGACCCGTACACCGGCCGGGTCGACCTGAGCTTCGCCGAGGGGCTGCCGGCCGGCAAGTACCTGCTCGTGGTGCGGCAGCCGCAGGCCGCGTTCCCCGGCGTCACCGACGCCGCGGCCAACCCGATCGACGGCGACCCGAACACCCCGGGCGTCCAGGATTACGTCCTGCCGTTCGAGTTCCAGCCGACCCCGGTCTTCATCACCAACTTCCTGGCGCTGAGCCCGCTGGCCAGCGGCCAGCCGGGGTTCACCGGCACCGGGCCGCGGGCCTTCTACGAGGTGCCGCAGCCCGGCACCACGCCCCGCGCCGACGCCCCGCCCGACTCGTTCGTGATCGACTTCTCGACGAGCCTCCAGGGCGGCGTGGACTACGGCAACAAGTTCTGGCTGATCCGCTCGGCCGACTCGCCGACGGCCGCCTCCGACGGCGACTTCGGCACCGACCCGTCGTTCGCCACCAGCACCGGCTTCACCCGGGTCACCGGGCTCTCGGTGCAGCTCCGCAACTCGGTCCTGGGCGCCCAGCCGGGTGATCCGGGCTACCAGAACCGGCTGGTGATCACGGTCCCCTCGGGCACCACCCTGCCGGCCGACAAGTACCGCCTCTACATCCCGAACCAGGTGCTCAACGGCCAGGACCTGCGGGTCTTCGACGCCTTCGGCAACTGGCTGGACGGCGAGTTCCGCGGCAACCAGAACGCCGGCGGTGGCTGGGAGACCCTGCTGCCGACCGGCATCAAGCGGCCGGGCCTGACCGGCGACCAGACCGCCGGCGGCTCGTTCGAGACGGCCCTGACGGTCGTGCCCAACGGCAACGTCTTCTTCGTCAAGCCCGACATCGCCGACGACCCGCTGCTCTCCAGCGACGACCCCGACGGCAGCCGCGCCCGGCCGTTCGGCACCCTGGCCGCCGAGGCCATCCCCAACGCGCTCAACGGCGGCAACCTCAACAGCTCGCTGAACTTCAGCACCGGCTTCAACCCGAACCTTGACCTCAACGGCAACGGCCGGTTCGACCGCTCGGCGTTCTACGCCGCCACGGTCGCCTCGTCCCGCGGCCCGGTCGTGGTCGTGACCCTGCCGAGCACCCCGGGCGACCCGCTGAACCGGACACTGGTGCTGCAGAAGCCCGGCCAGAACCCGGCGCAGCCGACGATCCCCGATGGCTCGGGCAGCGTGCCGTTCAACACCACCCTGGTGATGCAGCCCGGCTCGATCCTGAAGATGCGGGACGCGTCGCTGTTCGTGCAGAACCAGGGCTCGGCCATCCAGCTCCTGGGCGGCCCGAACCCGAACGACCGGGTGTACGTGACCTCGTACTTCGACGACTCGATCGGCGGCGACACCAACCGCGACGGGGCCCCGCGGCCCGGCGGCACCGGGGCCCAGCCGTTCGCCGGCGACTACGGCGGCATCGTGCTCCGCAACTTCAACGACGTCCTGGGCGGCGGCCGGCCGATCCCGGTCGCCCCGGGCCCCGACGACCCGACCCGGCCCCAGACCGACGGCCGCACCCGGCTGGGCCTCTCGGGCGCCGACGACGCCCTCTCGATCGTCAACTTCGCCAACCTCCGCTACGCCGGCGGCGCCGTGCCGCAGTCGATCGGGTTCCGGTTCGACGGCATCACGCTCTTCAACAGCCGGCCGGCGATCACCAACACCGTGATCGACGGCTTCCAGAGCACCGACGGCGCCACCGGGCCCAACGGCGGCTCGCAGGGCGGCATCTCGGGCGACCTCGACAGCTTCCGCGAGGACGAGCTGACCGCCGGTCCGCTGATCCGCAACACGACCATCCAGCGGACCAGCATCAACGGCATCTACGTCCGCGCCGAGCTCAACGGCGTCATCGAGCCGACCAACGCGATCATCTACCCCGACCGGCCCACCACCCAGGGCGGCCAGCAGAACTACACCTTCGACGACCCGCTGCCCTACGTGTTCGTCTCCCGCCTGGTCGTCGGCCAGCGGCTCCAGCACAACAGCGGCCTCGCCGAAGTGCCGTTCGGCACCCGGGTGAACGTCAGCCCGGGCATGATCCTCAAGTTCCAGCGCGGTGCCGGCGTCGAGGTCCTGAACCCGGCGGGCACCCGCCCCGGCTCGCTGGTCTTCGGCGACCGGACGCTGATGAGCCAGTTCGACCTGAACCCGGCCGTGGCCCCGACCGACGCCGGCTTCGTGGCCCAGAAGGTCGGCGACGCCCGGATCATCGTCACGTCGTTCTTCGACGACGCGGCCACGACCGAGTTCGTCGACCCGAACACGGGCGTCAAGACGACGATCGTCGCCGCGATCGACTCGGATAACAGCACCCAGAACGTGCCGAGCCCGGGCAACGTGCCGGCGCTGGCCCGCTGGGGCAGCTTCGGGATCAACTCGGGCGCCCGGGTGGTCCTCGACGAGGTCGAGTTCCGCTACGGTGGCGGCACGGTCAACCAGGCCAACGGCACGATCCCGCAGCGGGACGTGCTCAACTTCCAGGGCGACTTCAGCACCCTGGGCACGCGGGCCTACGTCACCAACAACAACTTCTACGACAACCTCGAGGCGCCGATCGGGATCACCCCGAACGGCCTGCTCGCCGCCGACCCGCTCCGGCCGCTCCAGTCGGGCAACCCGTTCTTCCGCGGCAACATCATGCAGCGGAACGACGTCAACGGCCTGGAGATCATCCCGGCCAACCAGGGTGTGACCAACGCCTACGCCCCGAACCTGTCGGTGAACTCGGTCTGGGACGACACCGACAGCACCTACGTGCTCCGCGGCACCATCCGGCCCTCGGGCGGCGAGCAGGACCTGCCGGGCTTCGGCGGCATCGACGTGCCCACCAGCTACGGCCGCCAGCTCAAGGCCGCGCTGACGCTCACGATCCAGGCCGGCCTGCCCGACACCCTGCTGGCCGACGGCACCCGGATCGCCAAGCCGGGCGAGGCGGGACTGGTCAAGCTCTTGAACACCCGCACCACGGTGCTGGGTGACGGCATCCTGGGCATGCCCGGCGGCAACGTCGGCTCGAACGTCTTCGGCGGGGCCGGGTTCCTGTTCGGCTTCGACAACGGCGTCGACCCCACCGCCGACCCGCTCCTCGATCCCGGCTTCTTCACCCAGCTGCGGATCACCGGCATCGGCGGCAACGAGACGACCGGCCAGCCCCGCGTGCCGGTGACGATCACCTCGCTGCGGGACGACTCGGTCGGCCGCACCATCCGGGGCGTGAACCTGAACTCCTCGGCCAGCGCCGCCTACCTGGCGAGCGTCGGCTTCGCCGGGGCCGCGGCCGCCGGCGACGGCGGCGTGATCGGGTTCGGGGCGCACACGCTCTCCGACTACAACCTGATGGACCCCCGCGACGGCAACCTGATCGACAACGCCGACATCCGCTACATCTCCCGCATCGAGATGCAGGGCGGCGGCTGGGTCTACGTCGGCCAGGGCGACGCCAGCGGGTTCAACAACGGCAAGACCGGCAACTTCGACCCCCTGGAGCAGTTCAACACCTCCAAGGCGATGACGATCTCGAACTCGAACCTGAGCACCTTCAGCCAGGCCGGGGTCATCGCCCACCCGTCGTACGTGCCGCAGATCCACCTGCTGCTGAACCCCTCGGCCGGCACGGTCCCCCTGGCCCGCGGCACGACCATGGGCCAGTCGGTCGTCACGCTGATGTACAACAACACGCTGTCGAACATGCCGACCGGCGTGCGGATCAACAGCGAGACGGTCAACAACGACCTGGCCCCCAGCCCGTACGTCGGCGTGCTCCTGAACAACACGTTCTCGAACGTCGGCGAGGGCGTGCACACCGAGGCGCCCAACGACAACGGCCTGAACAGCCTGTCGCACGTCTACTTCCTGGCGATGAACAACATCTTCAGCGGGTCGACCGACACGGCCGTGCGGACCGTGGGCATGGCCACGGGCAGCCAGCTGCTCTACAACCTCTTCAACGGCAACGCGGCTGACACGGCGCAGACGGGCACGGCCTACACCCGGGCGCCGTTCAACGCCCAGCCGGTCAACGGCAATCCGCAGTTCCGCAACCCGGGCGCCGGCGACTACTCGCTGACGAGCCTCTCCGACGCCATCGACGCGGCGATCAGCGAGGTGAAGCAGAGCAACTGGGGCATGTACGTCCGCCCGATCGTCACCCAGGTGCTGAACTCCGACGGCGGCATCCGGATCACCAACGGCGGCCGGCGGCGGTTCGTGGGCGGCCTGATCGACATCTCGGTGCCGGGCGACATCGTCACCCAGCCGGGCTACCCGCCCGACCAGCGCGGCTACATCGACCAGTTCGTGCCCGCGATCTCGACCACCCCGGGCGCCGTCGCCGGGCCGAGCCTCGCCGGCGGCCAGGGCTTCTTCTACGTGCCGATCTCGGGCGAGCGGGACGCCCTCGGGTTCCTCCGTCAGGACGACCCGAACAAGGGGAACGTCGGGTTCGGCTCGCGGCCGTTCTTCGACATCGGTGCCTTCGAGTACCGCCAGCTCTTCCCGATGCACGTCGTCGACGTCACCGCCACGATGCCCGGACCGGTCGCCAACCCGATCAGCCCGACGCAGCCGAACGTGCAGCGGCTCTACGTCCCCGGCGGCATCGGCGGCTCGAACGTGACCCCGGTCTCGATCCGGATCCCGCTCGACCAGAAGGCCGACCCGGCGACGGTGACCGACAAGACCGTGCTGCTGCAGGCCTCCGGCGGCGACGGCATCTTCGGCAACGCCAACAACTCGCAGGACCGGTTCATCACCCTCTCGGGCAAGGTCAGCTACGACGACGCGACCGCCAGCATCGTCGTGGGCCTCGCCGGCCTGGGCCTGAACCTCTCCAACGACCTGTACCGGATCATCGTCCGCGGCAACGGCGACCCCGTGGTCCGCAACACCCAGGGCCTGGCCCTGGACGGCGAGAACACCGTCGGGGCCGACCCCAACGGCGCCCAGCTGCCGCTGCCCTCCGGCGACGGCATCCCGGGCGGTGACTTCCAGGTCACCTTCTCGATCGACACCAGCGCCCCGACGATCGTCGCCGGCAGCTTCAAGCTCGGCCCCCAGGCCGCGCCCGACCCCCGGCCCGACGACAACATCACCAGCGCCCCGCTGCCCACCTTCGTGGGCCGGATCTTCGACGTGCCGCCCCCGCAGAACCCGCTGCTGGGCCAGACCGTCATCATCGACATCAGCAGCAAGGGCGACGGCGTCTTCGACGTCCCCAACGCCGGCACGGGCGCGACCGACGCCCAGGGCAACTTCAGCGTCACCCTGACCAAGGCGATCCCCGACACGGCCTACAACGTCGGCCCCGACGGCCTGCTCGGGACCGCCGACGACTCGGGCTACAGCGTCGCCCGGGTCCGGATCGTCGACGCCGGCGGCAACACCTCGCCGACGGGCGCCGACTACCTGACCAGCTTCGTCGTCGACACCAAGGGCCCGCGGGTCACCGGCACCGACCCGGTCCCCGGCACCCTGGCCAACGTCGGCGGCGGCTCGCTCCAGGTCGCCATCGCGGTCAACGAGAACCTCGAGTCCACGACGCTCACCACGTCGAGCCTCAAGGTCATCCGCTCGGGCGGCGACGGCATCTTCGGCAACGGCAACGACGTGCCGATCACGGTCGACCCGGCCACGATCGTCCTCGAGCCCCTGAAGAGCGCCGGCGGCGCCATGATCCTGCGGTTCACCGCCACCGGGGTCACCGCCAACGACCTGTACCGCGTCGTGCTCGACGGCTCGTCGACCGGCGTCCGCGACGTCGCCGGCAACGCCATCGACGGCGAGCAGCCCACGGGCCTGCCCTCGGGCAACGGCACGCCGGGCGGCGACTTCAACCTCGACTTCGTGGTCCTGAACCCGACCACGACCCGGATCATCTACGCCTCGGCGGGCGCCTCCGGTGGCACCCCGACCGGCACCCGCAGCAACCCGTACCCGTCGATCACCGCGGCCCTGGCCGCGGCCAACATCGGCGACACGGTCGGCGTCATCGGCGGCACGACCTCGGGCCAGGCGGTCGTCTACAACGAGACCGTCACGCTCAAGTCGCTGGTCAAGCTCGTCTCGGCCGACCCGACCAGCACCGACGCCAACCTGGTGCCCGGCCTGGCGCTCAAGACGGTCATCCGCCCGGATGCCGTGGCGGGCAGGGCCAGCCGCTCGGTCGTCGGCAACAACCTGGTGAGCCTGCCGAGCTTCGTCACCGAGGTCCGCGGCTTCACCCTGGCGTCGCCCCTGGCCGGCAACACCCAGACCGGGCCGATCCTCACCGACGCCCTGGCCGTCGAGCTCAACAACTCCGACGTCCTGATCGACCGCAACTACATCATCACCAGCTACGCCGGCATCGGCATCGGCCTGGGCGGTGCGGCCCGCACCCCCCGGATCGAGAACAACGCCATCATCGGCAACTACCACGGCGTGGTGGTCAACGTGGTCGCCCCGATCACGAGCATCATCAACAACCGGCCGGTGCAGATCGTCAACAACACGGTGGCGTTCAACACCTACGGCACCACGGTCGTCGCCGCGGCAACCGCCCCGTTCGTGGCCGACTTCGCCAACAACCTCTTCTCGCAGAACGCCGCCCGCAGCAGCACCCGCGAGGGGGCGGCGATCCTCGCGACGGCCACCGGCAAGGCCCGGCTCCGCAACAACCTCTTCACCGGCAACGGCCCCAGCGCCACCAGCCCGGCCGACGACACCGTCGGCCTCGGCGGCGGCTTCAACCCGGCGACCCTCACCGGCACGCCCGACGCCAACGGCAACCTCACCGGGGCGGCGATCTTCTACTCGCCGATCGACCCCCGGCCCGAGGGCAACGGCCCCGGCAACTTCTACCTGGGCGCCAACTACGACATCACCAGCGGCTCGACCGGGGCCATCGACAACGGCCTGAGCAACAGCGAGGCCCCGACGACCGACTTCCGGTTCCGCGGCCGGGTCGATATCGCCAACCGGGGCTTCGCCGGCCCGGTCGACATCGGGGCCTTCGAGTACAACGGCACCGGCGGCATCGGCTCGGGCGCCGTCGGCTCCTCGGGCACCGGCACCACCGGCTCCGGCGGCCTGGTCGGCACCCGCTCGGCCACGACCTCGACTGCCTTCGGCACCATCGACCCCGCCTTCGGGGCCGGCGTGGCCAGCGTCTCGACGGCCGGCAACAGCGTGACCATGCGGTTCAACGCCGCGGTCAACCGCTCGACCGTGCAGGCCACCGACCTGCTGATCTCCGGCGACGGCCTCGACCCCAGCAACCCGGCTCACCCGGTGAGCCTGAGCTGGATCGACAGCAAGACGGTGCAGTTCAACCTCGACGGCTCGTTCCGCTCCAGCGGCACCGTCCGCCTCGACCTGCCCCCGGGCGCGATCACCAACGCCGACAAGTCGCTGGTGCCCGAGTTCGGCAAGGACCTGACCGTCGCCGAGGTCAAGGGCCAGCCCGTCGGCTCGACCCTGGTCACCCCGGCCGCCGCCCCGGCCATCACCGTGGCCACCCCGGTGATCCCCGCCACCCCGACCCCCGAGGCCGCCCGCGCCGCCAGGCTCGCCGCCCAGCGGCAGGCCCAGGCCGACGCCCAGGTCGCCGCCCAGGCCAGGCGGTCCAGCCTGCTCAGCCGCCTGAGCACCCGCCTCACCCGCAAGCCCGGGCAGCCCGCCTGATCGGGGCCCCAGAAACCCCCGCCCGGCCGGTCCCCACGACCGGCCGGGCCCCCTGACACGCAGACCACCACGATGGGCGACCCCGGGGCCTTCCGACCCCCGGCCGCCCATCGGCGTTTTCACGGCGTACCATCGCCGGACCAGCACCCCAGGTTTGGACTCCGGGTACCCCGAGAGTCCCGTAGGTCGGATGAGCGGAGCGAAAGCCGACGGCCACGGAAACACTCGCCTGGCGACCAGCCGATCCGGCTCACGCGGCGGGCCCCAGGCCGGCCCTGGCCCCAGCCCGTCGGATTTCGCTCCGCTCATCCGACCTACGGGAGGGGAGCCGCCGGGGTGCCCGGGTTCCGTGGAGCGGAGCCCGGATCCAGCGGCCCCCGACTGACGCCGGTTCCGGTGTGCCGTGGCCTGAGCGCAGCGTGGCCACGTCGACGATTCACAGGCGAGCCGTCCGCCATCGGCGCAGCAGAGCGGGGCGGCGTGGGGAGCATTGCCCCCGACGCCGCCCCGCGTGCGTTCGATCAGCCTGGCCGAACGTGGCCGCGCCCGAACCGGTTCCCGGCTCAGGCCCCGATGCGGGCCTGGATCGAGATCAGGGCCTGCTCCAGGGCGGCGGGGATCTTCGCGGGGTCCTTGCCGCCGGCCTGGGCCAGATCCGGCTTGCCGCCGCCGCCGCCGCCGACGACCGGGGCGACCTCCTTGAGCCACTGGCCGGCGTGCAGGCCGCGGGCCACGGCGTCGGGGGTCAGGCCGGCGATGAGGACGACCTTGCCGTCGGCGACGCTCGCCAGCAGCACGGCGAGGTTCGTGCCCGCCTTGCGGCGCAGGACGTCGGCGAGCTGCCGCAGCTCGTCGGCGCTGGCCCCGTCGATCGCCGCCGTGATCACCTTCAGGTCGCCCACGGCCTGCGCGGTGGCCAGCAGGTCGTCGGGCGCGGTGCGCGGGGCGGCCTCGGCCTTGCGCTGGGTGAGCTGCTTCTTGAGCGTCTTGAGCTCCTCGGCCAGCGCCACCACCCGGTCGGCCAGGCCGCCGGTGGGCACCTTGAGCGCGGCGGCGGCGTTCTGGAGCTCATCCTCCTGCGAGCGGAGGTACTCCAGCGCCGCCCGGCCCGTCAGCGCCGTGATTCGCCGGGTGCCGGCCGAGACCGACTCCTCGCCCACGATCTTGAACAGGCCGATCTGCCCGACGTTGTCCAGGTGCGTGCCGCCGCAGAGCTCCTTGGAGAACTCGCCCATCGCCACCACGCGGACGACCTCGGGGTACTTCTCGCCGAACAGGGCCATGGCCCCCAGGCCGCGGGCCTGCTCGATCGGCATCGTCGACCAGCTCACCGGCTCGCCCAGCAGGACGCGCTCGTTGACCGTCTGCTCGACCAGCCGCAGCCGCTCGCGGCCGACGGCCTCGGGGTTGGAGAAGTCGAACCGCAGGCGGTCGGGCTCGACCTTCGAGCCCGCCTGCTGGGCGTGCTTGCCCAGGTGCGTGTGCAGGGCGTGGTGCAGCACGTGCGTCGCCGAGTGCGCCCGCCGGATCGCCAGCCGCCGCACCGCGTCGACCTCGGCCCGCACCTTCGTGTTCAATGTGACCGAACCCTCGACCACCCGGCCGACGTGCAGCGTGAAGTCGTTGTCCTTCTTCGTGTCCTCGACGGCGAACTTGAAGCCGGGGCCGGTGATGACGCCCTGGTCGCCCACCTGGCCGCCCGACTCGCCGTAGAACGGGGTCTGGTCCAGCACCAGCACGATCGGCGGCCCGCCCGTCGCCGCCGTGGCCGACTGAGCGAGCTGCCCCTGTTCCAGGAGGCCGATGACGGTCGCGTCGGCGACGGTCGTCTCGTAGCCCAGGAACTTCGAGCCGTCGTGGTACGCTTCCTTGAGGGTGTCGAGCGGGCCGGTGGCGAAGACGTCGGCGGCCTCGGTGGTGCCGCGCGAGACCTTCGAGAAGGCGTCGCGGGCGGTCTCGAAGCCGGCCATGTCGACCCGCAGGTTCTGGTCGGCCGCCAGGCTCTCGGTGACCTCGATCGGGATGCCGTAGGTCGAGTGCAGGTCGAACGCCTCGGCGCCGGCGATCACGTCGGAGCCGCCGGCCCGCGTCTTGCGGAACGTGTCCTGCAACATCCGCAGGCCATTCTCGAGGTTGCGGAGGAACCGCTCCTCCTCCTCGCGGATCACGGTCTGAATGCGCGGCACGCTGTCGGTCAGCTCGGGGTAGCCGCCCTTCATCGCCTCGGCGACGACCGGCGGCAGCTTGTACAGGAACGGCTCGCGCTGGCCCATCTGGTAGGCGTCGAGGACGGCGCGCCGCAGCAGGCGTCGGACCACGTACCCCTGCTTCTCGGGGCCGGGCCGGACGTTCTCGTGGATGCAGAAGGTGAGCGCCCGCACGTGGTCGGCCGCGCGGCGGATGCGGACGCCGTCGAGGGTGTCGGTCACCTTCGCGTAGTCGACATTCAGGGCATCGGCGGCGGCCTGGACCATCGGCGCGAAGATGTCGATCTCGAAGTTCGAGCGCTTGCCCTGGAGCGCGGCGGCGATCCGCTCCAGGCCCATGCCGGTGTCGATGTTCTGGTTCGGCAAGGGCTCGAGCTGCCCGGGGCCCACGCGGTTGAACTGCGTGAAGACCAGGTTCCAGATCTCGACGGCCTCGATGCCGTCGCCGTGGTAGAAGATCTCGGAGCAGGGGCCGCACACGCCGTTGGGGCCGTGGGTGGGGGCGCCGGCGGGCCAGAAGTTGTCATCCTCGCCGAGCCGGCTGATCCGGTCGGGCGCGATGCCGATCTCCTTGTGCCAGATGTCGAACGCCTCGTCGTCGTCCTGGTAGACGGTGAACGTCAGCCGCTCCTTGGGGATGTGCAGCCGCTTCGTGAGCAGCTCCCAGGCCCAGTGGATGGCCTCGCGCTTGAAGTAGTCGCCGAACGAAAAATTGCCGAGCATCTCGAAGAACGTCATGTGGCGCGGGGTCTTGCCGACGTTCTCGATGTCGCCGGTGCGGATGCACTTCTGGCAGGTGGTGGCCCGCTTGAAGCTCGGGTCGCCCAGGCCCATGAACTCGCGCTTGAACTGGTTCATCCCCGCCGGGGTGAACAGGACCGTGGGGTCGTTGGGCACGAGCACGTCGCTCGGCTTGCGGACGCAGCCCTTCGAGGCGAAGAAGTCCAGGTACGCTTCGCGCAGCTCGTCGGTCTTCATGGGCGATCCGAATAGGGTCTGCGGCGCATTCCGGGCCGGGCCCGTCGCTGCCCAGACGAGGGAGGAGCGATCCAGTTTCACGACCGGCCAATCCCGACGCCGGCCCACCTCGCCAGGATATCCGATCGGGCACCCGCCGCCCAGATCGACCACTACCCCAGACCCTCCAGGAACTTAAGCCCGGCCCGTCCGCCGGCACCCGCCCCACAATCGGCCGGCCCGATCGCCGACGGGCGGTGGCCCGGTGGCCGGCCTCCGAGTATGTTGAACACGGTTACCACCGTCCCGGACCGGGACCCCGGGCCGCCTGGTGAGTCGCCCATGCGAACCCTCGTCTGCCTGCTGCTGCTCGCAACGCCCGGCACGGGAGCCATCCGGGCCGACGACCCGGTCGATTTCGTCCGCGACGTGCGGCCGATCTTCGAGCGGCACTGCGCCGCCTGCCACGGCCCGCAGAAGCAGCGCTCGGGCCTGCGGCTCGACCGCAAGGCGAGCGTGCTGGCCGGCGGCGACGTGCACGGGCCGAGCATCGTGCCCGGTCAGCCCGACGCCAGCCCGCTGCTGGAGCTGGTGACGAGCGACGACGCGGCCGAGCGGATGCCGCCGAAGGGGGACGGGCTCTCGGAGGCCGAGATCGGCACCCTGCGAGCCTGGATCGCCCGGGGGGCGGCCTGGCCCGACGGCATCGACCCGCAGGAGCGGGACACCCGCCGCGAGCACTGGAGCTTCCAGCCGCTGGCGGTCGCCCCGGGGGCGCACTCGATTGACGGCTTCGTGACGGCGAAGCTCCGCGAGCAGGGGCTGACGATGTCGCCGCCGGCCGACCGGGTGAGCTGGCTGCGTCGGGTGGCGTTCGACCTGACGGGGTTGCCGCCAGCGCCCGAGGCGGTGCAGGCGTTCGTGAGTGATGAGCGGCCCGACGCGTTCGAGCGGGTCGTCGATCGGTTGCTGGCGAGCCCGCATTACGGCGAGCGCTGGGGACAGCACTGGCTCGATGTGGTGCGGTATGCCGATACCCACGGCTTCGAGGTCAACACCGAGCGACCCAATGCCTGGCCGTACCGCGACTACGTCATCCGGGCCTTCAACGCCGACACGCCGTATGACCGGTTCGTCCGCGAGCAGATCGTCGGCGACGCGATGGGCGAGGATGCCGGCACGGGGTTCCTGGTCACGGCGTCGGTGCTGCTGCCGGGCCAGATCGGGGCCGACGAGCCCTCGAAGCGGCTGGCGCGGCAGGATGCGCTCGACGAGATCGTGACCAACGTGGGCCAGACCTTCCTCGGCCTCTCGATCGGCTGTGCCCGCTGCCACGACCACAAGTTTGACCCGATCACGGCCCGCGACTATTACGGCATGCAGGCGTTCGTCGCGGGCATCGAGTACGGCGATCGCGAGCTGCGCTCGGAGGCGAGTGAGGCCGCGAAACAGCGGGCGGTGGCCCTGAAGGCCCGTCGCGCCGAGGTCGAGTCGCAACTGGCGCGGTTCGTGCCGCTGGCGAAGTCCGGCATCGAGCGGCCGCCGGTGCACGCCCGCCAGAACACCGATCGATTCCCGCCGCGTGAGGCCCGCCGGGTCCGGTTCACCATCCGCACCACCAACCGGCTGGAGCCCTGCATCGACGAGCTGGAGGTCATCACCCCCGACGGCCGCAACCTGGCGCTGGCGGCGGCCGGGGCGAGCGTGGCGTCGTCGGGCGACCGGACCGAGCCCGACCGCCACGAGCTGCGGTTCGTGAACGACGGCCGCTACGGGAACTCGCGGAGCTGGATGTCGAGCCAGACGGGGCAGGGGACCCTGACGGTCACGCTGCCCGAGCCGCAGATGATCGACCGCGTCGTGTGGGGCCGCGACCGCGAGGGCATGTTCGCCGACCGGCTGGCGCTCGACTACGCGATCGAGGTCTCCGCCACGGCCGATGGCGACGACTGGCAGCTCGTGGCCGACGCCACCGACCGCCGGCCCTACGTCGAGAGCGCGACCACGGCGACCGAGCTGACCACCGCCGGGCTCGACGCCGACCAGGCCGCCGCCCTGACGGCCCTGCAGCAGGAGCGGCAGGCGCTGGACGGCCAGATCCGGGCGGCCGAGACCAGTTCGCTCGTCTTCGCGGGCGTCCCGCGCGCCCCGGACCCCATCTTCCTGCTCCCGCGCGGCAACCCCGAGACGCCGAAGGACCGGATCGCGCCGGCGATCCCGGCGCTCTTCCGCGAGGCCAGCGGCGCGACGCCGCTGTCCGAGGAGACGCCGGAGGCCGACCGCCGCCGGGCGCTGGCCGACTGGGTCACCGACCCCGCGAACCCGCTGACGGTGCGGGTGCTGGCCAACCGGGTCTGGCAGGGGCATTTCGGCACCGGCCTGGTCGGCACGCCCAACGACTTCGGCCACAACGGCGAGCGCCCCAGCCACCCCGAGCTGCTCGACTGGCTGGCCCGGCAGCTCCTCGACTCGGGCGGCTCGATCAAGCACCTGCACCGCCGGATCGTGCTCTCGCAGACCTACCGCCAGGCCTCGGCGCCCGACCCCCGCGCGGCGGCCGTCGATGCCGACGTGCGGCTGCTCTGGCGCTACCCGACCCGGCGGCTGGAGGCCGAGACGATCCGCGATGCCGTGCTCGCCGTCAGCGGCCAG
Organism: uncultured Isosphaeraceae bacterium; assembly: GCA_964624465.1. Classification (GTDB taxonomy): domain Bacteria; phylum Planctomycetota; class Planctomycetia; order Isosphaerales; family Isosphaeraceae; genus CAZUZD01. Next base: position 20,178 of record CAZUZD010000081.1, read on the forward strand.
CTCCACACGAGCATGTCCGGGCGAGGGTACGACCTGTTCGACCTCCGCGGCGGCCTCAGCGGCTTCAAGCCGGTCGAGTCGTTCCGTGGTGACGGCCTGAAGCGGATGATCTACGCCCACAAGGTGCGCCGCGAGCGCGAGGCCGTCTTTGGCGCCTTCGATTGCCCCGACGCCGGCCAGAGCACGCCCAGGCGCCGCGAGTCGACCACGCCCTTGCAGGCGCTCAATCTGTTCAACAGCCGGTTCACCCTGGAGCAGGCCGACGCCCTCGCCGCCCGCGTGCGAGCCGAGGCGGGCGACGACCCCGGCGCCCAGGTGCGGCGGGCCTACGCGCTCGTCCTGAGCCGCGACCCGGACCCGGACGAGCAGGCCGAGGCGGTGGCCGTGGTGCAGTCGCACGGCCTGGCGGTGCTGGCCCGCGTCCTGTTCAACAGCAACGCGTTCCTGTTCGTCCCCTGAGCGCGGCGGCATCGATCGATCCTGGGGGAACCGACCCGTGATGCGACCCGACCTGATCGACCGCCGCCGGTTCCTGACCGACAGCGCCACGGCGCTCGGATCGATTGCGCTCTGCGACCTGCTGGCCCGCGATGGCCTGCTGGCGGCCGACGTGGACGGCGCGCCGGCCCCGCTCGTCATCGACCCGGCGCGACCGTACGC
>CAZUZD010000082.1:0-20553 GCA_964624465.1 uncultured Isosphaeraceae bacterium
CCACGCGGCCGGCCCCGCCGTCCGCAGGCCGGCCAGCGCCAGCACGGCCGTCGGCAGCCCCAGGCCGACGGCCAGCTCCAGCGGGTTGAGCAGTTGCCAGGCCAGGTACGAGCGCGGGAACTCGGCGTAGAACCGCGCGTGGTGATGCTGGTTCCACCACCAGATGACCAGGGGATTCGCCCCCGAGATCAGCCACCCCAGCGCCGTCGGCCCGACGAACCCGACGCCCGTCCCGGCGATGAGGCCCAGGCGCCGCCGCCACGAGTCGTGCGGCCCGGTCGCGAGGATCACCGCGACGACGAGCCCGACGGCGAGGAAGGCGAGCGTGAGGAACATGCCGAGCGCCAGCACGACCCCGGCCAGCGCGGCGGCCAGGGGACGCCGGCGGGCGGCCAGCGCCAGCGCGGAGGTGGCCAGCAGGGGGAAGGCGGTGTCGGCCCCGGGGCCGAACAGGATGGCCGAGGGGGCCAGCGGCCAGAGGCTTGCCGCCGCCCAGGCCCTGGACGGGTCGAGCTGCGCCCGCGCCAGGGAGTAGAGCGGGACGACGGTGAGGGCGCAGGCGAGGAGGGTCAGCAGCGACATGGCCGTCAGGGTCGCCTTCTCGGCCGTCGAGAGCGGGGCGGTCCCGCGTTCGATCTGGGCCAGGGCGCCGCGGGTGGGCGCCGGCGCCAGCCGCACGACCGCGCCGGCCAGCGCCGGGCGGGCCCGCATCGTGTCGAGCAGCGCCCGCCACCCCAGCATCAGGCCGGGCGGGTGGGTGCCGATGTGCAGGGCATCCTGGTCCACCACCCAGGCGGGGTACCGGGACCAGAACCGCCAGGGGCCGTCGGGCATGCGGTCGTGGGCCACGGTGTAGTAGCCGTTGGGGCCCTCCCAGTAGGTGGCGAAGCCCCACTTCTCCAGGCCGAACCCCGCCGGCGCTGCGCACAGGACCCCGAACTGCGCCACGGCCGCGCCCAGGGCCAGCGTGGCCAGCCAGCCCAGCCGGGCCCAGCGCGGCGGGGGCGTGGCCAGGGCGAGGGCACCCAGGGTGGCCAGGCCGATGTAGCCGAGGATCGCGAGCCCGCCCAGCAGTATCCCGCTGGGGTCAGAACCGAACCGCTGGGGCACGCGGCCCCAGGTCCACTCGCCCGTCAGGCCGAGCGGGAACCGGCCGCCGGCCACGGCCACGAGCAGCCCCGCGACGGGCAGGGCCAGGGCCAGGGTCCAGGCGGCGGCGGTGCGGACTCGCATGGGTCGCGATCTTAACCGGCCCCGGCGCCCCGAAAAACCCCCGCCGCTCGGTTGCGGCGCCGCGGTGCGGATGGTCTGATCGTCAGACTCCCGGGCCACCCGGCCCCGCCCGCCGCCCTCCCGCACCGGATTCGCCACGCCCCCCTCGCCATCGCGCGAGCGCTCGAGGATCGCCCCCCATGCACTTCGAGACGTCGCAGCCGGGCCGACCCGGAACCGCCGGCCCCGTCGACGGCCGCCCCTGGTACCAGCTCCTGAACCGGTACCACTGGTTCGTCCTGGTCGTCGCCGTGCTCGGCTGGTCGTTCGACACCATGGACCAGCAGCTCTTCAACCTGGCCCGCCGGCCCGCGATGAACGAGCTGCTGGCGCCTCCGACGGCGGCCGGGCCCGTGGCCACCCCCGCCCCCGCCCTGGCCAGCCCCGGAGCGGTCGACATCCCCCGGGCCCAGGTGCTGCCCTCGAAGGAGCGGGTCGACTGGGCGACGACGGTCGCGACCTCGATCTTCATGGTCGGCTGGGCCATCGGCGGGCTGATCTTCGGCGTGCTGGGCGACAAGATCGGTCGCACCCGCACCATGATGCTCACGATCCTGCTGTACTCGTTCTTCACCGGCCTGAGCGCCTTCGCCACCGGGTTCGCCGACTTCTGCCTGTACCGGTTCCTGACCGGCCTGGGCGTCGGCGGCGAGTTCGCCGTGGGCGTGGCGCTGGTGGCGGAGGTGATCCCCGAGCGGGCTCGCACGCCGGCGCTGGGCTGGTTGCAGGCGTTCTCGGCGGTGGGGAACATCACGGCGGCCCTGATCAGCATCGGCCTGGGCACGCTCCAGCGGTCGGGCTCGCTGCCCTGGGGGATGAGCCCCTGGCGGCTGATGTTCCTCGTCGGCGCGCTGCCGGCCCTGCTGGCGGTGGTGGTGCGGGCCGGCCTGAAGGAGCCCGAGCGCTGGCAGGCCGCGGCCTCGGGACCCGGCGGTGCGCCCCAGCTCGGTTCGCTGCGGGAGCTCTTCGGTGACCCGACGCTGCGGCGGAACACGATCGTGGGCATGCTGCTGGCCTTCGCCGGCGTCGTCGGGCTCTGGGGCATCGGCTTCTTCAGCTTCGACGTCTTCCGGCTCGCCTTCCGCCAGATCCTCGAACGCCAGGGCCTCAAGGGCGCGGCGCTCGACGGCCAGCTCACGACCTACACCGGCTACATCTCGCTGTTCCAGAACACCGGCGCGTTCCTGGGCGTCTACGCCTTCTCGCGGGTCACGCAGAAGTTCGGCCGTAAGCCCACGTTCGCCCTGTTCTTCGTACTGGCGATGCTCTCGACGGCCGCCACGTTCTGGTTCGTGGGCCGCGTCGGCGGCCTGGGGGCGGCGTACGGCATGGTCTTCGTGATGGGCTTCTGCCAGATCGCCCTGTTCGGCGGCTACGCGATCTACTTCCCCGAGCTGTTCCCGACCCGGCTGCGGAGCACCGGCACGTCGTTCTGCTACAACGTCGGCCGGCTGGTGGCGGCGATCGGCCCGCTGTTCCTGGGCTACCTGACCAGCGGGGTCTTCGCCGGGCTGAAGTCCTCGGGCGACGACTGGCCGATGCGGGCGGCGTGCGTGAGCATGTGCGCCTGCTTCCTGATCGGCCTGGCCGCCCTGCCCTTCGCCCCCGAGACCAAGGACCGCCCCCTGCCGCAGTGAGGCCGCAGGCCCCTGGGCCCGCTGGTCAATCGTTGGCCGGATCGGACTCAGCCTGGGCGGCGTTGCGCTCCTGGAGGTGCTGCCAGACGGCGGCGATGCCGGGCGTGAGGCCCGAGGTGCTCAGGGTCACGTCGCCGTAGCCCATCGCCCGGTTGGGGGCCTGCAGCCGCCGCCGCCAGCCGCTCAGGCGGGCGGACCGGGGCACGGGGTCGACCAGGTCGATGCAGAGGAAGTGCGACGAGAAGACCGAGGCCAGGTGGATCGAGCGGATCTCCGACCAGGCGATCCGGCCGTCGGGCACGCGGCGGTCCTCGATGCCGTGGTCGTCGATGATCAGCTGCGGCCCGCGCCGGAGCCACTGCCGGGGGATGACGTAGAGCCCCAGCGCGAACAGCGGCAGCCCGACGGCGCCGGCCGCTCGCACCATCAGGCCGGGCTGGGCCAGCGACCAGACGCACAGGGCGATCAGCGCTAGCTCCAGGATGAGCAGGCCCGCCAGCCTCGCCCCCGAGTTGCGGCATTCGAGCGGGGCCATCGCGGGTGCTCCCGGGTCTGGGCGTGGCGGCGGGCGGCGCGGCGGCCGCTCAGTTGCCGCCCTTGCGGACGCGGTCGAAGTAGCCCTGGACGTGCTTCTTGTACTCGCCGGGGATCTTCTGGTCGGTGAGGGCCTCGGCGGCGGCGCCGGCGGCGGCCTCGACCTGGCCCTGGATCTCGAGCAGGCTCTCGCCACGCACCTGTTTCGACGGGTCGGAGAACCCGCCCAGGATCGCCTTGCCCTTGGTGATCTGCTGGCGGACCTTCGAGTCGTAGGCGGCGGTGTCGTCAGGGGCCTCGGGCCGGTCGCCCTGGCCGCGACCGCGGCCCATGCCGTTGCCAGTGCCGCCGGGTCGGTTCCCCTGGCCCAGCAGGTTCGAGCCCTCCAGGCCCTCGCCGATCTGGCTGGAGCCCTCGCCGTTCATGCCGTTCTTGGCGTCCTGCAGGTCGGCCATGGCGCCGTCGAGGGCCTCAAGCTGCTGCATGGCCTGGGCCATCTCCTTGAGCTGCTGCTCGCTGGTGCCCAGCGCCTCGGCGGCCTTCTTCATGTCCCCCTGGGCCATCTGCTTCTGCGCCTCGCCGAGCTTCGAGGCCAGGCCCTGGAGCTGCTGCATCTGCTGCGACTGCTGCTGGAGCTTGGCCATCTGCTGCTCGAACATTTCCTTGGAGATCTGGCCCTTCTCGAGCGCCTCCTTGAGCTGTTGCTGGCGCTGCTCCTGGTTGGCCATCTGCTCGAGCTGCTGCTTCATCGCGCCGAGCTGCTGCTTGAGCTGCTCCTTCTGGGGCTCGGAGAGCTCCCCCTTGGCGAGCTTCTCGCCGAGCTGCTTGAGCTGCTCGGCGGCCTTCTGGTAGTCCCCCTTGGCCAGCTCCTTGGCGAAGGAGTCGGCTGGGCCGCCCTTGCCCAGGTCCTTGAGCTGCTCGAGCTGGCGGCTCATCTGCTCGGCCTGGCCCAGCTCCTTCTGGCGCTCCTTGACGGCGTCGGCCAGCTTGTTGAGCTGGACCATCGCCTGCTGCTTGTCGGCCGGCGGGCTCTTGGCGAGGTCCTCGACGGCCTTCTGGAGCTCGGCGACGAGCTTCGCCGTCTCGGTCGCCTCCACGCCGGTCAGGGCCTTCTTCTTCTCCTCCAGCCGCTTGCTGGTGGCGAGCATGGCCCGCTGCACCGCCTGCTTGTCGACCTTCTTCGCCTCGGGCTTGCGGGCGGTTCCCGCCGCGGCCAGGGCGCGGCCGAGCAGGTCCTCGGGCAGGGCCGCCAGCCCCAGCGCCAGCAGCGCCGGCACGATCGGGATCCAGGCCAGCCGCGGCCGCGTGAGCCCGAAGCGGCTGCCGATGTCGAGCGCCTCGACGTGCCGGATCGCGTCCTGCACCAGGGCCTGCCCGACCGGCGACTGCCGCACGGCGTCCGGCAGCGCCAGCGCGGTGCTGAGCCGCTCGTTCAGGCCGAAGGCGTGGTCGATCGCCACGGCGGCGTCGTGCCGGCTCGGGCCGCTGAGCGCGGCGATCAGCGCCGCCGCCAGCACCGCCAGCGCGGCCCCGACGGCCAGCGGCAGCCACCAGGCCCCCGGCAGGCTCAGGGGCGAGAATCGCACCACAGCCACGGCCACCGCCCCCAGCGACAGCCCGGCCAGGGCGCACCAGACGAGCACCCCCAGGAACCGCTGCAGCCGCATCCGCCGCCACGCCCGCCCGATCGGTCCGTCGAACTCGCGCATGGTCGAAGGGCTCCCGGGAGACCGGAACCGAAGGCTGAACCTGGGCCGGCCCGTGCACGGTCCTCGGACTAATGTAGGCGAGGCGGCGGCGGGGATCAAGCCGGAGCGGGGCCGGCGCCCGGCGGCGGCTCGGCTATGATGCACCCGGGGCCGGCGCCACGGCCCGTCCGTCCGACCGACCCCGGAGCCACGCACCGATGGACAAGGTCCTGATCCGCGACCTGGTCGTCTCGGCGATCATCGGGATCCACGAGCACGAGCGGCACGCGCCCCAGCCGATCCTGGTCAACCTGGAAATCTTCACCGACCTGAGGCGGCCGGGGGAAACCGACCGCATTGCCGACTGCGTAGACTATCAGCGGGTGGCCGACGCCGTGATCCGCCACGCCGGCGAGGCGCGTCGGCTGACCGTCGAGGCCCTCGCGGCCGACGCGGCCCGGATCGTCCTGGCCGTGCCCGGCGTCGAGCGGGTGATCGTGCGGGTCGAGAAACCCGAGGCGCTGCCGTACTGCCGCACCGTGGGGGTCGAGATCGACCGCCGACGGGCCGACGGGCCGGCCTGAGCCCAGCGATCTCGACGCCGGCGATCGCGACGCCCGGCTGATGGGGTCGATTCGCAGCGAAGGATGAGCCGCGCGGGTGCGGCCGCTCGCCCCGGGACGATGGAGGCGGTGGACATGGTGGCCGACCGATCCGGACTCGCCACGGCCCCCGACCGGCCCGAGCATCGCGCGTGCCTGGGCCTGGGATCGAATCGCGAGCCCGAGCGATTCCTGCGGCTGGCCCTGGCGCGGCTCCGCGAGCTGACCGCCGTGCAGGCCGTCTCGACTGCCTGGGAGTCGCCCGACATCGACGGCCACGGCCCCGACTACGTCAACGCGGCCGTCGCCATCCGGACCCCCCTGGGCCGCGAGCCGCTGATCGCCCAGCTCAAGGCCCTGGAGGCGGAGCTCGGCCGGCAGCGGCACGCTGGACCCGACGCGGGGGTGACGATCGACCTCGACCTGATCCTCTTCGATGACGAGGTGCTCGAGGCGGATCTCTGGACCCAGGCGCATCGCGCCCTGCCGGTCTCCGAGGTGGTCGCGGGCCTGCGGGCCCCTGGCGGCGAGTCGCTGGGCCACCTGGCCGCCAATCTGGCCGTCGTCAGCCCCATCCGCCCGCGCCCCGAGCTGCTGCCCGAGGCGACGGTGCTGTCCCACTCCGCGTCCTGATCCACCGCGAACGCCCGGTCAACCCTGCCCCCTGGATGGTCCCCGCCCCCATGTCGCAACTCGCCGATCCGCCCCAGCCGCAGTCCCGCCCCGACCCCCAGGCGCCGCCGCTGGAACGCTCGTACAAGTACTTCGACACCCTGATGGTCGCCTTCGTGACCGTCCTGATCTGCAGCGAGTTCATCGCCGCGTCGAAGATCGCCCGCATCGGCACCTTCGAGTTCGGCGCCGGCGTCGTCTTCTTCCCCCTGAGCTACCTCTTCGGCGACATCCTCACCGAGGTCTACGGCTACGCCCGCTCGCGGAAGGTGATCTGGGCCGGATTCACCTCGCTGATCTTCGCGACCATCATGGCCAAGGTCATCCTCGTGTTGCCCCCGGCGCCCGGGTGGCCGCACCAGGAGGCGTGGGAGACCGTGTTCGCCAACTCGTGGCGGATCGTCGCCGCCAGCCTGATCGCGTTCCTCGCGGGCGAGTGGGTCAACTCGGTCGTGCTGGCCAAGATGAAGGTCTGGACCGGCGGCAAGCACCTGTGGAGCCGCACCATCGGCTCGACGATCGCCGGCGAGGCGGTCGACTCGGCGCTCTTCTACCCGCTGGCGTTCCTCGGCCTCTGGAGCACGCAGCAGGTCATCAACGTCATGATCGCCAACTACATCATGAAGGTGGCCACCGAGGTCATCCTCACCCCGTTCACCTACAAGGTGGTGGCCGCGCTCAAGAAGGCCGAGGGCGAGGACTTCTTCGACTACGACACCAACTTCAGCCCGATCCCCGGCGGCTGAGCCATGCCCGACCCCACCGCCCCCCCGACGCCGCCAGCCGGCCGGCCGTTCGTGATGTCGAACAACGCCATGACCGCCGACGGCAAGCTCTCGCTGGCCAGTCCCGGCGGCATGGTCATCTTCGGCAGCCCCGACGACCGCGCCGAGATGGAGCGGCTGCGGGCCCTGGCCGACGCCATCCTCATCGGCGGCGGCTCGGTCCGCACCGAGGACGCCCCCCTGCTGATCCGCGACCCCGCCGTCCAGGCCCGGCGGCTGGCGACCAAGGGGGCGCCCCAGGCGCTCAACGTGAGCGCCTTCTCCGTGCTGCCGCCCGATCTGGGCGACCGTCGCTTCTTCACCTGCCCCGACACCGAGCGGCTCGTCTTCACCACGGCCCGCTCCACCCCCGAGCAGATCGCCGGGGCGTCGCGGTTCGCCCGGGTCGAGGTGGTCGGCGCCGACGCGGACGGTCACGTCGACCTGGTCGAGGCGCTGGCACGGCTGAAAGAGCTCGGGGTCGACACGCTGCTGCTCGAGGGCGGCGGGGGGCTGAACTTCTCGATGTTGCGGGCCGGGCTGGTGGATGAGATCCACCTGACCGTCTGCCCGTTCCTGTTCGGCGGCGCCGGCGCCCCGACCCCGTTCGACGGCGCCGGCCTGACCCGCGAGGAGATCCGCCGCCTCCGGCTCCGGGCGCACCGGGTCGGCGGCCACGGCGAGCTGTTCCTCGTCTACGACGTGCTGCCAGGGACCGCGACCGTCACCCCCAGCCCGCGCCTCGGCCACGGCTGGCAGGTGAGCTGACGGACTGCGGACGGCCCCCGGCGGCGATCAGGGGTCGGAACGCCCCTCGCGATCGCTGATGAACTGGTCGCGCCTGGGGAACTGCTCAAAGGTCTCGACTGGCACGCCGAAGTTGGTCGCCAGCACGTCGGCCGGGGTGCCGGCGACCCATTGCGACAGGTCGATGGTGGCGTACATGCCGGTGTTCAGGGCGATCAGGAGCCGGGCCGGCGTGGTGCCCACGTTCTCGATCGAGTGCCCGAAGCCCTGGGGGATGTATCCCACGTCGCCGGCCTCGAGGCGCTCGGTGCGGAACCGGCCCTTGGAGCCAAACAGGGTGACGCTGACGTCCCCCGTGATCACGTAGTGCCACTCGTCGGCCGTGGGGTGCCAGTGCAGCTCGCGCAGGGCACCCGGCTCCAGGTCGATGACCAGCCCGGTGATCGTCTTCGAGATCGGGAACCGGCTCGAGTCGACCCGCCACTCGCGGCCGCCCCGGAAGGTGCGGTGCGGCGGCTGGGCGAGCAGGCGGTACCGGTGCGTCTCCGGCGGCGGGTTCAACCCCTGCCGGGGGGCCGCGGCCGGCTCGGGCGGGATCGGGCCGCGGGCGAAGTACACCTCCCCCCTGGGGAAGTCGGCGAAGGTCTCGACCGGCACGCCGAAGTTCTTGGCCAGCAGCTCGGGCGGCGCGTGGCCGAGCCAGTCGGTGATGCTGAACGTGCCGAACTCGGAGAAGTAGCCGTTGTCGAAGATGAGGATGAAGAAGCAAGGCGCGTCGCCCAGACATTGCAGCATGTGGCCGTGGCCGCGCGGGAAGTACCAGACGTCGCCCGGTTCGAAGTCGTTGACCTCGGCGTAGCCCTCGGGGGTGATGACCGTGGTCCGCACCCGGCCCGAGACCACGAAGGCCCATTCGGCGGCGGTGGCGTGCCAGTGCAGCTCGCGCATGGCCCCGGGCTCGATCCGCATCGAGACGCCGGCCAGGCCCCTGGAGATCGGCAGCTGGGCGACGGTCGCCTCCTTGCCCACGCTGTTCCCCACGACCTTGCCAGCCGACTTCTCGAGCGCGAACTTGAACGTCGGCAACTGGTCGCCGCCGGTGGCCGGGTCGGGGGCGTTGTTCTGGAAGCTCGGGTCGCCCGCGCCCGCCGCCGAGGCGGCCGGCGCAGCGGCGCCCAGGCCCATCGAGGCCAGGCCCGCCGTCGCCGTCCCCCGCAGGAAGTCCCGTCGCCCTGGCTGAGTCATCGTCGTCCTCCGCTTGCCGTTGTGCCGGGATGGGCCACCCTTCACCCTCCAAATGGCCCGGGCGCAGGCGTGGCGCCCTGCTGGCCGGGTTTCACGATGCGCACCGGCTGCGCCTGCCGCGGGGTGTCAGGCCGAATGCCGCCCTGCGCCGGCGGATTCCGGGCGGCCGGAGGGGGTCGCGACCGCGCGACGGAGCGTGAGCCGGGTCAGCTCGGGCGGGCAGTTCCAGCGGATCGGGTGCTTGGCCCCGAGGCCCTGGCTGACGTACATCAGGGTCCGACCCGACCGGAAGAACCCGCGATCATAGCGCCTGGAGTAGCGGCTGGGCATGAGCACCGGCCCGATGACCGGCAGCCGGATCTGGCCGCCGTGATTGTGGCCGCTGAACATGAGGTCGACGCAGCCCCAGCCGGCGATCCGGTTGAAGTGGTCAGGGGTGTGGCAGACCACGATCCGCAGGTCGGCCTCGGGCATGCCGGTGGCGTCGAGGTCCGAGCCCCAGGGGGCGAGGATGCCGCCGAGGGCGAGGGTCAGGCGCGTGCCGTCGGGCGTCACGATGGAGTGCGCCAGCCAGCGGCCTTCGAGGTCGACGTACCGGGCGGCCACCAGCGCCTCCTGGATGTGCCAGGCGCCGTGCTGGTGGTCGTGGTTGCCCAGGATCGAGAACTGACCGTACTGGCCCCGGACCCGACCGAGCACCGGCTCGATCCAGCTCACGGCGTCGGGGTGCTCGACCACGTCGCCGGTGCAGAGGACCAGGTCGGGCTCGAGCGCCGCGGCCTGGTCGGCGACGACCTCGAAGTAGCGGCGGCTGTAGCCGGGGGCCATGTGCAGGTCGGACAGGAGCACGATCTTGAGGCCGTCCAGGGCCGGCGGCAGGTTGGCCATCGGCAGCTCCCAGTCGTGCACCGTCGGGCGGAGCGACTCGTTGCCGGGCAGGCTCAGGAGCCTGGCGATGCCGCCGGTGCCGAGCAGGTCGCGGGTCGAGCCACCCGGGGCCGCGTCGAAGGGGCGCACCGTGAGGCTCGCCCCGGCCGGCGGCCGGCGGAGCTTCATGAGCACGGTCGTGATCGGCAGCCCGACCAGCGCCAGGCCCAGGCAGGGGACGGCGTAGGCCTTCAGCGTCAGCGGCCAGTCGGCCCAGGGGTGCATCAGGGCCCAGACGCCGACCGGCAGGGTCAGCAGGACGAGCCCGCCCAGGACCGCCAGGGTCAGGGCGTCGGACCAGCGCGAGTGCCAGCCGATGCCGTGCGAGACGTTGACGATCAGGGCGATGAGGGCGGCGTGCCCGACCAGGATGGCCACGATCAACAGCAGGTGCGCGAGCATGACGTGGGCGGGGCTCCTGCGGGGGTGTCGACCGGGCGGCGCGGGCGAACGCCCCGGCCCGGCCGTCGCTCAGACGTGGCTCGAATCAAGGAGGGGTGGACTCACCCGGCGGCGACCCGGCGGCGGGTGGGGGCGTGGGCGGCGCCGGCGGCGCGGAGGACCCTTCGGCGCCAGGGCGGCCGTTGGGGGGGGGCCCGGCGCCGGCCCCGCCGCTGGGGGGCAGCCGCAGGGCCTGCTCGACGGCCTCCATCAGCCGGTCGGTGCGGAAGGGCTTGTACAGGACCGTCTGGAGTCCCTCCTGGCGAGACTTGACGATCGAGTGCGTGGGGTCGTAGCCGAAGCCGGTCATGAGGATCACGGGCAGGCCGGGCTGCACCTCGCGGAGCCGGCGGAAGACCTCGTAGCCGTTGAGGTCGGGCAGGCGGATGTCGGTCAGCGCGGCCGAGTACGACGTCTGGCGCGCCAGGGCGATCGCCTCGTGCGCATCCCGGGCCGTCTCGACGATCGCCCCCTGCTGGCCGAGCACGTTGTGCGCCGCCCGCCGGATCGACTCCTCGGCGTCGACGACCAGCAGCCGCGAGCCGGTCAGGGGCGGCGGCGGCCGGTGCCCGCCCCGGGGCGCCGGCGCGATGTTCCGGCCCACCTGCAGCACCAGGGTGCGGATCTCGCGGGCCCGGAACAGCAGGTGCCGCAACCGCGTGACGATATCCTCGTCGTGGCCGGCGTAGCGGTCCAGGACGATGGTGGCGTCGTTGAGGATGTCGTCGATCGGCAGCGCCAGCTCGCGGCTGATCGCCTCGACCGACGCGGTGGCCGCCTGCTGCTTCTCGGCCTGGAGCAGCTCCAGGGTGTTCAGCGCGATGGCGACGTTGCGGGCATAGATCTCCAGGAACTGCCGGTCGCGGTCGTCGAAGGCGTTGGGCTGGAGGTTCTCGACGTTCAGCGTGCCGATGACCGTGCCGTGGTACATGAGCGGCACCGTCAGGGAGCTGCGGGCCCCCGGGGCGCCTTCGAGGTACAGCGGGTCGTTGGAGCTGTCCGTGCAGAGGTAGCTCTGGCCGGTGGCGGCGACGAACCCGGTGACGCCGTTGCCCTCCTTGCGGGCGTACAGCTCCCGGCTGGCGGCCAGGTGGGTCATGCCCATCGAGAACAGGGGCACGAGCCGGTCGTTGGTGCGATCGAGCAGGCGGATCTCGACGTAATCCAGGCCGAGCAGGTCGGTGGTGTGGCGGGCGATGTTGTACTTGAGCAGGTCGGTGCGCTCCTCGACGCCCATCTCGACCAGCTCGTCGGGCGTGAGGTCGGCCAGCTCCTCGCCCGCCTTGTGGATCGCGTTGATCTTCTGCTCCTGCAGCGTCTCGGCCGTGACGTCGCGGGTCAGGGCGATCAGCTGCGAGGGGCGGCCGTCGGGCTCGAAGACCGGGGTGACCGTGAGCCGGTAGTACCGGTTCGGGTCCAGCCGCATCACCGTGCTGGCCGGCGCCCGGGTGCCGAGCGCGGTCGTGAACGGGCACGGGTCCGAGCCGACGATCTCCGGCCCGCCCAGGGCGCGGAAGAACCGCTCGCCGCTGACCTCCTGGCCGGCGGAGACCAGCGAGAGGAACTGCGGGTTGGTCCAGAGGATGCGGGTGTCGGGATCGACCACCGCGACGCCGTCGGCGATCGTCTCGAGGATCTCGTCGGCCTGGATCAGGGCGCCGGCCCAGCGCATGACCTGGAGCTGGCCGGTGTCGACGTAGACGCCGTTGAACGGTTCCTGGCGCAGCAGGACCAGGGCCCGGGCCATGGTCGACACGGGCACGACCTCGAAGCGGTCGTCGAGGCCCCGCCGGGCCTCCGGGTTGGAGCGGCCCTCGCGTTCGATCAGCAGCACACGCGGCTTCTGGGCCATCAGGGTCAGGGCCTCCGCCCCGCCGGTCCGGACCGTCCCGGGCCTTGGGCGGGCGCGTTCCGAACTGAGCCAACTCCGAGCGGGGAGAATCACAACGGGGACGGCGGCGGTGCCCGCAAACTCCGTCGGCGAGCGCCTCCGGGGTGCGGACAGCCCGCGGGAGGGCCGCAGCCCGGCTCAGACCATCGACACGACAACCGGCATGGTAACCCCTTGCGCCGAGCAGCGGCAAGCCGCCCACTCGCAACGAGTCGGGTTCCCGCCCGAGACCGGCAGCCAGCGACGGTCGGGGCTGGCGACGAACCCGGTCGCACACCGATGATCCTAACCCACCGGCCGCCCCGGCGTGCAGGGCAGAATCCGGTGCCCGGGCGGCGGTCGAGGATGCACTGGCGGACTGTGACGGTTGGCGGGCCTGGGTGGCGGGCGCGGGTCGGTCGTGGCGGTGGGATCCGGACGGATCGGTCGGCCACCGGTGCAGGTGGGCCGACCGATCGGCCGATACGGATGGCAGATCCGTTCCAGGTGCGACAATCGGGGCCGGACGCGCATCCCGCCTGGAGCACCTCCGGCTTGCGTCCGAGGACCCTCCGAATGCAACGCCTGGCCGCACTGATCACGATGGGGCTGGTGGCCGTCGGCGCCTGGAACGGCCCGCCGGCGCTCGGCCAGACCCCGCCGGCCGGAGCTCCCGCCGACCCGAAGATCGCGGCCCCCGAGGCCACCGGCTGCGAGCGGTGCCGGGGCCAGGGCTGCCAGGGGCGGTGCCCGATCCGCTCGGATCGCGGGCTGTTCAAGCTGGGGCAGCCCGACCAGTACGTCCCGCCCCCCTCGGGCTGGACGGTGATCGTGCCGCCGTTGCCCCCGCCGCCGCCGAAGCCCGGAGCGAAGCCGCCGCCGCCCAGCCCCTGGAAGCCGCTGTTCTTCGACAACGACTTCCGCTACCTCGACAAGCCCGAGAACCCGGTCCACAACACCTTCGACTTCCTCAAGCGCCGGCGGGTGCTGAGCGACGACCTGGTCGTCGACTTCGGCGGCGAGTTCCGCTGGCAGGCGAAGCTGGAGGACAACCGCCGCTTCATTGGCGAGTCCAACAGCTACAACCTGTTCCGCGAGCGGCTGTACCTCAACGCCTGGTACAAGGACCGGTTCCGCACCTACTGGGAGGTGTACTGGGCCGACGGCTCGAAGCAGAGCGTGCCGCCGATCTTCACCGACCTGAACCACGGCGACGTCAACAACGCCTTCGTCGAGTACCGGCTCCTGCGCAACGAGGCGGACGACGGCTGGTGGTCGGCCCGCTACGGCTGGCACGAGGAGCTGCTGCTGGGCAACCAGCGGCTGGTCTCGCCCCTGGACTGGGCCAACGCGCGCCGGACCTTCGACCTGATCCCGCACGCGCTCTACCGCGGCAAGTCGTGGAGCTACGACCTGTTCTGGTCCCGACCCAACATCGTGCTGACCCGGGCGCTCGACCAGCCGAACTACGAGATGCAGTTCTTCGGCAGCTACCTGACCTACCGGGGCCAGGCCAACCGGCTCACCGACCTGTACTACCTCGGCCTGCTCTCGAGCGCCCAGAACACCCGCGCGCTCAACGGCGAGGTGGGGGATTACCAGGTGCACACCCTGGGGTTCCGCCATCAGGGCGAGGAGCGCGGCTGGCTCTGGGAGGTCGAGGCGGCCTACCAGTTCGGCTACCAGGACGTGCCCACCCGCGACCGCAACCGCGAGCGGAACGCCGGCATGGCCACCGCCGGCCTCGGCCGCCGCTTCGCCGACCGGGCGTTCAAACCCGAACTCTGGTTCTACTACGACTACGCCTCGGGCTCCTCGAACCCCGAGGGCAGCTACGGCACCTTCAACCAGCTCTTCCCGCTGGGTCACAAGTACCTGGGCAGCGCCGACCTGGTGGGCCGTCAGAACATCCTGTCGCCGAACGTGAACCTCAAGTTCTACCTCGGCAAGCGGGCCAACCTGCTGCTCTGGTACTACAACTTCCAGCTCGCCTCGGCCCGCGACGCCCTGTACAACGCCGCCGGCAACCCGGTGCGCCGCGACCCGACCGGTCGGGCGGGCCGCCAGGTCGGCAACGAGTTCGACATCATCCTGAACGTGATCGTGAACCCCAACTCCGACCTGCAGTTCGGCTACTCGCAGGTCTGGGGCGGCTCGTTCGTGGAAGCCACCGCGCCCAGCGCCCGGACGCCCAGCGACGGGAGTTTCTTCTACTCGCAGTTCGTTGTGCGGTTCTGAGGGCACGGTCCGCCGCCCGGGTCGAGGGGCTGCGGCGCCGGTGGCCGCTCAATCCCGGCGGGGTCGGGACAGCTCGACGAGCAGCCGTTCGAGCACGGTGCGGGGGTCGAGCATCAGCGAGCCCTTGAGGTCGAGGTCGGCCTTCAGCAGCATCCGGGGCAAGGCGGCGACCCGGGTCGGGCCCAGGTGGGTGTGCTGCTTCAGGGTGGTCTCGACGGCGAACGGCGGGATGCCGGCGATCCGGCAGGCCTCGCGGGCGTCGAGCTTCTTGCGGCGGAGCTGACCGGCGCGGTGGAGCTTCCGCAGCGAGGTGCCCATCGCCGCCAGCAGACCCACCGGGTGCTCGCCGGCGGCCATCAGCCGGTCGAGGTCCTCGAGGGCTTCCGGACCCCGGCCGGTGGTGGCGGCGTCGAGGATCCGCCAGATCGTCTCGACCCGGCCGGCGCCGACCATCTTCGTGACATCCTCGCGGCGGATCGCCTTCTTGGTGCCGACGTAGATCGCCAGCTTGTCGAGCTCGGCGGCCAGCAGGCCGACCTCGGCGCCGACCAGCTCGACGAGCAGGCGGGCCGCGTCGTCGTCGAGCTTGAGGCCGTAGCGGTGCTGCGCCAGGCCGGTCAGCCAGGCGGGCAGCTCGCGCTCGGCGGGGGTCTTGCACTCGATGGCCAGGCCGGTCTTCTCGACGGCCTTGGCGAGCTTGGTGTTGGCGGGCCAGGCCTTGACCGTCAGGACCAGCACGCCGGTCGACGCCGGTCGCTCGGCGTAGGCCTCCAGCTCCTTGCGGTGCGCGGTCACGAACGGGTCGGCGTCCTCGACGAAGACGACCCGGGTGGGGGCCAGGAACGGGAGCGTGCGGAGCTCGTCCATCACGTCGGCGAGCTTGGCCTGATCGCCGGCGAACCGGGTGACGGCCAGGTCGTCGACGTCGGGCCCGAGCGCCAGCTTCGCCACGGCCTGGGTCGACTGCCGGCGGAGCCAGGCGTCGTCGCCGGCGGCCACGTAGATCGGCTTGCGGCCGGCCTGCTCGGGGTGCTTCAGGAACGCGAAGGCGTGGATCACGGGCGGCCTCGCCGGGCGGGGAACAGGGGGCGGATCCCGGTCGGGGGAGAGTCGGTCGCCTCAGCGGGCGCCCAGGGCCTCGAGCAGGATCGGGGCGAGCGTCAGGTACGCGACCACGGCGCCGGCGCTGATCAGGCCGGTCAGTCCGTAGCGGACCAGGGGATTGCGACTCTTGCGGTACAGCACCTGGTTGAGGCCCCACGCCGCCCCGCCCAGCCCGCCGCCCAGCGCCCCGCCGACGGTGACCAGGACGAACGGCAGGCCGAGCCAGACCTGGGCCGGCCAGGGGATCGGTTCGGTCGTCGGCCGGGGGGCCGGGTCGTCGGCACTCATCGCGAGGCTCCCCACCACGGACGCGGATCGAGCCGCGCTGGATCGTATCGCGGCCGGCCTGGCTCGGCCAGCCGAAGCGACCGCCGGCCGGGTGCCCCGCGGCTCAGGCCGCGACCGGACCGGGTCGGGGGACCACGGGCGCCGGGCTGGCCACTGTGGCCCGGCTCTGGGCCCAGAGCCCCAGCAGCCCGAGCACCGCCAGGTCGCAGAACAGCAAGGGGGCCAGCGCCGGGGCGCCGAAGAGGAACCGTTCGGCCAGGGTACCGCCGGGCCGCGACAGGTTGGCCACCGCGTGCAGCCCGGCGCCCAGGGTGCCGACGGCCAGCTGGGCCACCAGGATCGCCGCGGTGGCGCGGGCCAGGGCGCGGTCGCCCGGCCGCAGGGCGGCCAGCAGCAGGGCGCTGGTGGCGAACGCGGCGGCGAAGACCCCGATCCACTCGGTGCGCTGGAAGAACCCGTTCTGCGCGTGGTCGGCCAGGGACAGCACGAAGTTGCCCGCAAATCCGCCCATCGCCAGCAGCGTCACCCACTGCGCCCAGGCGAGCCGACGGGCGGGGACGCTCCGGTTCAGGATCACGAGCAGGCCCAGGCCGGTGTACGCCAGCGGGGCGATGAACGGGGCCGTGTAGACGAGGCTCGCCAGGGTCCGGCGCTCGAAGAACTGGCTCTCCAGGTGCAGCACCAGCCCGGCCACGCCGGTGATCACGCAGAGCCAGCCGGCGAGCAGGCCCAGGGCCGTCGCCGCCCGGTCGCGGCCGGCGGGCCGGGGCCCCCCCGGCTCGCGCACCACGGGACGGATCCGACGCCCCAGCAGCATGCCGGCCACCAGCAGCAGGCTGGCCAGCGGGGACACGGCGATCGGCACCCACTCGCCGGGGTGCGCGAAGGCGTTGATCGCGTGCGCGATGGCGATGTCGACGGCCAGGAAGGCGATGTTGCTGAGGGCGAACAGCTCGACCAGCACGATCGGCTGCGCCCACCAGGGGCCCGTTTCGGGGGCCGTCGGGTCGCGGTCACTCGGCGTCGGCACGGGGCGCCTCCGCCGCGGCCGGGCCGCCCTTGGCGTGTCGCAGCTCTTCGGCCTGGCGGCGGATCTCGGTCATCTTGTTGGCCAGCTCGTAGAAGCCGTGCCACTGCACGAAGTCGGCCCCGCCCATGAACGCGCCATGCTTGGCGGTGCGGCCGAAGTAGTGCCAGAGGTCGAAGTAGACGAACTCGATCGGCTCGTCGAACGGCTTGGGGGTGAGCAGGCCCTCGTCGCGGAGGCCCTTCATGATCGTGTTCGCCTCCTTCACCAGGTCGTTGGTGTTCCCGACGACCGCCGCCGCCTCCCGGTAGAACTGGTCGATCCGGGGCCGGGTGTGGCACTTCAGGCAGGTCTCCTTCATGGCGGCCTGGCCCTTCCGGTAGGTGGGCCGCTTGTCGGAGACCTCGGCGAACAGGAAGTAAGAGAGCCGCTCGGTCGTGTCGTGCGAGACCTTCTGCCCCTCCAGGCCGCTCATGTGGCAGGTGGCGCAGGTGGGCGCCGGCATGTCGGCGGTGGTGAGCTGGTCGGGCCTGGCGTCGAGGTTGAAGTGGGCCTTCTGGGCGTGGAAGATCACCCCGTGCTTCGACTCGCGGTAGATCTCCAGCTGCGAGTGATCCGGCCCCATGTGGCACGGGCCGCTGGTCGGGGGGGGGGGGCCCCGGGCCACCGACGAGGCGTGCCGCGAGTGGCACTCGGTGCAGGTGCCGATGGTGCCGTCCTTGTTCGGCTTGCCGATGTCATGACACTGCATGCAGCCGCTGGTCACGGCCACCGGCCCCTCGCGCACGCCGACGGCGTTGGCCGGCCGCTGCACGGCGCCCGCGTGGAACTGCTCGCTGAAGGCGATCTGCTCGGCGGTGAAGGGCTCGGGACCGGTCACCGCGGCCCAGGCCGGGGCGGCGTGCCGGCTCTTGAGGTACTGGTCGTACTCGGCGACGTGGCACTGCTTGCAGTTGGCCGCCGTCATCGTCTTGGTGATCGTGAAGCCGCGGTGGTTGGTCGCCTCCTGACCCTCCATCGGGCGGTGGCAGTCCAGGCAGTTGACGCCCTTGGTGTTGTGCCGGCTCAGCTCGTACTCGTGCACCACCGACGAGGTTTCCTTCAGGTGGCACTCGGCGCACTTGCCGTTGGCCCGCACCAGGTCGGCGGTGGGCCGGGTCACCTCGATGGCTGGTCGCCGGGACTGCACGAGCAGGGCCGCGACGATCAGGGCCGTGCCGAGCACGACTGCGGCGAAGACGCCTCGAAACTCCATCGGGCATGACCTCCGGAATATCCTGGACCCAGGCACCCAGCCCACGATCGTCCTGCCGGGACCGGCCGCGATTGACGCCCCGCGCCCGGCCCCTTAGCATCGGCCATCAGGACCGGGGCGTCTAGTGATCATCAGGACCGGGACGTCCAGAGACAGACCGGCCCGACCCGAGCCCTGCCACACCGCCCCGAGGAGGACGGCCCGCCATGTCGAACCTTTCCCGTCAGACCGCTCGCGACGGCGGCCTCCTGATCGTCGACCTGCAACAGAAACTCGTCGACCGCATGAAGTTCGGCGCCCTGGTCGTCGCCAACTGCGCCCGGCTGGCCCGCGCCGCGGCGGCCCTCCAGGTGCCGGTCTGGGCCACCGAGCAGTACCCCCAGGGGCTGGGCCCGACGGTCCCGGAGCTGGCGGAGCTGGTGCCGCACCGCCCGGCCAAGACGACGTTTCACTGCTGCGACGTGCCCGACCTGATCGAGCAACTCCACGGCCGCGGCACGCGGCACGTCACCCTGGCCGGCATCGAGACCCACGTCTGCGTGGCCCAGACGGCGCTGGAGCTGATGCGGATGGGATTCGTGGTCCAGGTGCCCGCCGACGCGGTGGCCTCCCGGGGCAAGCTCGACTGGGAGATCGCGCTGCGACGGCTCGAGTGCGCCGGCGCGGTGCTGACGACCGCCGAGGCGGTGATGTTCGAGTGGCTCGGCACGGCCGACCACCCGGCCTTCAAGACCATCAGCGGCCTGGTCAAGGACTTTTCCCCGCCGCCGAAGCGCAAGGACCTGGACAAGGTCAGGATCGGCTACCAGGCCCCGACGGATTGACGGATTCGATCCCGCCTCGTTCCCCCACGGCGCCCCGCCGGTCCTCAATCCGGGCCGGCGGGGACGCGGCCCTCGGCCAGGGTGTAGCCGTGCTGCACCCGCTCGCGGGCGCGACGGCGGAAGGCCGCCAGCGCCTCCTCGATGGTGTCGAAGTCCCAGTTGGCCATGCCGTAGGGCTGGGTGAACCACGAGGTGCCCGCGACCGGGGCCAGGCTGCCGCTCTGGTCATAGCTGGCGTGCACGTGCCAGGGCATGCCGCGCTCGGTCCGGGGCTCGGAGTGCGTGACCCAGAGCCGGTACCAGCGACCGTCGGTGTGCCGGAAGAAGACGAACGGCAGCTCCGTATCGACCTCGTTCATGGCCGTATCCTCCCTGTCGCGAGCCGCCTGGACCGCCCGCGCGGACCGCGTCGGTGACCTCCCCAGGCTGCAATCGGCGCGCCGGCCGATCGCACCCGTTCCGGAGGTCTCCGGACAGGACCGCCGTCGCCTCCACAACGACGTCGATCCACAGCTCTTGAAACCCAGGAATCCTGATGCGCGGATGATTGAACGCGAACCGGGGTTTCGCCGCAAGGGTGTTTCCAGATTTCCCAGAGTCCGCAACCGGACGAGTCGCGTCACCGGCCCTCCGGGGTGTCGCGGGCGGCCGGGAGGGCCGGTGGGTCGCCCTTTGACCGCCCTGCCGGGCCTCGGCTAGAGTCGTGACCGGTGCGAGGTGGATCGAGCCGGCGTCGGTGGTGGGCCCGAATCCGGCTCCGGCCCCTGGCCTGGCCGGGAGGATGGCGGTCCCCGGTCGTGCCCGGCGTGCGACGCCGCCCGCCCGTCCCGTGCCCTGCCTGCGTCCCTCCCGCCGCGAACCTGAATCGATCGAACCGAACCGAGGACTCTCGCCGTGGTGAAGCCCGCCGCGTCCCAGGCCGCCCCGTCGGCCCACGCCCCGACCGCCCCGGCGCCCTACGCGCCCCCGCGCATCCTGGCGCCGCTGAACCCGCCGACGCGCACGCTGCTGGGGCCCGGTCCCAGCGAGGTGGCGCCCCGGGTGCTGGCCGCCATGAGCCTGCCGCTGCTGGGCCACCTCGATCCGGCGTTCGTCAGCCTGATGGACGAGACCCAGGGCCTGCTCCGCGAGGTCTTCCGGACGAAGAACCGGCTCACCCTGGCGGTCTCGGGCACCGGGTCGGCCGGCATGGAGGCGGTGGTCACGAACCTCATCGAGCCCGGCGACCGCATGCTGGTCGGCGTCAACGGCGTCTTCGGCGGCCGCATGGTCGACGTCGCCCAGCGCGCCGGCGCCGAGGTGACCGCCCTGGAGAAGCCGTACGGCGAGGCCTTCGATCCCCAGGAGATCGCCGACGCGGTGGCGAAGGTTCGCCCCAAGGTCGTCGGGATCGTGCACGCCGAGACCTCCACCGGCGT
>CAZUZD010000083.1:0-20443 GCA_964624465.1 uncultured Isosphaeraceae bacterium
GGCGATCGTCTTGGCCCAGTATCTCTGCGGCCTGGCGACGGTGACCTCGGCCTCGCGGATGACGTTTGCCTTCGCCCGCGACGGCGGCATCCCCGGCACCCGGTTCCTCAGGCTCGTCAGTCCCACCCGTCGCACGCCGCACGTGGCCATCTGGGCCAGCGCCGCGGCCTCGGTGCTGTTCACGCTCTGGAGCCCGGTCTACTCGACGATCACCGCCGTCTGCACCAGCCTGCTCTACATCTCGTACGTGCTGCCAACGATCCTGGGCGTGATCGCCTACCGTCGCACCTGGACCGTCATGGGCCCGTGGTCGCTGGGGCGGTGGTATCCGCCGCTGGGCGTGCTCTGCATCGTGTGGTGCGTGGCGCTGCTGGTCATCGGTGTGCAGCCGCCGAACGAGCGGGCCCTGGGGGTGCTGGGCGGATTCATCGTTGTGCTGGGCGTCTGCTGGTTCGGCTGGAGTCGACAGCGGTTCCCGGGTCCGCCGCAGGCGCTGCTGGATCACGCCCGCGAGAAGGTCGTCGCCCGGCCGCCGCGAAAGCCGATCAAGATCCGCCTCAAGAAGCCCCGCCTCCGGCGCCGGCTCCGGCTCCAGAAGAACCGCCGCTCCAAGGGCTGACAGCCATGTCGCGGTCCCGGATGCTCCTCGGCCTGTTCGTTCTGATCGCCCGCCTCGCGCCGGCCACGGCCCGCGCCGACGAACCGCCGCGGCTGGAGTTCACCCGCCTGGTCGCCCACTGGGACGGCTACGGCGATCCTGCCTACCTCGACTTCCTCCGCGACGCCGCGCCCGAGGTCGCCCAGGTCGGGTTCTACGGCGCCCACTTCTGGAGCCTGGGCCACACCGCGCAGTTCGACGGCTACCCCGCGCATTTCCCGGTACGGGGCCTGCCCGAGCTCGGCGCCTGGTTCGAGCGGCTCAACGGCCAGATCCACGACCGGGGCGTCAAGGTCGTGGGCCACTTCAACGTCGAGTTCCTCGTCGGCGACCCCGATGGTCCCGACGGCCCGACCGGCTTCTTCAAGTTCTACCGCGACCTCTGGGACGAGTCGGTGCTCGGGCCGAAGCCGACGGCCGACCCGGTCTCGATGCTGGAGCGAGGGGCCGACGGGATACCCCTGAAGGACCGGACGTACGCCATCGGCGGCATGAACGAGCACTGGGCCTGCCTGCGGAACCCCGACTGGCAGCGGGTCCTGAAGGCGTGGGTCCGGCACGGGATCGCGCGCGGGCTCGACGGCTTCATGGTCAACTACTTCTACCGGAACAACTGCCTCTGCCCCCACTGCCAGTCCGGCTTTCGCACGTACCTGGCCGACCGCTTCACCGCCGCCGAGCTGCGCGAGCGGTTCGGGATCGCCGACCTGGCCACGCACGTCTTCCCCGAGATCGTCTCGTGGCACCCGGCCGCCGAGAGCACGCCCCTGCGGCGCGAGATGCTCCGGTTCTCGCAGGTCTCCAACAAGGCGGTCTTCGACGAGGTGTTCGTGCGGTATGGCCGCTCGCTCAAGCCGGATCTGATCGTGGCGCAGTGGAACCACCTGGGCAACTTCTCGCAGATTGACGGCGACGAGCGCTGCCTGTTGCCGGCCGCCGAGTGGGGTCGCGACGAGTCGTACCTCTGGTACAGCACCGGCGGCTCGGCCAACTCGACCGACCTGGCCCGTGGCGTGCTGGGCGATGCGACCCTGCAGGCCCGCTACATCCGGGGCGCCTTCGCGGACAAACCGTTCACCCTGGGCAAGTACGAGGCCACGCGCATCCGCACGGCGATCGCCGAGCTGGCCGCCAACGGCGGCGCGCCGATGGGTTTCTATACCCGGTTCCAGGACCCCGCCGCCCGCGCCGAGATCGTGCGCTATTATGGATTCCTCAAGCGCCACGACGCCCTCTATCGCGCCAGCCGGCCGCACGCCGAGGTCGCCCTGCTGTTTCCGAGAACCGCAGTGCACGAGGGCCGTGCCGATGCGGTCGCAGCGTTCCGCGACCTCGGGCAGGCGCTTCTTGAAGCCCACGTTCTGTTCGACGTCCTCCCCGATGACGCCGTCCCGCCCGACCTGAGATCGCGCTACGCCCGGGTCTTCGAGGCCACCGAGCCCGCCGGGGCCGCGCTCGCCGCACTGCCGGCGGCCCGGAGCCGGTTCGAGGCCCCGCGCACCGTGCGCGTCTCGGCCAGCCGACCGGCGGGCGTGGCGGACGAGATCGACCTGCACCTCGTCAACTACGACCGCACCGAGCCCCCGCGCCAGGCCGATGGCACCCCGAGCCCCGGCGCGGGGATCGTCGACGAGCGGCCCCGGGCCGTGGCCGGGGTCGTGGCCGAGGTCGCCCTGCCGCCCGGTGCGGTGGTGCGCTCGATCCGGTTCCTCACGCCCGAGGCGGACGACGAGCGCCTGCTGGAGCCCGCCGCCGGCTCAGATGGGCGGGTCCGGATCGCCGTGCCCGGGTTCCTGGTTTATGCCGTGATTCGCATCGAGTTCGATCCGCCCCGCCCGCGCTGAGGGGCCCGGTCCGGCCGGGCCTCACGATTCGTTCCGATGAGCCGACGCCCTGGAGACGCCCGCGCATGAGCCCCCCCACGCGTCTGCTGTGTGCCCTCGCCGCCGGTGCCACTGCCCTGCTCCTCGCGCCGGACGCCCCGCCCGGGCGCGTCCCGCGCGTACCCTGGACCAACGATCGCCTGATCGGCTCGCCCGAGCCGCCGCTGCCCTACACGGTGGAGAAGACGTTCGCAAAGCACACCTGGCGCACACCGCTCTACGTGGCGCCCGAGCCCGGCACCGATCGGCTCTGGGTCATCCAGGCGGTGGACGGCGGGATCGAGAAGGGCACGCAGATCGTGCGGATCGCCGACGACCCCGAGTCGGCCGCCGCCGAGCTGGTGCTCGAACGGCCTCGTCAGCTCATCTACTCGGTGGCGTTCCACCCGCAGTACCAGGCCAACGGCTTCGTGTTCACCTTCACCAACGGTCCGCGTGACGAGCCGGAACACCAGAACCGGATCACCCGCTACACCGTCGACCGCCAGGCGCCGTACCGGATCGCGCCCGAGTCGGCGGTGGTCCTGCTGGAGTGGCGTTCGGGCGGGCACGACGGCGGTGACCTGGCGTTCGGGCGCGACGGGTTCCTCTACATCAGCACTGGCGACGGCACCAGCGACTCCGACACCTGGAACTCGGGCCAGACGCTGGACGACCTGCTGGGCGCGGTGCTCCGCATCGACGTCGACCGCCGTGACGGCGACCGGCCGTACGCGGTCCCGGCCGACAACCCATTCGTCGATCATCCCGGCGCGCGGTCGGAGATCTGGGCGTACGGACTTCGCAACCCGTGGCGGATGTCGGCCGACCCGACGAGCGGCCAGATCTGGGTGGGCAACAACGGCCAGGACCTGTGGGAGACGGCGCACCTGATCGGCCGTGGCGAGAACTACGGCTGGAGCGTGACCGAGGGCCGGCACCCGTTCTACCTGGAACGGAAGCGCGGGCCGACGCCGATCGTCGAGCCGACCATCGAGCACTCGCACGCCGAGTTCCGCTCGCTGACCGGCGGCGTCGTGTACCGAGGAGCGAAGTTCCCCGAGCTCGATGGCGCGTACATCTACGGCGACTACTCCAGCGGCCGCATCTGGGCGATGAAGCACGATGGCCAGAAGGTGCTCTGGCACCGCGAGATCGCCGACACGTCGCTTCAGCTCGCCGCGTTCCGCACCGACCGCCGCGGCGAGTTGCTGATCGTCGACCACGGCGGTGCCCTCTACCGCCTCGTCCCGGCGCCGAAGGTCGAGCGCACCGTCCCCTTCCCGACCCGGTTGAGTGCGACCGGCCTGTTCGCCTCCACCCGCGAGCACCGGCCGGCACCCGGCGTCCTGCCGTATGCGGTCAACGCCGCCGGCTGGAACGATGGAGCCGAGGCCGAACGCTTCCTCGCCATCCCGGGCGCGCAGACGGTGGCGTTCGACTCGGGCCGGAGCTGGACCTTCCCCGATGGCTCGGCGCTCGTGCAGACGCTCTCCCGGGAGCAGACGCCCGGCGACCCCGCGACGCGCCGGCGCATCGAGACCCGCGTGCTCCTGCGCCAGCAGGGGGAATGGGCCGGCTACTCGTATCGCTGGGACGCCGACCAGGCCGACGCCACGCTCGTCGCTCGTGAGGGACTCGACCTGGATTCGCCCGCCGAGGGAGCGGCGTCGGCGGCCGGCCCGCGCTGGCGGGTCCCGAGCCGGGCCGAGTGCCTGGCCTGCCATAGCCGGGCGGCCAACTTCGTGCTCGGGGCCAGCGGGGTCCAGCTCAACCGCGACGTGGACCTCGACGGTGGGCGGGTGAACCAGCTCGAGGCGTTCGAGCGGATCGGCCTGTTCACCAGCCCGCTGTCGAAGCCGCCGGCGGAGCTGGACCGGATCGCGGACCCGCGCGACGAATCGGCCGACATCGAGGCCAGGGCCCGCGCATACCTGCACGTCAACTGCGCGGTCTGCCACATCGAGGCCGGCGGCGGCAACGCGGCCATGGAGCTGGGCCTGGCCACGCCGCGTGAGAAGATGCGGCTCGTGGGCGCCCGGCCGCTGCACGACACCTTCGTGATCCCCGACGCCATGCTCGTCGCCCCCGGCGAGCCCGACCGCTCGGTGCTGCTGCGACGGCTCGAACGCCGGGGCGCCGGTCAGATGCCGCCGCTGGTCTCGCAGCGCGTCGACACCGCCGCCGTCGCCATGCTCCGGACCTGGATCGCCGGGCTCACGCCCGCGCGGCCGTTCGTGCGGGCGTGGACCGTCGAAGAGCTGCAACCGCTGGCCGAGGGCGCGGCTCCCGGCACCGGCGCCGAACGGGGCCGCCGGCTCTATGCGGAGCTGGGGTGCGTGCAGTGCCATCGCCGTGGCGGCGAGGGGGGGACGGTGGGACCGGATCTCTCCGACGTCGGCCGGCGGCTCCGGCCGCTGGAGATCCTGCAATCGATCGTCGAGCCGTCGAAGGTTGTGGCCGACGAGTACGCCACGTTCGTGATCGCCACCGAGGCGGGCGCGGTCCACACCGGCCGCATCGAGCGCGAGGACGACGCGAGCGTGGTCCTGCGGCCGGTGCCGCCGGCCGAGGCGGTCCGTATCCCGAAGGCCCAGATCGTCGAGCGCCGGCGGTCGGCCGAGTCGAACATGCCGGCCGGCATCCTCAACACGCTGAGCCGCGAGGAGGTCGCCGACCTGCTCGACGACCTCCGCGCCGCCACCGAAGCCGGGAGCCCCAGGCGATGAACCACTGGCAAATCCTGCTCCGCCTCACGATCGCCGGCCTCGTCGCCAGCCCGACGCTGGCGGAGGAGCCGGGGACGCGGCGGGTGGCGGCGGCCGTCACCGAGTATCGCCACAACTCGCACGCCGACGTGATCGTGAGCCGGTTGCTCCTGACCGACATGCTCGACGGCACCGGCCGCGACTCGCCCCTGAAGCTGGTGTCGCTCTACACCGACCAGCGCCCGGCCACCGACATCAGCCGCCTGCTGGCCGCCTCGCACCGGTTCCCGATCCGCCCGACGATCGCCGACGCGCTGACCCTCGGCACCGGCGCGCTGGCCGTCGACGGCGTGCTGCTGTTGGCCGAGCACGGCGACTATCCGCTCTCGCCCACGGGCAATCGCCGCTACCCGAAGCGACGGTTCTGGGACGAGACGATCGCCGTGTTCCGCCAGAGCGGCCGGGTGGTCCCCGTGTTCCTCGACAAGCACCTGGCCGACAACTGGGAGGATGCCCGGCACATCTACGACACCGCGTGCGAGCTGAAGATCCCACTGATGGCGGGCTCGTCGGTACCGGGGACCTGGCGCCTCCCGGCGGCCGACGTCGAGCGCGGGGCGCCGCTGTCGCAGGTCGTCGGGTTCACGTTCGGCTCGACCGATGCCTACGGCTTCCATGCCCTGGAAGCCGTGCAGTCGCTGGCCGAGCAGCGGCGCGGCGGCGAGACGGGCGTCAAGTCGGTGCGCTGCCTCGTCGGGCCGGCGGTCTGGGAGGCGCTCGACCGCCGCGAGTGCGACCCGGAGCTGTTCGCCGCCGCGCTGCGGCGGGTGCCCGGCTTCGAGACGGGCCGGGCGATCGACCGCGCGGCGGTGCCCGAGCCGAAGCTCTTCTGGGTCCGCTACGAGGATGGCCTGCAGGTGTTCGTGTTCGAGCTCAACAGCGTCGTCGGCGCCTGGACGGCCGCGTGGCGGGCCGAGCCGGGCCGTGAGATCGTCGCGACCCAGTTCTGGACCCAGGAGGAGCGGCCGGCCTGGCACTTCACGCTGCTGCTGAACCGCATCGAGCACCTCATGCAGACCGGCGAGCCCCCCTGGCCGGTCGAGCGCACGCTCCTGACCAGCGGCACGCTCGACGCGCTGATGCTCTCGGCCACTCGCGGCGGGGCCACCCTCTCGACGCCTCACCTGCGGGTCCGCTACCAGCCCACCTGGCGCTGGCAGCAGCCACCCCCGCCGCCGCCGGGCCGACCGTGGTCCGAGCAGTGACCGGGCCGGTCGCCCGGTCAGTGCGGGTGGGCATGATCATGATCATGGTCGTCGTGATCATGGTGATGATCGTGGTCGTGGTCCCCGTGAGCCTGGGCCTCGTGGGCGCGGCCATGCTCGTGGTCGGGACGGTCCTGGACGGATCCGAGGCGCGGGACGGTGACGCGGTGCTCGATGGCGCCCCGGAGCACGGCCTCGCAGAGGGCGAGGGTGCGGAGGTTGTCGCGGCCGGAGATGTCGGGCTCGGTGCCGCGCTCGATGGCGCAGAGCAGGCCGGCCATCGGGCCGGCGAAGGCGTCGGGGAACCAGGCCTCGGGCCAGCGCGGGCGGTGCCAGGCGCCGGCGTCGTCGACGGTCGTGTAGTCGAGCGTGCTCGGGGTCACCACCGGCCAGCGCGGCCAGCCCAGGGTGCCGATCGCCAGGCCACGCGTGCCCTCGACGCGCCAGCGGACGTACAGGTCGTCGCCGGCCCCCTCGCGCGCCGGGCCGGCCCAGACATCGTCCCAGCCGCTGGCGCGGGCGCCGCCGTCGAACTCGAGGATGTACAGGTTCACGCCGTCGGTGTGGGCGAACGCCGTCCTGGGGTCGCGGCGGGTGCTGGCCAGCACGCGGGTCGGCTCGCCGAGCCAGTACCGGAAGGTGTCGAGGTGGTGCACGCTCATGATGAACGTCGAGAGCGAGCGTCCCCCCTGCGCCCAGGGCATCCAGTGCGGGATCGCGCGCATCTCGATGGTCGCGAGCACCGGCTCGCCCAGCACGCCGCCCGCGAGCAGCGCCCTGCAGGCGCGCACCGAGTGGTCGTAGCGCATGTTCTGGTTGACCTGGAGCTTCACGCTGGCGGCCCGACACTCCGAGACCAGGGCCTTCGCCTCGTCGAGCGCCAGCGCCAGCGGCTTCTGGGCCAGGATGCCGCGCACCTGCGCGGCGCGCGGGTGCCGCAGGATGCGCCGGATCACCCCGGGCTGCGCGGCTGGCGGCACCGCGACGTCGACGACGGCGATCTCGGGGTCGTCGAGCAGCGCCTCGACCGAGTCGTAGACCCGCGGCACCCCGCGGAGCGCGGCCACCTCATGCGCACGGGCCAGGGTCCGGCTGGTGAGCCCGCGCACCGGGAACCCGGCCGCCTCGTAGGCGACCAGGTGGCAGTCGCGCACGATGAACCCGGCGCCGATCACCCCGATTGGGAGATCGCGGCGACTGGGCAATTCGGGCAGATGCTGGCGGGCCGGGATCTGGGGCCCGTCGACGGGGTGATTCATCGCAAGTTTTCCGGTTGGCGAAACCTTGACGGCCGAAAAAACCGGGAGCCCGGCCCGAAAGATCGCGCGCTTAGCATCGAGAGTTCCGCCGCCCCGGCGCGGGTGCCATCGGCAGGGAGGCCGGGAGAACTGCAGAAAATCCCAGGAAAAAACGCAAAATTTCGGTCGTCATCGGAGGTGTGGTTGGCATGGGAGGTTCGTTGGTTCCAGATGCGTGGATTTTTTGCTCCGGCCCGTTTTGGGGTTGCACCGGTGGAATCGGGCCGCCATTCTCGTGACCGGATGTGGGTGCCGCGGCGAACGGCGGACGGCCGACGAGGGCCTATTCGCGGGATCGACGCGGCGGGAACACCGGGACGCACGGAGCGACCCGGGGCCGACGTCCGGCAAGCGGAGATGGAACGTTGTACTATCCCAACACCCTGAGGATGCGCACCCTTCTCGCCATGATGGCATTCCTGGCAATCGTCAGTATCTCCGGAACCGCCCGGGCTCAGCGCTACGTCACGATGCGGCCGGCCGCGACGACGCAGCCGGTGACCTACCCGGTCCAGCCCACGCAGTATCGCTATCAATACGCGGCTCAGCCGGCGACTTATGCCGCTCAGCCGACGACCTACGTGCAGCAGGCTGCTTACACCCAGCCGGTCGCTGCCGCCGCCACGGGCGGTGACGCGTATGGCTTCACCAACTGGCTGAACTCGGTGCGGGCCCAGTACGGCCTGTCCCCGGTCGGCTACGACGCGGGCCTGGAGAACTGGGCCTCGGTCAACAACGCGCAGCAGGCGTCCCGCGGCATGGGCCACTTCGTGATGGGCCCCGCCCGCCGCCAGAACTGCGCGATGGGTAGCTCCGCGAGCATCGGGTCGCAATGGATGGCCTCACCGGCGCACCGCGCCGCCCTGCTCGACCCGTCGATCACCCGGATCGGCCTGGCCGGCAGCGGCTCGTACTGGACCTTCAACGCCTACTGAGCCGGATGCTCGTAAGCGTGGCATGGTCCACCCTGTCATGATTCACCCATGCCCCCGCGACGCCCAGGCGCCGGTGTCGCGGGGGGCACGAGACGGGTGACTGGTTCCGGTGCCAATCACGGCACGACCCGGTCAAACCTGGCCATTTTCCGATCGCACCGCCGGCGGACCGTTCGGTCCCGATCTCACCGGCGTGCAGGCCGCCCGCAATCCATCCGGCTCAATTCACTTGCCGGGCAGCGGTCGGACGCTGACCTCCTTGAAATACACCCGGCTCTTGCCATCGTGGTTCTGCAGGCCGATGTACCCGGCCTCGGGGCGCGGGCCCCGCTCGGGCTCGTAGTCCTTGGTCCGCGGCGGCACGGGGCCCTTCGGGTCGAACGTCGTCACCGGCTGGCCATTGACGCTCGAACGCACCAGGTCGCCGTCGAGGGTGATCTCCAGCGTGTTCCACTCGTTGACCTTGCCCGGCTGCTGGTCCGCCTTGGCCAGCGAGTAGATGGCGCCGGTGCGGTGGAACTCGTCGGCCGAGTCGCAGATCTGCACCTCGTAGCCGTGGTGCACGGCGAACCACTCGTCCTTGGGCCGGTCCGCGATCCGGATGAACACGCCCGAGTTGTCGTCCGGATGGGTGGTCTTGTACACGACCTTGATCACGCAGTTGCCGACCTTCTCCTTCGTGTACCAGAACAGGCCCATGCCGCCCTCGGTGTGCAGCAGGCCGTCCTCGAGCACGAACTTGCCGGGCCCGACCTGCGCCCAGCCGTCGGCGCTCTTGCCGTCGAAGAGTACCCGGGTGCCCGGCTTCGGATCCTCCGCGCGGGCCGCACCCGCGCCCAGCGCCACCAGCAGCGCACTCAGAACGAACGATCGCATCGCGTCGGACTCCCGGAGAGTTCGGGGCACCCGGGCTCGTTGCCCGGCCGATCCCCGCACCGATGAGGATGGGGCGGCGCCCCCCGGGCGTCAAGCGTCGGGCCGGAACCAGCGGTCGAACTCCCGGCCGGTGGCGCCGCCGGCGATCGCCCGCGCCACGCGGGCCGTCGCCAGCACCGGCGCCGCCAGGGCCATCCCCGCCGCATAGCCCATCCAGGCGCGCTCCCAGGCCGACGGGGCCAGCACGGCCAGGGCCGACAGCAGCAGGATCGCCGGCAGCACCAGGTGCGGCTCGCACAGCTTGTACGCCGGCCAGGTCAACCGCCCGGTGCCCCGCCTGGGCCAGGGGGCCGGCGGCGCCGGCTTCCCGCCGGCGCCGCCCTCGACCCGGAAGCCGATCGACTCCCGCTTCAGACGCTGGAAGAACGCCTTGTAGCGGCAGTCGTTCTGCAGCCCGAGGAACAGCCAGCCGCCGCCGATCAGCAGCCCGGCCACCGACCAGCCAGGGGTGCCCCCGCGCACCGCCAGGCCGTGGCCGAGCGCGAAGCCGGTGACCAGGGCGGCGAAGTGGTGCAGCAGGTAGTCGAAGTACACCCCGTCGAGGCTCGCCGTCCGGCGCCAGCGGGCCACCTGGCCGTCGACGTGATCGAGCCAGTACGCCAGCGCCAGCAGCACGCCGCCGGCGACGAACCCGGCCCGGGTCCCCGTGGCGATCCCGGCCGCGCCGATCGCCGTGGCGGCCACCGCCAGGCCGGTGATCGCGTGCGCCGAAAGGCCCAGTCGCACCGCCAGCCAGGTCCCGTACACGGCGCTCGGTCGGCCGACCCGCCGGGCCAGCCAGTTGCCGATCTCGGGCGGCGCGGGGGTCGGGGCCCCGGAACCGAGACCGACGTGCGGCGATCGGGCGGAGTGCTTGAAGACTCGCCGGCGCAGCTCGACCAGGCTGGGCGCCTCGCGCGTCGTCATCGGGCGGGCTCCCCGGCGGCCGCCGTGGCCAGGGCCGGCCCGGCGGGCGCGGCCAGGTCGTAGACGGCGTAGCGGCGCACGGTGCCGTCGCCGTCGGACAGGTCGGAGCGGTAGAGCGGCCGCCGCGCGTCGAGCCAGCCGGCCAGGCGCCTGGAGAGCGTCGGGTCGAACTCGACGGCGTCCTCGGGCACCGGCGGGCAGAGCAGCAGGTGGGTGTAGCCCCGGTCTCGGAGGGTGGCGATGACCGCGTCCGCGCTCTCGTCGCCGGCGGCCAGGCCGGTGCGACGGCGGTGGGCCAGCTCCATCGTGTAGGGCCGGGGGATGTAGAAGCCGCGGTGATCCTGGCCGATCACCCGGGCGTCGGCCGGCAGCTCCGCCTCGATCCAGCGCCCGAGCACGAACGTGGGCTCGCGACGCGCCAGGAACTCCTCGGCCGACTCGCGCCCGAGCGTCACGCCGAGGCCGTGCCGCGCCCGGGCCACCGTCAGGGCCGACTCGGCGACGAGCACCCCGGCGAGCCCGAGCGCCACCAGGGTCCCGAGGCGACCCCGGGCGTTCAGCCGCCAGCCGACCCACGCACACCCAACCGCGAACGGCCCGGCCACCGCGAGCACGAACCGCATGCTCTGCCGCTGCGTCAGGCAGAGCACCAGGAACGCGTAAGCCACCGCCACCGGACCCCAGACCGATCGCGGCGGTCGGAGCACGAGCAGGCCGGGCAAGAGGACCAGGAACAGCGGGCCGAACTGGTGCGAGCGGCTGTCGAAGCGGTCGGGCTGGAGCGTCATCGGCCCGAGCGCCGTCAGGAGGTTCCAGGGGGTCACCGCCATCGGCCGCTTGATCGGGTCGAGCACCTCATCCAGGCCGCTGCCGAAGAACGCGCGGAAGAACGGGAACACGGGGTTGCCGGTGTGCCAGTAGGCCCGCGCGTACCAGCCGCCGCCCACCAGGAGCGTGATCCCGCCGAAGATCCCTCCGGCCTGAGCCAGGCGGAGCAGCCGTTGCGGCCAGCCGCTGTCCAGGCTCGCCGCCGGCGATCGCCAGGCGGTGACGGCCAGGACGCCGAGCCCCAGGAGGCCGCACCAGACGAGCGCGGGATACTTCACGCCGATGGCCACGCCGGCCAGCAGGCCGGTCAGCACCAGGCCACCGGGGCTCGGCGATCGGGCCCAGAGCACCCAGGCCAGCAGCGCCGCGTTGCAGCAGGCGGCCAGTGCCACGTCGTTCAGGGGCGCGCCCATGCCGTTGGAGACCGCCGGCACCAGCAGGGCGATCGCCCCGGCCCAGCGCGCCCGAGGGCCCAGGGCCGGCCGGGCCAGGGCCGTGGCGGCAGCGGCCAGGATCAGGCCGAAGACCCACTGGATCAGCCGGCACGCGACCGGGCCCCGGAACGCCAGGGCCACTGCATCAAGGCACTCGACGACCAGCGGATAGACGGTCTCGTGCAGGTCGGGATCGAACGTCGTGCCACCCGCCTGGAGGAAGACCTTCGGCACCTGCAGGTGGTAACAGAGGGCGTCCCCCTCGGTCACCGGGGTCAGGGCCGTCAGCAGCGTCCCCATCACACCGACGAGGAGCGCTCCATCCACCACGCGATCCAGCCACGTCCGGGCGTCGGCCGGTTCGAACCCCACGCGCCACGACAGCGATTGCCAGGGGCGCCCGACGGCGATGGCGACCGCTCCGAGCCCGAGCATCCCGGCCAGGCCAGTGCGGTGGAGCTGGCCGGCGAGTCCAAGGCCGAGCGTCCCGAGCGCCAGCAGGCCGAGGCCCAGCGGCAGGGCCAGGGCCAGCGCCGCGGCGACGTCGGCCGGGACCGGTCGGAGGCGGCGGACCACGAGCAGCCCGACCCCGGCGGCCCAGGCGGTCAACAGCGCGGTGAAGGTGAGGTCGAGCATCGCGGGGGGACTCGGCTGGGGGCGGATCGATGCCGAAGGATCGGGAGGAGACGCTCGGAGACGGACCGGCGAATCAGGTGGCTCGGACCCGCAGTCGCCGGCGGTCGAGCCAGGCACGGCCGTGCTCCAGCAGGCCGGACTGATGCGCGGCCCAGGCCGCCGGCGGCGCGATCGCCAGGGCGAGCATCAGGCCGCGCGTCAACCACTCCCACACGGGCCCGGTCGCGGGCAGCGGCAGATGGGCGGCCAGGCCGGCGGCCATCGCGAATGGCAGGGCGCCGGCGGCGAGCCGGCCGAGGTGCGCCCGCCAGGCGGCGGCGCCGAGGGTGCTGCGGAAGGCGGTCCGGCTGGTGGCAAGGAACACGGTGAGGTACCCCAGCGACATCGCCGCGGCCACGCCGACGATCCCGGCGTGCCGGGCCCCGATCACGCCGAGCGCGGCGGTGATGGCCAGGCCGGCGGCGGTCGCCAGCAGGAGCCGGTAGGGTCGGCCGATGGCGATGAGCAGCTGCCGGGCGGGCCAGGCCAGGCCGAGGATCACGGCGCCCGGCAGCAAGGGCCGCAGCGCCGGCAGGCCCTCGGCATAGCGGGGGATCAGCCAGCCCAGGAACCCCGGCGCCAGCACGTACGCCACCGCGCCGCCCAGGGCCAGCAGCGGCGCCTGCACCTCGGTGGCCCGAGCGGCGGCCAGGGCGACGGCGGCGGGGTCGGCGGTGCGCCCCAGGGTCGTCTGGAGCTGGGTGTACAGGACCAGCACGATCCGGCCGGCCAGGTCGAGGCTCCAGCCGGTGCCGAGCAGGGCGACCGTGTACAGGCCGGCGCTCCGCTCGCCGTCGGGGACCAGGCCCAGGATCAACGCCCGGTCCAGGCCGACGACGCACCCAAAGGCCGCCGTGTTGGCGAGGATCGGCAGGCCGGTGAGCATGAGCGAGCCCAGCAGCCGGCCGTCCCAGGCCCAGGCGAATCGCAACGGGTGCCGCGCGTGCAGGAACGCGATCTTGGCCGTCAGGATCACGCCGACCGCCGCGAGCAATCCGAAGAAGCCGGCGCACCAGAGCCCGAGCCCCACGGCCAGCGCCGAGACCAGCGACTCGAAGACGTCGAGCTCGGTCGTGAGCCGGAACTCCCCGTGCGCGCGGAGCACGGCGATCAGGAAGCTCTCGTAGCGCCGCAGCAGGGTCAGGCCGGCGATAGCGATCAGGCCGCCGGTCCACTCCGAGGCCAGGGCGCCCTCGGGCCGGAATCGCGCAAAGGCGAGCAGCCCCAGCGCGTAGGCCAGGCAGGTGAGCGTGTTGGCCGTGTGCGCCACGTTGGCGACGTGACGCGCCTCGGCGACGCGCCCCTGCGCCCGCAGGATCGGGATCTGCTGCACCGCGCCCAGGCCGACGCCTAGGCTCGACCGGTTCGTGTTGTCGAGGAACAGCCGCAGGCCGGTGTAGACACCCAGCCGCGCCGGGTCGAGCCCCCAGCGCAGTGCCAGCGCCGTGGCCAGGCCGAGCAGGCGTTCGAGCTGGCCGCCGACGACGACGATCAAGCTGTCGCGACCCCAGCGGTCGTGGGCGGAGACCGGCGGCGCTGGCGTTGGCATGGCGGTCGCGTCGGTGCCGGGCGCCGGGGTGGGCACGGCGGTCAGCCCCGGGCCTGGTCCAGCCGCGCGACGCAGAACTGCGAGGGGCTGCCGGCCGGGTCGACGGGGATCGGGCCCGACTCCGCCAGCGCGATGCCCTGCTCGCGGTACCAGGCGGCCGTGTCGTAGCCGTAGCGGTTGTAAGTGACGTCGGTGTCCTCGTTGTGCGCCGCCCACCGCGCCGCGACCCGCACGATCTCGCGGCGGATCGCCTCGGCGATCGGCGGCGGGTTGTGCAGGATCACCGCCGAGCTGAAGACCAGGTCGAAGCTGCCAGGCGCGAACGGGAGCCGGTCGCCGGAGCCGAGCACCAGCCGCACCGAGGGCGCATCGCCCAGGTAGCGTCGCGCCTGGTCGAGCTGGGTGGGGCTGAAGTCGACGCCCACCATCGGGATGTCGCCCAGGCGCTCGCGGAGCCTGGCCAGCTGCTTGCCGTAACCGCAGCCGACCTCGAGGATCGAGCGGGGCCGGTACGAGGCCAGGCGGTCGGCGAGCCACTCGGCGCGGGCAGATCGGCCGGCCTGGCCCTCCTGCTCGCGGAAGTAGTCGGGGCCGCCCCGCAGGGTCCAGTAGGTGCGCGGGTCGGCGTACAGGAGCCGGCGCTTCAGGCCGGGCCAGCGACCCGGCGTGCGCCGCAGCGCCTTGTGCCAGGCGTAGCGGGGGCCGCGCGTCGTGAGGGCCCGCCAGGCGCGGGCCGGCAGCTCGAGTTCCGGTCGGTCGGTCCGTTCCACCGGGCGCGCCTCCACTGCTGCATCCGTGCCGGGGCGACGCGGACCCCCCTTCCTGGGGTGTCCTCGCCGGTCGCGGCGCGGAGTCTACGGGCGGTCTGGCGATCGGTCAAGGCGGTCCGGCGGCCTCGCTGCCGGGGGGCCACACCGCCCCCGGGTCGCGGTTCCCGACGCGGGTGACCCGTCCTATAATCCCCTGCATGCACAGCGGGACCGCGGGCCGCCTCCGGGCCCCGGCCGCGCGACTCTCAACCTGCGACGGACCGACGCAAGTCAGGAGTGCCGAGATGGGCGTCAGCTCTGGACCCTCGCGGGTGGCCGACCTCTCGTTCCAGGTGTTCGGCCGGGCGCTGCACCCCGACTGGTTCGCCGTCCGGGCCCATCAGCGGATTCGCCAGACCGGCTGGGAGGCGGACCTGCGCATCGTCGAGGGCGGCCACGCCATCCTCTGGTCCAGCGGCGCGATCCGGCTCGCCGAGGTGCTCGCCGGGCCGGCCACGTCACTCCCCGAGCCGGGCCTGCTGTACCACTCCCCGGTCCGCCACGAGCACACCGCGCGGCTCACCGCCGGCGACCGGGTCGAGTACCAGACCTGCTTCGAGTCGGAGCGGGTGGCCCCCGAGGTCTTCGCGCACCTCAATGACGAGATCGCCCTCGATGCCCTCCGCGGCGGCCTGTTCCATCGCTACCACCGCACCAACCGCCTGGCCCCCGCGCCGTTGAGCCTGCTGCGGGTGGAGTCGCGGGCCCGGGGGCTCTCGGTGCAGGCGGTGCACACCTTCCCCGAGGAGCGCGGGATCGTGCGCGTGCAGTCGCTCTTCGAGGTCCGGGTCTGATCCCATCCCCCGAGATCTGGACGTCAAGCGGGCCGCCGGCGGCCGCCGATGCACTAGGTTGGGGACCGTGCCGGCGCCGCCCGGCCGAACGCCCGGGTCGATCGGGCCCGCGCGACGGATCCCTTTCGGTCAGGCGCGAGCGCGAGACCCGGAGAGGCTGGCCATGATGCGGGATCGACGGCGGGAACGTGCGGCTCGGCCGACTCTGGAACGTTGCGAGGTCCGGCTGCTGCTCAGCACCATCCCCGCCCCCCGCGCCACCCCGGCCGCCGTCCGACCCCTGTCGGTGCCGGGCTTCCACCACCCGCTCCGGCCCAATCTGCCAGTCCTGCCGTACGCGGCCCCCTACGCCTCGGCGACCTTCATCGACCCCTCGGTCCGGGTCCTCGACGGCTCGCGAGCCTCGATCGGGATCCAGACCTACATCGCGCCCTACGCCACGCTCGATGCCAGGGGCGGATTCCTCAAGGTCGGCAGCCGGAGCTACGTGCAGGACCAGGCCCAGCTGATTGCCAGGCCGGGCGGGCAGCGGGGCGCGGTCGGCATCACCGTCGGCGATTCCACCGTCATCGGGTTCAACGCCGTGGTGCTCGGCCCGGCCCAGGTGGGGGACTCCGGCGCCCTGGCGCGGCCGACGTATGTGGGGCCGAATGCCGTGATCGACGGCGCCACGATTGCTCCCGGCGCGTTCGTCTCGACACGCGCCTACGTTGGGCCCGGCCTCACGATCGCCACCGGCGTGAAGGTGCTGCCGGGGGCCCAGGTGAACACGGCGGCCGAGGCGAGCGACCCGGCGCTCGGCAAGGTCGGGACCGTCACGACGGCCGACCTGAGCGACGTGCAGACGAGCCTGTCCGACTCGGCCGAGCTGGCCAGCGGGT
Organism: uncultured Isosphaeraceae bacterium; assembly: GCA_964624465.1. Lineage (GTDB taxonomy): Bacteria > Planctomycetota > Planctomycetia > Isosphaerales > Isosphaeraceae > CAZUZD01. Next base: position 16,539 of record CAZUZD010000083.1, read on the forward strand.
ATGCCCACCTCTACCAGGGCAACTCCGCGACCGGCCGGTCGCCCGGCACCACCGACTCCACGATCTTCAACGGTGACCTCTCGCTGGTCTCGGGCGCGAGCCCGCAGCCCGGCAAGATGTTCGTGAGCTTCGAGCCGGCCCGCAACAGCCCGAAGTTCCCGAGCCCGGCGCGCGGGCCCGCCCAGGCCAATCTGGCGAACTTCCGGGGCCGGATCATCGGCGGCGTCACCTTCGGCCAGCGCGCCAGCGACGTGGCCCATCGCCTGGGGCGCGGCGTCTCCATCCGCGGCGACGTGGGCCAGCCGATCGTGATCGGTTCGATCGACCGGCTGGGCGATGCGGTCGCAATCCACGCCCCGCGCGGCGGCTCCCTCACGATCGGCACGAACTTCCGGGCCGACGCCGGCGCCACCCTCCTCGGCGGCCAGGCCGCCGTGATCGGCAACGGAGTGCGGGTCGGTCCGGGCGCGGTCGTCGAGAATGCCAGGATCGGGGACGGCGCGGTCATCGGCGCCGGCTCGGTGATTCGCAACACCACGGTCGCCGCGGGCGCGGTCGTTCCGCCGGACTCGATCCTGATCGGTTGAGCCAGGCCCGCCGGTCAGTGGGAGCGGCGAACGCGCAGGGCGCCGCTCGGCCGGCCCGGGGAACTGGAGACCGCGGCGGGGGTGATCCGGGGTGGTCGGCCGCGGCTGGGGGGCTGGCGGCGGCCGGGTCCGGGGTGACGTGGGGCGTCGGCGCGGGGCGGACTCCGAAAAAAGGGCGCACGGTACCGGCGGGGTGATGCGACCTAAGTGATGGTGAGTAAGGGGGTCGGTCGCGTCGGGGGTCCGACACTTGCGTCCGATCGGGTGGTCAGGCAGCAGAAAACGGTTGGCGAGTCCGTTCGGGGGCGATACCCTTTCTCCATCGCGACGAGCCCTGGGCTCCGTCTCCGGAGCTGAAGGCCCGAAGGAGCCTTGCCACGATGCCTGATCCGATCGCGCTCGACCGTGCCCGGGGCTCCCTGCTCGGGCTGGCGGTGGGGGATGCCCTGGGGGCTCCGCTCGAGGGCCTCAGCGCCCAGCAGATCCGGTCTCATTACCGCCAGGTGGTTGACTACGTCGATGGGGTCCGCGCCTGGAAGCGGAAGCCGTACCGGTGGCGGATGCCGGGCCTGTACTCCGACGACACCCAGCAGGCCCTGGTCCTGGCCGAGTGCCTGCGGACCTGTGGCGCCGTCGACCCGGAGTGGGTCGGCCGGGTGTATCAGGAGATGGCCAGCCCCCGGATGGGCTATCTGGGTGCGCATCGAGGCGTCGGACGCAGCTTCCGCCAGGTGATGACTGACCTGGAGGGGGGCGCCTCGCCACGGGACACGGGCACGGCCTCGGCTGGCATCGGCGCGGCCATGCGGATTGCACCGGTGGGGCTCTACTACGCGGCGCACGAGGGCGACCTGGTGCCGGCGGTGCTCGACGCCAGCCTGATCACGCACCGCGACATCCGCAGCCTGGCCGGCGCCGTGGCCGTGGCCGCGGCCGTCCGGCGGCTGGCCCGTGGCGAGGTTCGCGACCCGTCGTGGCTGTTCCTGCTGGCCGCCGAGGTGGCCCGCGCCGAGGACCGGATCGCGACCGAGTCGTCGCAGGCCGTCGTCGCCGTCGGAGCCTACCTGCACGCCATGTCGCGGTCGATCGCCTTCACCGAGGGGGTGCTCGACAAGCCGCGCGACCGGGCCCTGGCGATGATCGTCGACGAGGCCAACCGCCACGGCGCCGAGCCGATCTGTCGCCGAGCCACCCAGGGCTTCCCCCCCGCCCTGATCCCGACCTGCCTCTACTTCCTGTTCAGCACCGACAGTTTCGAGGAGGCGATCGTCGAGGCCGTCAACCTCGGCGGTGATGCCGACACGACCGGCGCGATCCTCGGTGCCATGGCCGGGGCCCATTACGGCGTGCGGGCAATCCCCGATCGCTGGCTCGAGGGCCTCCGCAATCGCAACGGCCTGGCGCTGCGGGCCGAGGCCCTCGGCGGTCACGGGATCGACGAGTCCGAACTGCCGGACCTGGTCGCCACCGAGTGGCAGCTCACCGAGAGCGAGAACCTCTGCCGCTCGGGCCTGATGCCCCCGCCGCAGCAGCCCGGCGGCGACCTCGGGGCCAATCGCCGCCTCTGAGCCCCCAACCGGCCCTCGTCCATGGCCCCGGCGCCGCAGTTGCCTTTCCTGCGGCCGGGGCCGCGACTACGATACTGACATCGGGCCGTCGGATCGGGCGTCGTCGACGCGGCCGGGTCCCCTGGCCCGATCGATCCCACCGAGGCGAGAGGCGGCGTCGTAATGTCGCGAAACACCCGCGATCGGATGCTCCGCAAGCTGGATGAGGCCGAGGGTTACCTGATGCTGGAGATGCCCGCCCGGGCCCTCCAGATCCTCGAGGCCCGCGACGACTGGGGGCCGCACCAGTTCGAAGCCAGCTTCCTGCTCGGCGAGGCCCTCCGCTCCGAGGGGCGGTTTCGCGACGCCCTGCTGCCGCTGGAGCGGGCGGCCGCCCTCAAGCCCGAGCACCTCGGCGTGGCCATCAGCCTGGGCTGGTGCTACAAGCGCACCCACCGACTGGCCCAGGCGATCGATGCCCTGGAGCGGGCCGCGCGCGAGCACCCCGAGGAGCCCCTGCTCCACTACAACCTGGCCTGCTACTGGAGCCTCGTCGGCAACGCCCCCAAGGCGATCGAGGCGCTCGGGATGGCCCTCGACCTCGACCCCTCGCTCCGCGAGCGGATCGGCGCCGAGAGCGATTTCCAGACCCTGCACGCCCACCCCGAGTTCGCCCGCCTGGTCGACGATACCGCCCCGCTGGCCTGAGGGCTGAGCTCCGGCCCGCCCGGGGCGCCGTCAGGATCAGCGCCGCGGCGCAGCGGCCGGGGCGGCCCCGACGGCCGGGTCCTGGCGCTGGACGACGAAGGCCGGGCCGAGCACGGCCAGCCACTGCTGCCGCTGCTCGGGCTGGAGCGACTCGAGGACGGCCTGGGCGGGCGGGCGGTCCTCGGTGCCGGCGGGGATCGCCTTGAGCATCGCGGCGAGCTTCGTCCGCTGCTCGGGGGTCAGACCGATCTGATCGGCCAGCCAGGGTCGGCTGATCAGCGCCATCGGCCCCTCCCACTGGAGGTCGATCTGGAGGAGCCGCGCCCGCTGCACGTCGCTGAGCTGCTGCTCCAGCCAGCGCTGCTGGGCCTCGTCGATGAGTCGACGGCTGGCGACCACCTCCGCGTCGGGCCGGCCGACCAGGGCGGCGGCGCGGGCGTGGAGGTCGGCGATCGTGCGGCGGGCCGAGAGGACCTGCTCGCTGCTGAGCTTCAGGTCGGCCTGCACGTCGGTGCGACTCAGCAGCAGGATCGGCGCCGTGCGCACGCCGAGCCGCGAGTCCGGGAGCGTCCAGTCGGCGGCCACGGACCGATCGGGGACCAGCAGCAGGGCGCCGGCGAGCCAGAGCAGGGAGATCGTCGCCAGTCGGCTCGCGGGCCGCGTCGGTCCTGGACGCATCGACAGCTCCTCCGTGAAGGGTGCGGGGCGACGTCCTTATACGGACGACGGTCCGGGCCGGGAAGTCCAAACCGACTCCCGACCCGGACCGTCTGTGGATCGCACCCGACCGGGAGGCCGGCTCAGTTGTCGTCGGGGTTGCCGTTGCGGGCACCACCCTGGCCACGGCCGCCCTGGCCGCGACCGCCGGGCTGCTGCTGGACCTCGGTGGCGAGCTTCTCGACGTCGAACTCGGAGCCCAGGAGCTTGTTGAAGGCCTTGCGCTGGCCGGAGGTCAGCACCTTGCCGATGCGGGACTCGGTCTCGCGATGGGCCTTCTCCTGCTCGTCGAGTCCCTGCTTCATGCGCTCCTGCATCTGCTGGAACTCGGGGCTGTTCGGGTCGA